>CALZJF010000022.1 GCA_945787885.1 uncultured Bacteroidales bacterium | reverse complement strand
GGGCTCCTATATATATAATAGGGAAAAGAGGGAGGAAACGGAGAAAAGGGCATGGATGTGGGCGGCGGAAAGGACTGACAGGGGCTCTCAACCGCCGACTGAGAGAACAGAGGCTATGGGAGGAGAGGCTCAGGATGACCATTTTGGGGGTCAAAGTGAACACTTAGAGGGGGCATTATGGCCACATTTGGGGTAGGAAATGGGCACAACCGGGGGCGAAAGTGGCCATGCGGGAGGCTGAAGCTCTGCGGATGAAGCTTGGCAGGGGCTTTCAGGCGATAACGGAGAGAACAGAGGCAGAGGAGACTAATATACCAACATTCTGGCTGCCTTCATTAAACTATTCTAAAATGGAGTTACATTATCTGTGGGAGCAATAAAAGGAACATCAGGGAAAGGAGAAGCTGGAGGAGTGCCACCCGCCTGCTGCAAAGCGGCAGCTGCCGCCCCCATCGGAGTACCAGCCTGCTCTCCCGGAAGAGGAATACTTGAACCATCTTCAGGATTTTCAAAACGAGCATATTGTCCTTTGAAGGTCAGCAAGACATCGCCGACAGAACCGTTACGATGCTTGGCAATGATAATCTCAGCTTTTCCACGTAAGTCCTCACCTTTCTCACTCTTATAGATATGATAATACTCAGGACGGTGGATAAAAAGCACCATATCAGCATCCTGCTCAATGGCACCCGACTCACGCAAGTCGCTTAACTGCGGTCGCTTTCCTTCCGCTCCTTCACGGTTTTCAACACCACGATTCAACTGCGACAAGGCTATAATAGGAATGTTTAATTCTTTTGCCAATCCTTTCAACGAGCGACTGATAGTGGATACTTCTTCCTGTCTGCTGTTAAAATTCATCCCAGAGGCATTCATCAACTGAAGGTAATCAATCATGATGATGCGCACACCATGCTCTCTCACCAGACGCCGAGCCTTTGTTCTTAATTCAAACACAGAAAGCGAAGGCGTATCATCAATAAAGAGAGGCTTGCCATACAAATCTTTTATTTTTTTGTCCAGTTGCGCCCATTCATAAGGTTCAAGTTGTCCAGACTTTATTTTTTCACCCTTTATCTCACACGTATTTACAATCAGACGGTTTACAAGCTGCACATTACTCATTTCCAACGAGAATAAAGCCATAGGCACACCTTGATCAATAGCTATATTTTTTGCCATTGACAGCGCAAATGCCGTTTTTCCCATTGCAGGACGTGCAGCAAGTATGATAAGGTCAGAATCCTGCCATCCCGAAGTCATCTTGTCGAGCGCATAAAATCCGCTGGCCGTTCCGCTCATACCATCCACACGCTTGGATGCCTTATGGAGCATATCATAGGCCGCATTGATGACAGAGTCTATCTGCACATAGTCTTTTTTAAGGTTCTGCTGAGAGAGTTCAAACAGACTACCTTCAGCCTCTTGCATCAAAACATCCACATCGCTGGTAGGGTCAAAAGCCTTACTTTGAATATTTGCCGTATAAGCAATAAGTTGGCGCGCCGTAGCCTTTTGCGCAATGATTCTGGCATGAAATTCAATATGCGCGCCACTGGAAACCTCATTACTCAGCTGTGCAATATAAGGCATTCCACCAGCTTTTTCCAGCATCTCCATCTTCTGCAACTGATCGATGATGGTATAAAGGTCTGCAGGCCTTTCCTCAATATTCAGTTGCCGAATGGCTTCATAAATCATCTGATGACGCCTGTCATAGAAACTTTCAGGTTTGAGTATTTCACTCACCTCGGCATAAGCTTCCTTCTCCAACAACAGCGTTCCAATGACAGCCTTCTCAAGATTGATATCCTGCGGTTGCAGCCTGCCGAAACCATCTTGCTCAGGAACAGTTGTATTACTTTTTTTCTTGAAATTATTCTTACTAACAGCCATAAAAACAATGATTTATGCGCGTACAATACATACAAGTACAATAGCTAATCTTACAAAAAAAACGTATCGTGTTATCTGCTCAACAACATTCCAGAGTAGAACTATATATAAAGTCCACTTCACTTCTGCTCCTCTTCCTGTTGTGCTTCATAAGCACCTATATCCGGAGCATCATCCTCCAGTCGAGATTTGCCACGAAGATCAAAAATATATCCAGACTGCTGTGTAAGTGCAGCATCAGCCTTACCAACCGCACTACTATGGGGAGAAAGCGTGAAAGGGTAAATCAACTGTACATTGTCAAAAGCAGGATAAAAATTTCCAGCCTTACGCAATTCCCTGTCCTCACAATCTTCTTCGAAGATGCAATCTATTAGTGCTTCGTTTTCTACCCTCGGCGTATTTAGCAGACAGTTTTTGAAAATGTAATTGAAAGCACAATCTTCAAAGTCTGTTGCAGCCTCACCCATAATATCATCATCGGCATAACCTGTAATGATAGAATTTATAAACTGACACCGAGTCAGGGGTAAAGGAGTAGTCCCCTCGAAATTTGTAAAATTCAACGCGACTCCTCGTCCGCCAGTAAATGGGTAGAATTCCCCTATTGTGCAATGCACGAAAGTATGGTCTCCACCCAAGAGTGTCACGCAATTCCCACCAGCATTCGTAATCTGACAATTGCCGACAAACGTCCTGCAATTCTTGGCAAAGAAAGCATGCCCCATCGTATTATGAATGACACTGTTATCAATAATCAACTTTGATTGTTGCACATCCGAAGAATCACACTGAATACCGAACTTTCCCGAATGAACATCACACCAAGTCATATCATTGTCATAGCTTTCAGCCGTAAACACTACCCCTCCCCACTGCCCGGGAATGCGGTCATAGGGCTGATTGGAAAACATATACCCCAAACGGTCACCCCGCATGACAATGGGCTTTTCTGCCGTACCCTGCGCCACCAATGTGCCATGAACGATGAGCGAAGCATCTGCATGGAAATACAATCGTGCTCCCGGAATTAGCTGCAACACTGCGCCCCTCTCTACAACAAGGCTATCAAAAATCTGATAGGGTCTTGGGCTGTCCAAAACAGTTAATCCTGAGCAGACCTCACCTGTCAAAATGTTTACATCTTGACTTGAAGCCGTAAGTATAACTTTCTGTTTTACACCACTTTCAAGAGAAAACTCAAGAAAATCCTCTAAATACTGTGGTTCGTCCAAATCTGTCAAGGGCGCATTTAGCTTCACAAAAACTCTTAAGCTATCCTTTCCATATATTGTGAAAGGTCCGCCCTCACCATCAGAGAGCCATAAGCCATCGACATTGGCTACAAAAGGAGATGCCTGTCCCAGTCCAAGGTTCGCCTTCTGTATTCTCAGCGCCTTTTCTCCACGATTAAACAGTTGAAACGTATAGGTATTTGTGCTCTGCCCTGCAATGACTGTGTCAAAAGCTACGGTATCAGCAGAGAAGACCATCGTGTCGTGTACCGACACAGAATACTGCTCCTCGCCCATGCACGAAGCGAGGACAAGGAGCATATTCATAAAAAAGAGAATGGGGAGTCTGTTCAAAACAAAAAAACTTCTATTTTTGAGGAATATTCTTCAATATATCCAAAAGATGATTCCAAACCATTTGCACGGTAGGGATGAGCAGTTTTTCATCAGGAGAATGCACACCACGCAACGTAGGTCCGAAGCTGACCATATCAAGATGCGGGTATTTCTCGCTGAAAAGTCCACACTCCAGACCTGCATGTATTGCCTTCACTTTAGGTTCCTTACCAAAGAGGCGTACATAGCTTTCTCGTGCGATATTTACAATCTCACTCTTAGGATTCATCTTCCAGCCAGGGTAACCTTCGTTCGTTACGCAGCGCGCGCCACCAAGTTCCAAGGCACATCGAACGATTCGTGCCATGTTAGGAATATTTGAAGGCATACTGGAGCGCTGGCTACTATTAACCACCACTTCTTCGCCTTCAAGATGTATGCTCGCCAGATTACTGCTCGTCTCTACCAGTCCTTCCATGTCTTGGCTCATGGCAAAGACTCCATTATGTACAGCAAGCAGACACTTGAGCATACGGACCACCTTCTCTTGTGGCAAGGCCAAACGTCCCTCTGCAGTAGTGCTATCCATATCAACAATGACATCAGGTTCTGTCACAGAGAACTCATCACGTACGTTTGCTGCAAATACATTTATATCTACGCGCAATTGCTCCTTATATGCCATAGGCACAGCCACTACCGCATGTGCCTCACGAGGAATCGCATTATGAAGACCGCCAGCCTGAATGTCAATAAGGCGCAAATCAGTCTTTTCCATTTCCTCGCAGAGCAGACGCACCAAAAGTTTGTTGGCGTTGGCACGATTCTTATTGATATCATCTCCAGAATGACCTCCCGTCAGACCTTTAACGAATACATTTGCCACAAAGTAATCACTAACTGGCTTCCACTCAGAAAGAGGAAAGGCAAAACGGCCTTCCGTACGGACTCCGCCCGCACAGCTAACAAACATCTCACCTTCGTCCTCCGAGTCAAGATTTATCAGATAATCGCCAGACATAAATCCGGGTTGCATGCCTTCAGCACCCGTCAGTCCCGTCTCTTCATCACGCGTGAAGACACACTCTATTGGTCCGTGTTCAATACTATCTGACTGCAAAACAGCCATTTGCATGGCAACGCCAATACCATCATCAGCTCCCAACGTAGTACCCTTCGCCTTCAGCCATTCGCCATCAACATAAGTTTGAATGGCATCATGATCAAAATCGAAGTCTACATCTTTATTCTTTTCGCAGACCATATCCATATGGCTTTGCAGAATCACGGTCTTACGATTCTCATATCCTGCGGTAGCAGGCTTGCAGATGATGACGTTTCCCGTCTCATCAACACGAGTTGCTAATCCGAGTTGCACACCGAAATTACGGAGGAACTCTATCATTTTCTCCTCGCGTTTTGAAGGGCGAGGCACTTTGTTGACCTGTGCGAAACAGTCAAAAACAATTTGCGGTTGCAATTGGCTCATTTTTTATAGTCTATTTAAGATATAATTATCAGAGGTATCTACGGCCTTTTGTTGCCGGGGCATGACCAAAGCATTATTCCCGAATCAGGGCCATAAGCCTTCATCTGGCAAAGAAACCAGCAAAGCCCATCAGCAAACATTACCAGCCCCAATGGGCAAGCCCTATTTTCTACTGAAAAAGGGCGTTTTTCTTGGAAAATCAACCGTTTTAGCTTAATTTTGCAGCGCAAAGATACAACAAAATCTGAAAATCAATGCTTATAGTATGGAAAAAATCCTTGTCTTAACTTTTATTATAGTAGCAGTAGCCGTTATCTTGCTTTCCCTCGGCATTATCATTCGTGGCAGATTTGTCAATTCACACGTCAGCGGCAATCGCTATTTGCGAAAGCAGGGCATTCATTGTGCTCGACAGCAGGATCGCGAAGCCCGAACTCCAAACTTGCATGCCGTCAAGGAACGTAGCTGAGCCTAATATCTCACATAAGATTATAATAACAAAAAACCGATAGAACTTCATCCCTATCTCTCCAAAGTAAGAAAAAATGAAAAAAAACATTCTCATCCCACTGATGATATGTGCCACCTTCTGCCTCTGTGGTTGCAACGGAAAGCAAGCAACTCCCAAAGCCAATGGAATGCCCAAGGCAGACACTACGATGCAGTCAGAATCGCTCCGCATAGCATACGTCAATGTGGACAGTCTGATGACACAACTTGACATGTGCATAGAGGCAAAAGCTCGTCTGGAAGCCAAAAGCCAGACATACAGCAATAATGTAGCAAGCAAAGAGCGTGCATTCCAGCAGGCATACGCCGACTTTGCCAAAAAGATGCAGAGCAGTGGCTACCCCTCTCAGGCAGAGTATGAAGCTGCACAGCAACGCCTACAGCAAATGCAAACCGAAGGAGCAAATCTTCAGGAAAAATACGCTATCGAACTGCAGAAGGAACAAGACGCATTCAATCTCAGTCTGCACGACAGCCTGCAAAACTATATCAAAATCCTCAACAAGGATGGTCAGTACAGCATGATTCTCGCTAAATCTGGAGATAACATCCTCTATGCCGACCCTGCCTTTGACATTACGAAAGAAGTGGTGGCAGGCATGAACAAACGCTGGAGAAAGAAGAAATAAGCTCTTTCCATATTCTCTCTCACTCACCAAGAGCTACAAAGCCACACACAGGCTATCATCTCATCCAATCACTACTGCTCGCACATATAAGCGACGGTAGTGATTTTCTTTACGTTTCCCATCACAACTGAGCATCCAGAACAACTAACTTGCCATTACATGACGATAATAGAACAGGAGAAAGCCATCATCGAACTGATGATACGGCTATATTGCCGCCGCCATCTGAAGACTCAGCAACTGCCTCCAGCCTATCAAGCTCTATTAGAATATGCCCACAAACGATTAGACAGATGCAAATTCGGCAACGACAAGACTTCCTGCAAGAAATGTCCCATTCACTGCTATGCTCCCGACATGAGAAATCGCATGCGTGAAGTGATGCGTTGGTGCGGTCCCCGTATGCTTTTCTATCATCCTCTCATCACGCTTCGCCACTACTTACAGAAATAGCCAGCTGCATACACATCAACTGACTTTTTTGAAAGCCTCCTCACCGCAGGGGGCTTTCTTCGGCTATGAATCAACCACAGAAAGAGTTTCAACCCTCATTCTGCGGAATCTTCCTCTATGGGTTCTTCGCCTTTTCCAATAGTTAGTTGTCGGAGATCATACATCGAACCATTGTAGATATTGAGGTCAACTGGCCCACGAATACCATCCACCTGACCTAAGTCAGTATGCTGCCAAAAACGCCATTCGCCTTTATAACCCACCTCTTTTACATAATAATGCGCTATCCAGAAGGGATATTTAGCGAACTCTTGAGTAGAAAGGTTGGCTTCCTTGAATTTCAGTCCTGTATATATAATAGGAGCCACTCCATAGCACTCCTCTACTATACGCAACCATTCCAAGACTTCTCGCTGCAATTCCTGACACGACAGTTTTCCGCGCTCCTCCACATCCAACACAGGCGGAAGGTCGCCTTCATCGAGATGAACTTGGTGCAGATAATACTGAGCCTGAATTTTCCCTTTCACCGAGGGAGTAAAATAATGATAGGCTCCACGCACAAGTCCATACTCCCGCGCTTGATAAAAATTATCATTAAAATTCTCATCAAGCAGGCTTTTCCCCTCTGTAGCTTTGATGATGACGAACACAATAGGCTCATCGTTCACCTTTGCCTCTGCCACTCGTTTCCAGTCTATCCGTCCCTGATGGTGACTGACATCTATACCGTGGATGCTATACCCCGCAGGGTAAGAAATATCGCCATAAAGCGCAAGCCATCTGCTACGCACTGAAGAAGGTATGACTAAAAAAGTATAGAAGAGAAAGATGTAGAAGAGGGTGATACACACTGCAGCCACCCAGAATACACGTTTGTAACGATTGCCAAACAGCAGATTTCTCACACGTGGCAGCCATCCTTGCCCACTCCCTTTCTTCTTTCTACGCGTATTTCCCTTTTTCTTGCGGATAGGTTTTGATGTCGTCATCTTAGGAGTGTTCTACAAATTATTTGTTTGAGAAGGAGAAGAAATTGGTTAAGAGGCAAGTAGGTAATGAATTTTTTTATAGTAAGTACAGCAAGATTTATTTTATGGTTTTTATGTTTGAACGCTCTCTTTGGCGCATCTTTTAGCCTTGAAAACATTCACATAGCACAAACTAAAACCTGCATCCAAATAGAACATTCTAACATAAAAATAATTTTCATTACCTACTTATCAGGCAAAAACACACCCATCTGGCAGTGCCAAGATGGGTGTGGAATACATCAATCATAAGGTCGGAATTTCTCCAGCCATCCAAGTCTTATGCCTGCTCAAGAGCCAGCGTCTTGGTACACTGGTCACAAACCTCTGAGGGTCCCCAATACTGAATCGGTCCGGGATAGACATAAGCAGTCTTCTTAGCCCATTCCTCACGATGTGCAGCGAAGAACTTGAAGGGAGCACCTTCAAGCTCAACGAGAGCCTTGCGGATAACGGGCTTCATCGCACCATTACGACGCTCCATGTTCATCATCATTGTGATAGGCACACCGCCAGCAATCCATTCTGCGGCAGGAGCGGTGGTGTTCTTAATGATAGACATATAGCCAGTCTTGCCATTGGCAATGAGGCGACTGGCGTTGAAGCCGAGGCTGTAGCAGTAGTCAGCATCGTAGTTTGAGGGAGCAGCGCAACGTCCTTCATAGCCGAAGAAGTGGTGCTGTGCACTGAACTTTCCGCAGTATTTACCCTCTTCCTTCCACTGTGCCAGCTTGGTAGCCACCATGCGGCTCAGCAGTTTCTCCGTCTCAATGAGCGAAACCTGCACGTTTCCGTGGGGATCGCGATCCAGACAGAGCTGGCGAGCAACGTCAGCAGGCAGGCTTTCGAGGATAGCGAGGTTTTCGGGAGCGATCGAGCTCTTGACGAAGGCAATCTGCTCTTCTGCACCACTGAACTCGCGGCTCTCGCCCGTTGCGGGATCAGTCAGCACCTCGTTCAGTTCTGCAATCAGTTTCTTGATAGCAGGGATAAATTCAATCAGGCCCTCAGGGATGAGCACAGTACCAAAGTTATTGCCGTCTGCAGCGCGCTCTGCCACAATCTTTGCTATGTAGCTTACAACATCGTCAAGACTCATGGCCTTCTGCTCAATTTCCTCGCTGATAAGGCAAACGTTGGGCTGAGTCTGAAGGGCGCACTCCAAAGCGATATGGCTGGCACTGCGTCCCATCAGCTTGATGAAATGCCAGTATTTACGGGCAGAGTTGCAGTCACGCTGAATATTACCAATAAGTTCAGCATACGTCTTGCAAGCGGTATCAAAACCAAAGCTGGTTTCAATCTGTTCATTCTTCAAGTCGCCGTCTATAGTCTTGGGGCAACCGATTACCTGCACGCCATAATTCTTAGCAGCATAGTATTCAGCCAGCACGCAAGCATTCGTGTTAGAATCATCGCCACCAATGATGACGAGCGCCTTAATGCCCAGTTCGCGGAGGATTTCAATACCACTCTCGAACTGCTCGTTCTTTTCCAGTTTCGTACGTCCACTGCCGATGATGTCGAAACCACCCGTGTTACGATACTCATCAATGAACTCATCGGTAAACTCCACGTACTTGTGCTCTACCAGTCCACCGGGACCCATCAGGAAGCCATACAATTTGCAATCCTTATTGAGCGACTTCACACCGTCATACAGACCGCTGATGACGTTGTGTCCACCAGGAGCCTGACCGCCCGAAAGAATGATACCTACATTGAACGGCTCCAGCGTCTTTGCTTCGCCTGCCTCAAACGTGATAACAGGCATGCCATATGTGTTCGGGAACATAGCCTTGATTTCTTCCTGATTGCCTACGCTCTGAGTAGGAGCACCCTCAACGGCTACTACGGGTCCAAGAAGAGCCTTGGGAAGTTTGGGCTGATAGGCAGCGCGAGCTACCTGAAGTGCACTTTTTTCCATTGTCTTGATGTTGAAAAATGAAATTATATGGAATGTTTTGTCTGTTAGTTGTCCTTCTATGGGGTAGCAAAGATAGAAATTTTTGGCGGCGCAACAAAACAAAGTTGAAAAAACCAAACAAGTTTTCTGCATTTTGCTTTCAAATCCCTATTTTGCCATGAAATTCTCTTAACCTCAGCCTCCTTTCTTACTTGCACAATGTCCTTCCATGTCCTATTCAGCAAGGTGCAGATAGCGGCAGAATTGCCAAAGGCACACACAAATAGCATATATCAGCAGAGACAGCAGAAAACTCAACCAATAGGGCTGTTCCAAACCGATGGTATGTCGCACCACCTCACAGAAGAAATATTGAAATCCCACGACTCCCATCAGCGATGTGGCAGCCAAACGCACGAATCGGGTTCCCCTTGCTCCGAGTTGCTGGGGGAAAAGCAAACAACTGTGCAGCAGCATCCACGTACCAGCCACTCCGCTCAAATAGCAGCAAACGAAATTCCATGGCCGAGCAAGATGTCCGAAGAGAATGGCGAACATAGAGGTCCCACCGTTTAGAGCCACCAACAGACATACAACAGCGCAGCACAGGAGTGCCACTACGAGATTCTTGCTTTTTGCTTTCCATCGTACGACATATTGCCCCAGACAAGGTGCAAACAGTCGTCCTATCTGATAATAAGGCCATGCCATCAGGGCATTTGCCAAATATCCCACATTGCGCCATGTGGGATAGCCCTGCCATCGCCCGTATTGAGAAACGATGAAAAAACCGATGCCCACAGGTATCAACATCATGAACACTTGACATCCGCGCCATAGTCGGTTGATACTTCTCTTCTGACTTGGGATGCGCTGTTTGCAGTCTGCCGTCAAGGCATCGGCTCCTATCGTCATCAACTTCACATAGAAGAGAGCTATGATGAACCACGAGGGTCCCCACCCTTTGCAGTCTATAAAATACAGCATTAAATCTTTACAAGTTGCCCCGATAAATGGCAAAAAAGGCAGTTGTTGTGTCTGAGTGGCCCCTTGCCATATTCCGCAATGATACAGGGGATAGCACAGCAGATAATAGAACCACACAAATATCACAACGGGCCAAAGCAATCGTTTCGCCAAATAGCCTACGGGCTTCGCACGATGCAGCATACCACTCACGACAAAGAACAGCGGCATGTGGAACTGATAGATGAACATACGCACATAATTGTCGGGCGTAGGGTCGTACAAATGACCAAAAATCACCAAAAAGGCCGTAACAACCCGCATATAGTCCAGCAGCAAGATGCGATTATTAGTATGCCATTCAGACATCGCGCAACAGTTTAGATATCGAAATTCAATCAACTATAAAACAAGCTATTACAAATCTGTATATCACTAATCCTTCAGCCTTGTTATTTTTCAGCATACCACCGCATTAGTCGGCCGAACATCTCCATTAAATCTACCCTGGGCTTCCATCCCAGCGATTCTAATCTGTGAGTGTCTAAAGGCAGCTGTGTGGTAGGAGCATAGCCTTTTTCAGGGTGTAGTTCCAGTCTCACCGCTATATGCTCATTGAATTTCTTCCGCAGTTGCTCAGCCATATCCCGTATGCTGATATACGTCGAAGCGTTTGCCACATTATAGGCCACTCCGTCAGTACCTTTTAAGGCTATATACAAAAGTGCAGCCACACAGTCTGTCACGTAGCAATAAGGCTTTGCGCTCTTGCCCTCCGTGTGCAAGACGATATCCTCATCCCTCATCACGCTCTTTGCAAACTGTGCGAAGACTCGGCTGTCATCAGCGGAAACGCCTGCACCAAACGTCTGTGTGAGGCGTGCTATTCGCGTGGGCAACCCATACTCTTCTGCATACGCTGCACAGAGGCATTCTGCCGTCCGCTTACCCATAGGGTAACTGCTCCGTGGCGAGAGGGGATCTACATACCCCTGCCGCTCCTCACTGATATGTTCGGTTGCTCCGGCTTCCACGGCTCCATAACTCTCTAATGAGGAAACATAGACGAAAGCCCGAATCCCAATAGCACCCTTCAAGCTCTCCAGCAAATGATTAGTGGAGAGAATGCTTGCCGTAAGCGTCTCTACAGGATGTGCGACGAAGAAACCCGAAGCAGTAGGGCTTGCCAAATGAAACACATAGTCGAGGGGGGCGTAATCTGCGATTTCGAACGATGCTATGTCTTCACATTCAACCCACTCTATCGGGGCATCGACGGGCATGTCTGGAAACATCCGCCAAACCTTATGCAAGTCTCTGACCGGACATACCAGCTGCAGCCCCAATGCTCGATATTCGTTCATCTGCAGCAGACTTCTTACCAATACGCTTCCTATCAGTCCCGTGGCTCCCGTGATGAGCACACGGCAGCCTTCCAACTCTTTTGCAAGAGCAAAACCTTGTGCCAATTCCCTGGCATCATCTTGCAGAATACCCATATATAGTATAGTTAAATCCCAAATATCTGCTGATTTTCGCGGACTTCTATCATCGCCCTCATGACGTAATAGTCCGAAGGAGTCGTGATTTTTATATTCTCCATCGGTCCCATGACGGTGCCTAAACTATACCCATAGTAGTTCATCATCGAGCAGGAATCTATGAAGTCAGTGCGTCCTTCCTCCCTACTTCTGCGATGCACCGCCAAAATATCATGCAAGAAGAAACTCTGCGGTGCTCGGGCCATCTTGCACTCTGACCGTCGGGGAATCTCCAGAGCCCCATCTTCCTGACTGATGATGACGGTCTCTATGGCAGGCACACACGTGATACAACTGCCGCATTCTTTCACCTTACTGATATTTGCCGATATGGTCTCTTCGTTTATCAGCGGTCGCACGCCATCGTGTATAAGCACCACATGCTTTTCGGCCTCCACACCCTTCGACCGCACATACTCTTCTGCTGCACACAGGCCTTTGTAGATTGACTCTTGCCCGGTTCCTCCTCCAGCGACGACAGCCACCACTTTTTTGATATCGTATTTCTGCAGCGTCTGCAGCAAATAGGGTATCCACGATTCAATGCACACACAGACCACGGCATCCACTTCCGGGTGGTCTTCAAACAGCTCTATCGTGTAGAGCAGAATTGGCTTACCGTTCAAATTCAAAAACTGCTTGGGGCGCGACTTCGTGTGCATTCTGCTACCGCTGCCGCCTGCAAAAATCACTGCAATATTCATGATTCCTATTTTCTTGGGAGAAGATATACGACAAGAAACCGTTTGCAGGAAAGGGAAGTCCTACAAACAGAACCTGCTAAATGCAAAATTAGAGAAAAATAATCAGATACCAAGACATAAGCCACCTTCTTTCTCTTCGATAATGGCATTTTTCTGTACTTTTGCCTTGTTTCCACCTCTGTTTTTCACATTCATCATATCCAATTCTATATACACCCCATCCTAACAGCTATGCACAACCCCTTTTTAGAAGAATATCGTCGCACCACCCTGCGTCAATGCCAACTTCAGCAATTCGCCATTCTCGTGGAGATTGACAAAGTCTGCCGCAAACACCACATTGAATATTGGCTCGACGGCGGCACACTCCTCGGAGCTATCCGCCATCAGGGGTTCATTCCTTGGGACGATGACATTGATATTGCCATGCGCAAGGAAGATGTTGCACGCTTTATTGAAGTGGCTCAGCACGAACTCCCCAAAAATCTTTTTGTCCAAACCCCAGAAGTAGAAGCCACTAAAGAACCCATCGTCAAGGTGCGCAATCTCAACTCCTTCTACGTTGAAGGCGGCGATGATTTTTCGGCTGACTACGAAAAGGGCGTCTATGTAGATATTTTTCCTTTCATCCCCTACCCTGCTGTATCGAAGAAATTCACCCGCCGCTTCGTACGTGGACTTTCTCGCAGCAAATCCATATTGTGCAAGCACCATCCCTATTCATTCCGCGCTTTTGCCGAACTTCTATGGTTTGGGGCGAAATACCTCGTCTGCTCTGCTGTATGGCAGGCGGCATGCTGCGTCCTGCCTCGAAATCGCAAAATGTGCGTTATCCCGGAGAACAACGGATACGGAGTGGTCTATGATGTCACCGATATCTTCCCCCTTTCTACAGCCACGTTTGAAGGACGCGAGTTTCCCGTCCCCGGAAATTCTGATGCCTACCTCACTGCCTTATTCGGTGATTATATGCAAATCCCCCCTGTTGAGAAACGTCAAATCCACGCCGTCTTTGTCGTACCAGAGTTGATGAGGAGGTAATAAAGAACTGTTATCCCTTGCAGGTGATAATTTGTGGATGATAGTTGGCAATCTGTACCCAAATAGGCCATTCAAACATAAAACTAATTTTCATTACCTACTTATCTGGATATGTTATAGACAAGATTGGCCAGGGCGTTTGATGCTTTTGTCCGCTTCATCCGATGCTGCGGACAAAAGAGTCCATGATTTCTACCACAAAGGTTCAATTTATTCAAAACATTCCACCAATGTATTGATTACCAATCATTTTATTTACAGACTCATAAACATGTTGATTAAATGGCAACAAATTTCAAAACACTGAAAGAATATCTTTATCCAGACAATGGAAAGAAAAAATTCATCATCCCCAATTACCAGAGGGGATATAAATGGTCTGTGAGAAATGGTAAAGAAGAAACGTCAGTTGAATATCTATTATCCAGTCTGCTGAATGCCTTTCACAGTAACCCAACACAGCAATATTTCTTGCAAGGTGTAACTGTAGTAGAAGACAGTGAAAATATCATTCTAATTGACGGACAGCAACGAACAACAACCATATATTTGTTATTGTGGTGTCTGGGACGCGAAAACATCAGTGGAAACAAAGATATAAATCTTGATTATTCTATTCGCACCCTGTCAAGGGATTTTATCGCAAGATTGAAAGATCCGGATTTTGATTATAACTCTTTTGATGAGGACAACAAAATACAAGACATCTACTATTTCAAGGAGGCGATAAAACAAATTAACGACAAGTTGCCTGCCATAGAAGAACGTCTTGGCTTCTTGAATTACCTTCTAAACAAGATTAGCCTTTTATACATAGTAATCAGTCGTTCAAAGGCTGTAAGAACGTTCACAATGATGAATGGTCAAAAGGCTGCTATGCACGACGAGGAACTTGTTAAAGCAGAGATTCTTCACATCATCTCTTTGCCAGACACACTCAACGGTGTTCCCGCCATTAAGACTATAGATGACACATATGCTATACTTCAGGAGATTGTCGCAGTTGACTGGGAAACAAATGCTCTCCGTAGTAAATATGCTCGTGAATGGGATAAATGGCTTTATTGGTGGTATAGAGATGATGTTTCATCATTCTTCAATACTAAAAAGCCTATGGGATTGTTACTTGAATACTATTTCATTAAGTATAACCACAATGAGAGTTTTTCATTCAAAACATTCAAACAACTGCTTCCTGATGGCGATAAGAGAAAAGCCAAAGAGGTCTTCAAGGGATTGAGAGATTTGCAGAAAGATTTTGAAGATATATTCAACAATCCTCTTTCTTTCAATAATCTGAAGTTAGCTATGATTTCTTCTAATGGTGATGCAGAAGACAAGTATAATATAATTATGTTCTTCATTGTCAATAAGCGAAACTACAAAACGCTGGAAGAATATTCACGATGGAGGCTGATTGGGTCAACTCATAAGGAAATAACAGAAGAATTTACTATTGACCTAAAAAATGAGAATCAACGTGTTTCCAACGAACAACGCAGAAGCGAACGTGCAAGGAATTTACTTGAAAAGTTCTGCAAGCCTCATGTGTATAATGTTATTGATTCTGAGGCATACAAACAGTTGCTACGTCTTAATGTCATTGAATACAACAGACTGAACGATAATAAAGGTGTAAAGTTTGATTTTTCTATCTGGGACAACAAGTCATTGGAACATATCTACCCAAAATCAATGTTCTACCATTCGGTTGTGAACGAAGAGACACAAGAAATACGGTTTGTTCGAGGGGATGGCACAGAAATCACATTAGAAAAAGCAAAAAATCTGAGAAACTCTGATACGGAATTTTCTAATCCATCCAAATATAGCGAACACTGTATAGGCAATCTTGTTTTGTTATATGGTAAGAACAACTCCGAATTTAGCAACCTGCCGTTCGAGGAGAAGAAATTCAAGTTCTTCCATAACGAAAGAACGTTTGAGAGCCGCAATCTGCTACATACAATCTCATCATTCGCAAGTAGCAAATGGGACATTGAAGAGATTGAAACTAATGCAGATTTGTTCATAGAAAGATTTAAAAAGGATTATAACATACAAGATAACAATGAATAGAGTTGTCAGTTTCATAAGCGGAAATGAGTATTCACTTTCCGATTTGTTTGGAGGAAATACAAAGGTCATTATTCCAGACCTTCAGCGCGATTATTGCTGGGGTGATAAGGCTGTTGTTGACGTGAAGTCAAAAAAAACAAGAGAACTTGTCACAGATTTCGTTAAAAATATTATAGACCTTTTTGAGAATGAGTCTAACACCATTTTAACGATGGGATTGGTCTATGGTTATGAGCAACCTCATAATCATATACAGATATGCGATGGTCAGCAGAGATTAACTACGCTTTTCTTACTGTTGGGCGTAATAAATACCAAAGCAAGAGGTTGCTTTGATGATTATTTAATATCAAAGAAAGAACGAAACGATGATTTTGAGCCACATTTACAATATGCCATCCGGGAAAGTACACTGTATTTTTTGAGTGATTTAGCTCGTAATGTTTTTATTTCGCAAAACACGTCCATTACAGATATTAAGGCTTCAAGCTGGTATTTTAATGAATATGATTTTGATGCTTCTATTCAAAGTATGGTTTCTGCTCTTCAAAGAATAGATGATGTTCTTAAAGAAAATGATCATATAGATTTCGTTGACTTTGGCAAGTTTGTTTTGAACAATTTGAAGGTTCTGTATTATGATATGGGAAACCGTTCAAGAGGCGAAGAAACATATGTAGTCATTAACACTACAGGAGAGCCCTTGTCTTCCACTGAAAACATCAAACCTATACTTTTAGGAAAACCGTCTTTGTCCGAACAAGAGATTGAGACTTATTCAGACCAATGGGAAGAACGAGAAGAATGGTTTTGGCAGAATAGAGGTAAAGATAATACTGCTGACAATGGACTGAATGAGTTCTTTATCTGGTATTGGCAAATAGGCTTGATGCAAGAGAAAGCGTGGAAGGATGGAAAACCTGTTTCCTTGAACCCTCGTGAACTTTTTGTAAGTGCCCCGACAAAAATTACAGAGAATGCAAATGAGATAAAGTTGAGTTTTGACAACTATAAGAAATTCTGTTCTCTTGACAATATAAACAAATATTTCCTTGCATTAAAAGAACTTGTTGATGCTATTGTTGACAATGGAGAATTACGTGGTATATTGTTGAGTATGCACGTTAAGAAGAAAGGTTCAAATATTAGTCTTTCAAATACAAGCTCCGTATGGAACTGGCTGCGTAACTGCGACTTGGATATTGTACTTCCACTGATTACATTATTGGCCGAGCACAAGGGCACCCAGTTATTAGTTCCTTTCACAAGACGTCTAAGAAGAAACTATTTTGACTTAGTTTGGTCTAAAAATGAGCAAGGAGAGCTGACAAGAAGAGCCAACAGCAGGATGGACTGGCGTTACCTTGTTCAAATCATCAACCAGACTTCAGATGAAAACCTTCTGAATGCTGACATATCGGAGTTATCCATTACAAAGATTCCACTAATATCTCTGCCAGTTTGGTATGATGAGGAGGAACAAATAAAGGATAAGCTCCGCAAGGATGGCTATGCAGAATCTGTCAATCAGTGGGAAGATAACGAGTATCTTATGGGGGATATTACACCATTATGGAAATCCGTTGACACCGCTACCATAACGTACGAAATGTTATCTAACAGATACATGAAGATAAACCAATTGTGTAGTGCTCTTCATAGGAGCAGAACTAAAGAATCCGACTACGAGCTTGCTAACTGGTTTAGACTATTCCGGGTCGTATCTGGTCTTGTCAATTTTGGTCATATACCTTATTGCTCTTATGACTTTGAAGGATGCTATTTTTCAAAACTCCCAGATTCTCCTTGGTGGCTGGAATCACCACAGGTTGAAAGATTGTTGGAAGCTCCTGACATGCTGTCTTACATAAAGAATTATGTATTCCTGAAGGTTAAGGATTATATAAAATCTCCAAATGACCATATTGAACTAATCAAATCATGGCTTACATTAAAGACCCTGAAAGCTACTTCTGAAGGTTACTTACTTGATTATTTCAGAGATAGAGCTGTGTCAGCATACAAGAATCTTCCTGATAATAATATTATCCCTTCTGATGATTTCTCATGGGGAAATGTTTTGTTAGGTTATTCTTGGAGTTACACCATTTTCCCTGCAAAAAATAAATATGACTGGAAAGTCCGGGAATACCTCGACAGCCCACTATATCCAATAGCCTTCATTGGTAACTATTACAATAAAGACAAACATCATTTGACAGATGAAGATCGAACATCCATGAATGATTATATTATCGCTTTGATTGATCATTTCTTGGAAGCGTTTGAAATTACTGAAAGTGTAGAATAAGCGTATTATGACAATTTTATATCAGACAAAGTGCACGATGAATATTCCCCACTTTTGATGCCAAAAAGGCTATTTTCTCACCATTTTTGGGCTATATTCAACGGCATTTTTCGTCTCAGAATGACCACATAGAAGGTTGAAAATGGTCAGCCTGAGGGTGGAAAATGGTCACTTGAAAGGCGTAAGCTATGTAAAAAGAGAGCGTAGCTAAGTATTTTCACCCCAACAGCACAGTTCTGACTTGACCCCAAAATGCGGTTGAAAATTGCCTGACAAGTAAGATTAAAAAGTAGGTAATGAAAATTAGTTCTGCACTAAGATTCATTACCTACTACTTATTACCCAACATTTACTTGATCTTCAAATGATGTAGCGATCCATTCAGCAGTCGCGATCGGTCAACATTCCCCCTTATGCCCGACACACTGCCGTGCTGCGTGTATTGCCACATACAGGGAATGTGGCCATCGAGCAAAATAGGCGGTTCCTCCTGATATTTTGCTATCATCCAACAATAGTCGGTAAGGACACCCTGAAAATGCTTATTGTAAAAGTTCTGTCCGGTATAAAGCATAGGGGGGCATCCATAATGCCGTTCCACACGCTTCACGAACTGCTGAAGGTCGGCAATAAACTGTTCGCGACTCACTCCTCCCACAGTCTCAACATCAATAATCGGCAGGAGATCGATGTCTCGACGCTTAATGACGGAAACCATATTCTTGAAGTTGGCATCGACGCCGCGCTGCGGACGATAGAAGTGGTAGGCCCCCACAAGAAGTCCGGCAGCCTTTGCCTCGCGAATGTTATAGGAATAGTATTCATCGGCCATATCGCCTCCCTCCGTAGCTTTCACATAAGCATATTTGGCTCCGCCCTCCGTAGCCACTCTGCCCCAGTCGATTCGTCCCTGATAATGACTCACATCAATTCCCTCTACAAGGGGTACTCTGCCTGCATGCGGCTTCACATTCAGCACGGGCATCTGTATGCAAACGACGCGCTCTTTGTTTGCTGGGCGTGGCAGAGCTTCCGGCTGGAGCAAAACCTTCCGCACAGACCGATTGCGGTCAGCATCGTAGGGAGTAGTAGCAGCAGCAGCCAAGACCGAGAGCGAACCGCCCCTAAATAATAATATTAACAATAATATAAATAATAATAATAATATTTTTATAGATATAGATAGATAAGAGAGTCGTCTCATGATGATTTTTTTGAAGGGGATAGGAGGAAAGCCATAGAGCGAAAGAATTAGTAACTTTCTGTTTCGCGGTTAGGGAAATCTCCCGTCTTGACATCACTGACAAATTGTCCGATAGCATCTGTCATAATGGTATGCAAGTCGGCATATCTACGCAGGAACTTGGGCGAAAAGCCTTTGTTCTTTCCCAGCATATCATCAACCACAAGCACTTGCCCATCAGATGGGCCAGCACCAATACCTATAACGGGGATACTGACGGCCTCAACCACACGTTGAGTAAGTTCGGCAGGAATCTTCTCAAGCACGATAGCAAAACAGCCCGCAGATTCCAGCAGCTTTGCATCAGACAAAAGTTTTTCAGCCTCTGCCTGCTCTTTGGCTCGTACGGCATACGTCCCGAATTTACAGATGCTTTGCGGAGTCAGTCCGAGATGACCACATACGGGTATGCCTGCTTCAAGTATCTTCCGCACAGCCTCTATGATTTCTTGTCCGCCTTCCAGCTTTACAGCATCACTGCCAGACTCCTGCATGATGCGAATAGCATTGCGCACGGCACTCGTGGCATCCACCTGATACGTGCCGAAGGGCATATCGCAGACGACGAGGGCACGCTGCACACCACGAACCACCGAACGGGCATGATATATCATCTGATCGAGCGTAATAGGCAGGGTCGTCATATTGCCCGCCATCACGTTGGAGGCGGAATCGCCCACCAATATGATATCTACTCCAGCAGCATCGACGATGGATGCCGTCGTGTAATCATAAGAGGTGAGCATGGCTATCTTCTTACCCTGTGCTTTCATCTCAGCAAGGCGCTTAGTCGTCACCTTGCGTGTATCTTCTACCAAATATGCAGGCATAACGTTGTTGTTTTTATAGGGGATTATATTTCAGATATTTCATAAGGTCGGCATTCAACCCTCAGTTTTTCGCCATGGCAAAACATTCCAACGAGTTCAAGCTTTGCCTGTCTGTCAGAATGAGAATAGTCCATGGTGTGGCAGCTCTATAGGGGGGGGGGACAACACATCGTAGGCAAGACGGACACCTTGAGCCCGACTGCAGACTCCTTGCAAAAATACTGATTACTTTTCAGACAACAAGACGGCGAGGGACAGATATAAAAAAAAGCGAGCAACAATTCATCATCTTGGAAACTACGCTTGGCAAGGGTTTTCAAAAAACCTTGACATCAGGCGTTCGACACACGAAAGGAGGAAGATTTTGCAAAAAATATCGTATTTTTGCGAACGACCCATACCCAACAGACAAATAATACCACTATCATTATATGATTACTCTTTCAAACATTGCCGTTCAATTCGGCAAACGCGTGCTGTATCAGGACGTGAACATGAAATTCACGAACGGCAACATCTATGGAATCATCGGTGCCAACGGTGCTGGCAAATCCACTCTCCTCAAAGTGATAAGCGGAGAACTGGAACCCACGAAAGGAACTTTCGAGATGGGCCCCGGCGAACGCCTTAGCGTACTAAGTCAGGACCACTTCAAGTTCGACAGCCAGACCGTGCTCAACACCGTGCTGCAGGGTCACACCGTCATGTGGGACATCATGCAGCAGCGTGCCGCACTATATGAAAAAGAAGACTTTACGGACGAAGATGGCATACTTGTTGCAGAGTTGGAAGACAAATTTGCCAACATGGGTGGATATGAAGCAGAAAACAATGCCGCCACCCTACTCTCCGGACTTGGCATCAAAGAAAGCCTCCACCACCAACTGATGGGTTCGCTCTCGAACAAGCAGAAAGTGCGCGTCATGCTGGCACAAGCCCTATTCGGCGAACCAGACAATCTGCTCCTCGATGAGCCTACGAACGACCTTGACCTCGAGACCGTAGAATGGCTCGAAGAATATCTCGGCAACTTTGAGCATACCGTCCTCGTCGTCAGCCATGACCGCCACTTCCTCGACCAAGTTTGCACACACACCGTCGATATCGACTTCGGAAAAGTGACTCTCTTCTCAGGAAACTATTCTTTCTGGTACGAATCCAGCCAGCTCGCTCTGCGTCAGGCTCAAAACCAAAAGGCAAAGGCTGAGGAGAAACGCAAAGAGCTTGAAGAGTTCATTCGCCGCTTTAGTGCCAACGTGGCGAAGAGCCGCCAGACCACATCGAGAAAGAAGATGCTCGAGAAACTGACCGTGGAGGACATCAAACCCTCTACACGACGTTATCCTGGCATCATCTTCCAGATGGAACGCGAACCTGGCAACCAAATTCTGGAGGTGGAAGACCTGAAGGCTACCGCAGAAGACGGCACACTGCTCTTTCAAAACGTCAGCTTCCAAGTGCAGAAAGAGGACAAAGTGGTATTTATCAGCCACGATCCTCGTGCCATGACGGCACTCTTCCAAATCATCAACGGACACCAAGAGGCTACCGCTGGAACCTACAAGTGGGGACAGACCATCACGACGGCTTACCTTCCACTCGACAATACGTCTTACTTCAATCAAGACATCAACATGCTGGATTGGCTGATGCAATTCGGCGAGGGAAACGAGGTGTATTTCAAAGCCTTCCTCGGACGTATGCTCTTCAAAGATGAAGAAATCCTGAAAAAGGTCTCCGTGCTCTCCGGAGGCGAAAAAATGCGTTGCATGATAGCACGCATGCAACTACGCGGAGCCAACTGCCTCATACTTGACACTCCGACGAACCATCTCGACATGGAGTCTATACAGGCTTTCAACAATAATCTCAAGTTATTCCGCGGAAACATCCTCTTTGCCAGCCATGACCACGAGTTCATCAACACCATTGCCAACCGCGTCATTGAACTCACGCCGAATGGCATTATCGACAAACTGATGAATTATGAGGATTACATCCACGATGCAAACATCAAGGCTCTCCGCGAAAAGATGTATGCGGAGGCTTGATTTTTACGCCCCACACTACAAAACCCACAACAGATGAAAGACAACAACACGACTGAAACACCCAAAGACACGATGGAGGAAACTCCCGTAGAACAAACAAATACAACCAACCCCGAAACTAATGAGCAGACTGAACAGCAGGAAGGCGAGGCTCAGCCCGATGTCAGAACGCTGGAAGATGCCGAAGCTGAAATAGCAGAGCTGAAGGACAAACTACTACGACAAGTGGCAGACTTCACGAACTATCGCCGCCAGCAGCAGAAAAACATTGCAGATCTCATCCTCAACGGCGGTTCAAAAGTCATCGAAAGCCTACTTCCCGTGCTCGACGATATGGAGCGCGCGGAGCAAAACATCGCTACCAACGAAGATATCAATGTGGCACGCGAAGGCTTACAAATGATATTCCAAAAGCTCAAAGGCATTTTGGGTAAACATGGTTTGCAGAAGATTGACACTGCCGACAAAGCGTTCGACACGGATTTCCATGAGGCAGTTGCCATTCTGCCCATGGGAGAAGAGAAGAAAGACAAAATCATCGACACCGTGCAGGCAGGCTACATGCTCAACGATAAAGTGCTGCGCCATGCAAAGGTCGTAGTCGGACAATAAAGAAGTCGGACAATAATAGAAAGTTATGGCAGAAAAAAGCTATTACGAAATTCTCGGCGTTGACAAAAATGCCAGTGCCGAAGAAATCAAAAAAGCCTATAAGCGTGTCGCCATCAAATATCATCCTGACCGCAACCCTGGCGACAAGGAGGCCGAGGAAAAATTCAAAGAAGCCGCAGAGGCTTACGATGTGCTCCATGACCCCGACAAACGCGCTCGCTACGACCAGTTTGGCAAACAGGGCGTGAATGGCGCGGGAGGCTTCGGAGGTGGTGGAGGCTTCGGAGGCTTCACCGACATCAATGATATCTTCTCCGCCTTCGGTGACATCTTCGGCGGAGGCAGAGGCTTCGGATTTGACTTTGGCGGAGGCAGAGGCAGAGGAGCACAGCGACATCAGGGCGGCGACCTGCGAGTAAAGGTACGGCTGACGCTCAAAGACATCCTCACAGGCACTACCAAGAAATTCAAGATAAAGAAGAAAATTACATGTCCTGACTGCGGCGGCAGCGGTTGTGAACATGGACATTCACCACAGACTTGTCCCGACTGTCATGGCCAAGGCTTTACGTTGCGACAGGCGCAGAGCATCTTCGGCATCATGCAGCAGCAGGTGGCCTGCCAACGATGTCAAGGTGAAGGCACCATCATCACAAATAAGTGTCGGCGCTGCCAGGGAGAAGGCATCATCAGCGGCGAAGAGGTGGTTGAAGTGAATATTCCTGCGGGCGTACAGGAGGGCATGATTCTCAATGTGCCGGGCAAGGGCCATGCAGCACGCCGTGGGGGCATCCCTGGCGACATCCAAGTGCTCATTGAGGAAGAACCTTCCGACACTTTCATCCGCGATGCCAACGACATCATCTATAATCTTCTCCTCACCGTCAGCCAGGCAACGTTGGGCGATAGCGTAGAAATCCCCACACTGGAGAACCCCGTACGCGTCAGCATCAAGCCTGGCACTCAGCCTGGCACACGCATGAGGCTGAAAGGCAAGGGATTGCCACAGGTGAGCAGCAACGGCTACAGCTACGGACGAGGCGACATCGTCATCAATATCAGCGTCTATATCCCTGAAAACCTCTCCAGCAGCGAGAAGAAGGCTTTTGAAAGCATGAAGCAAAGCCCCAACCTGACTGCGGGCGAGAAGATAAAGAAGAAAATTTTCGATAGTTTCCGCACGTATTTTCAATAAATAGGTAATCCCCTCCTTTACAGTATTGGCGGCTACCCCACACGATGATGTGGGGCAGCCGCCTTTTTCGTCCCCCGAAGTTCAAAATTCATAGTTTACACTTTTGCTGTTTTTTTGTCACACACAGCATCTAATCCTCATCCAAGAGAGAGTTTTTGTGATTTTTTCTTATCGCATCCCATCTTTCTGATTTTTTTCGTAATTTTGCCCGACAATGAAGATGCCAGTGAGCTACCATAAAATCAGCCAACTTCGCCTATGGCGATACTTCCAAATGCTCGGACGCCCCATTCTTCGTCATGGGGTGTTCATGATTTTTATCACCCTCCTTTTAGGTCTCACCTATCATATCGTCGGTGAACCCCGGACACGGCATCCAGAGTTTTATGCCCTGCAGTTTCTCACAGACCTCTATATCTTCTGTGCGATTCTCTGCATCCTGCCACGCCGCTTGATGCTGGGATTAAAATATGCGGCATACACTGTCAGCTACCTGCTTTGCATCACAGAAGCCTTCCTCTACAAACGCTTCTACCTCGCCTTTTCGCCCACCATGATCAATCTCGTGCTGGAAACGGATGGTCGCGAAGCATCTGAATTTCTGACAAGTGCGGTGCAGTCTCCCCATTTTACCACAATCGTAGAACTATACGGTCTGCTGCTTCTTGCCAACATCATCGCAGGGCGATGGGGCTACCTGTGCTACACACAAGCATGGCGATGGCTACGGAAAAGGCTGAGAAAGGGATATGGTGTCCGACGACGAACAGCGCGCTTCCTGCAAAATCTTGTCTTCCCCACAGCTGCCCTACTGCTACTCATAACGACACTGCCACCATGGACGGCAGAAAAACGCAAGATGATGGAGTTCCTGCAACTGGAAGAAAGCATGCAAGCCGAAGAAATCAGCGGCAACGTGTTCTACTCTCCTGTATATCGCATCGTTTGGGCTCTAAAATTTGCTCTCATCGCACAGAATGACATCAAACGCCTGATCGAGAGAATGAGCCTACTCACTGACGGGGAATACGATGGGGAATACGATGGCAAACCAGCTTCCGGCAACACGCTGCACGAGCAACAGGGCAAGAAGGCACAAGTTTCAAAGAATGCTCCTGCCGACATCGTGCTTATCATCGGAGAAAGTTACAATAAACACCATGCCTCCTGCTATGGCTATGCCCTTCAGACGACGCCTCACACTGACAGTTTAAGCCGTAGAGGGGAGATGACGTTATTCCACGATGCCGTCACCCCGTTCAACGTCACTGCCAGCGCATTCAAACACATGCTTTCTACTCATTCGGCAGACGCTCCCGGCACTTGGACGGACGGAGTGCTGTTTCCTGCTATCCTGAAAGCTGAAGGATGGAGGGTGGCTTTCATCACCAACCAGTTCACCCCGTCGAAACGCCAAAACCGTTCAGACTTCAATGGTTCATTCTTCTTAAATAATTCGCAGCTGGACTCCCTCTGCTTCGACTATCGCAACCGCCGTCGCTATCGTTACGACGGAGGCATCACGGCAGAAAACCAGCGCATCACTCCTGCTGCTCATAATTTCTATATATTCCACTTGATGGGGCAACATGTGATGTACAACGAGCGTTATCCGAAAAGCCATGCCATCTTCAATGAGACGGATATTCAGCGTACAGACCTCAGTCCACAAGAGCGAACCATCGTGGCAGACTATGCCAATGCCACTCGCTACAACGATGCAGTCGTGGCAAAAATCATCCGCCTGTTTCAACAACGCGATGCAATCGTCATCTATCTGGCCGACCATGGCGATGAGGTGTTTGACGGAACAACACGAATGTACGGACGCAATCACTCTTCAACCCTCACCCCGGACATTCTGCGCTATGAGTACGAAATTCCACTGATGATTTGGACATCGCGAGCCTTCCGCCGACATCACCCCGATGTCGTGCAACGCATAGCCGATGCTGCCCACCGGCCTTTCGCATCTGACGACTTGTCACACCTGATTCTCGGGCTTGCCGAGACGCAGAGTTCTTACTATTCGCCTCAGCGCGACATTCTTTCGCCATCATTCGTTCCCCATAAACGCATCGTCAAAGACACAGCTTTTTATGAAGACATCATGCAAAGTAAGTGAGCAAAAGCGTTAAAACCATGAAACTGACAAAGTCTGACACTGCTTTTCTGAAGGGCATCGCCATCCTCATGATTGTCCTTCACAACTTTTGCCACCATCTGCCCCTTAGCGTGACAGAAAACGAATATACATTCTCCCCCTTACGTTTTCAGCAACTCTGCCGCTACATCATCGACGGAGGTCCTCACGTCGTACTGAACACCATCAGTCATTTTGGGCACTATGGTGTCCCACTATTTCTCTTTCTCAGTGGCTACGGACTTGTGTGCAAATATGAAAAGGCACCACACCCCAACCTCACCCTCTGGCAACACGCCGTAGCCGATGTGCGCTTCGTTTTGTCGCACATGGTGAAACTTTGGTATCTGATGATTCCCGCCATCGCCATATATTGGGCTTACATTAATTGGAGCGGACGGGAATGGGATGTTAGCGGCTCCGACCTTTTCGCCATGCTGACCTTCACCTCCAATCTTTTCATCAAGCGAAATCTGATTCTGGGACCTTGGTGGTTTTTCTCCCTCATCCTGCAACTTTATATCATCTACCGCCTGGTGTTCTACCATTTCCGTAGCCACGGCCTACTCATGGCAGTCACTTTGGGGTTCTTCGTCCTGCAGTGCTTCCTCTATTTCGCTGATGTACGCCTCACACCTGATGGCAGACTGGCTATATTCGACACCGACCCTTATCATACCGACCTTTTCAACTATAGCCGCTACAACGCACTGGCATGGCTACTCCCATTTTCAGCTGGGGTTCTGACTGCCCGCAGCCGCCGTGTGGAGCGTTGCCACATATCGCGAGTCGCACTCTTGACAGGAAGTTTCGCAGGGACCATACTCCTCGTCCTCTCTGCAATGAATGCCTTTCAGTGGCTTCTTTCGCCGCTCTACTTGCTTCTCGCAACATTGCCCTTAGCATTCGTTGTCCAATCACCGCTATGGCGGAAACCATTAGAATGGGCAGGAGGCATCTCTGCCTCTATCTTCGCCCTTCACCCCATTGCCAGAGCTATCACCATCCCTGCGGCAAAAGCCGCTGAACGGGCTGGAGAATGGTGGGCCACCTATGCTCATATCGCTCTATATCTGGCTATCAGCATCATAGCGGCTTTTCTCCTACAATACGTTATCAACCGCCGACCACATTGAGCATAATCACTCATAAGTAGGTAATGAAAATTAGTCATCTGATAATAGGTGAATTTGTTTGAATGCTCTGTTTGGATGCAGGTTTTAGTCTTGAAATAAAGAAGCGAGCTTATATTATTAGGGCTTTGCAACCCTTCTACGGAGCTCCCACTTCCCAAGTAATCATTTTCATCCCTATACAAGTAATCATTTTCATCCCTATAAGTGATTATTATGCCCCCTATAAATGGCTGTTTTTCCCTTCAGAATGGTCACTCTGAGACGAAATGTGCCGTAGAAGTAAGGCATCTTACTGTAAACGAATCTTCACCCTCTACTTATTGTATCGTTTTTATCACCTATTTATATATATGTGTGGAGGCGTCTCCCATTCTTCTCCTGTTTCCATGATTCTATGCAACACCTGAAAATATCCGTCGTATTGTGTACCTACAACGGGGAACGCTATTTGCGCCAGCAACTTGACTCGTTGCTGTCACAAACGCGCATACCAGACGAAATCATAGCACAAGACGATGGCAGCACCGACCATACGATAGACATCCTCCAAGAATATGCCTGCCGGCATCCTAACTTCCGCATCCTACAAAACATGGGGGAACATGGTGTAAACCCTAATTTCTTCTCTGCGCTGCATCAGGTCACGGGCGATTTGATTGCCGTTTGCGACCAAGATGATGTATGGGTTGCCACGAAACTCGAACGGCAGGAAAAAGCTATCGGCAAGAATCTCCTCATCGGCGGACGCAGTACACCATTCTCTGAGGATGACAACACGCCTGCCAGCGACGATGAACGCCTGCCTAACATTGACCTGCTACGCATGATGTTCGTCGGGATGATGCCCGGACATACCCAGCTGATGCGCCGTTCGCTATTGAACCTCCTTCCCCATTGCGAATGGTTCATGTATGACCTCCAAACGCAAGCTACGGCTGCCGCTTACGAACAAGTGGCATTTCTGCCTGAGACGGTCGTCATGCAGCGACGCCATGCCTCTGCCGCCACCTATCAACTGCCACGCTCACGCAGTCATAGCATAGCCAACATCCTGCGTTCTGCTTTATCTGCCATCATCATTTACAGAAAGGCACGCCCCCACATCTGCAAACGATTCGAAGAATGGCAAAAATTCTTCAATCAGATTCCTGCTGACAATCCTTCGCTGCGACGCGCACGGACAATGGCAAGATTACAAGTGGCAAAGGGACCTTTGGCTTACTTACGCCTCACACTCTTCTGCTACAAGAACCGCACCCGTCTGTTCCACGCTCATGAGCCAGACAGCATTCTGACGCGCCTGCGCGCCCTCTTTTTCCCCATATCCTGTGCCGAATACTATCGGTATCTGCTCAAGAAAGCCCATCACTCCTCACACTGAACACCATGCTTTCCAAAGAATCCCTTGCCGACATTTCTCGTGCCGTCGATGTCATACGTCGCGGCGGAGTCATCCTTTATCCCACCGATACTATCTGGGGCATCGGCTGCGATGCGTCCAACCCTGAAGCTGTAGAGCGAGTATATCGCATCAAACAACGGGCAGACTCCAAAGCTCTCATCTGCTTAGTGGCGAGCGATGCCATGCTCCCCTTCTACTCTGATGCCATTCCTGACGTAGCATACGACCTCATTGAATTTTCCGAACGACCTCTTACACTGATAGTTGACCGTGCCAGGAATCTCGCACCTACACTAATGGCAGACGATGGGAGCGTTGGGCTCCGCGTGACAAAGGAGGAATTTAGCCAGACGCTCTGCCAACGCTGCAAGCGTGCTATCGTTTCTACGAGTGCCAACATCAGCGGTCATCCTTCTCCTACTGGTTTTCAGGATATAGAACCTGCAATCCTCGAAGCCGTAGATTACATCTGCACCTCCAGACGCAATGAAAAAAGCGATGGCAAGCCATCGTCCATCATCAAAATTTCTGCTACGAACGAGATTAAAGTGATACGCTAAAGGGGATGCAAAACAGACATTTCATCTAACGCAACCTACTCATGCACAAAAACATACAAACACCCCACACACCATGAATTGGCTTCAAAGTCGGCTCTCTCCTCGCCAGTTCCTTCTTCTTCTCAGTCTTTGCATCGGTCTGTCATCGGGGCTGGCTGCCAACCTGCTGAAATTTCTCATCCACACCATCGAACGCCTCCTCACCCAAGGCTTCATCACCACGCAGGGCAACCTCCTGTATCTCGTCTATCCCTGCATAGGCATATTGCTCTCTGCCCTCTTCATCAAATACATCGTTCGCGACAACATTGGTCATGGTGTCACGAAAATCCTTTATGCCCTTTCCCGCAATCAAGGGTTCATTAAGGGACACAACTGTTGGTCATCGGTCGTAGCCTCAGCCATCACGATTGGTTGTGGTGGTTCAGTCGGAGCTGAATCGCCTATCGTACTGACAGGCTCTGCCATTGGTAGTTTCTTCGGCCGTATCACACGCATGGACCATCGCACACTGATGATTCTCATCGGCTGCGGAGCTTCTGGTGCTGTAGCAGGCATTTTCAAAGCCCCTATTGCCGGACTGGTCTTCACCATTGAAGTGCTGATGATTGACCTTACGATGGCATCGCTCGTCCCGCTTCTCGTCAGTTGTGCTACGGCGGCCTGTGTCAGCTATTTCATTTCGGGCACGAGCACGATGTTCGATTTCAATCTTGTCTCGGAATTTACTGTCTCACGCGTGCCAGCGTATATATTCCTTGGCATTGCCTGCGGCCTCATCTCGCTCTATTTCACGCGCGTGATGAATAGTTTTGAGCGCGTATTCTCGAAGATACACAATCTCTATGTAAAATTCCTCTTGGGAAGTAGCGTGCTCGCCCTGCTCATTTATCTCTTCCCACCGCTCTATGGCGAAGGCTACACCACGATTTCCACACTCCTGAATGCCAACACCACGGCAGAAGCCGAGGCAGTGCTCAACAACTCTTGGTTTTACGGACATTCATCGCTTCTGATTGTCTATCTCGCCCTCATCGTCTTAGTCAAAGTCTTTGCCGCTACTGCCACCAATGGCGGAGGAGGCTGCGGCGGAACGTTTGCCCCTTCCTTGTTTTTGGGTTGCATTGGCGGCTATGTCTTTGCCGTGCTTTGGAACACTGCAGAACCATTTGGCATCACCCTGCCCTGCACAAACTTTGCCTTACTCGGAATGGCGGGAGTCATGAGCGGCGTGTTTCACGCTCCGCTTACAGGCATCTTTCTCATTGCCGAACTAACAGGAGGCTATCAGTTGCTCGTGCCGCTTATCATCGTTGCCGCAGTCAGCTATATCACGATTCGTACTTTTGAGCCCCACAGCATTTATTCCATGCGTCTTGCACGGCGCGGCGAACTCCTCACGCATGATAAAGACCAAAGCGTCATCACCCTGATGCGTTTAGACGAGCTCACCGACACTCACCGCCCCACACTCGACCCCGACATGACACTGGGAAAAATGCTACAAGTGGTGGCTACCTCGAAACATCTGCACTTTGGAGTAGTCGATGCAGCAGGGCGACTGCTGGGAATCATCAACATTAATGAGCTGAGAGACATTATTTTCCGTTCTGAACTCTATAGCTTTTTCACGGTCAAACAACTGATGAAAGCCCCTAAAGATATCATCCAGACTGACTATCCAATGACGGAAGTCGTAGCACATTTCAATAGCCACGATTGCTCTACACTTCCCGTCGTAGATACGCAAGGCATCCTCGTCGGCTTCATCACACGCAACAGACTCTTCAGCCAATATCGAGAAATCATGAAAGACTTCTCGCAAGAATAAATCCCCCTCTATAAAATATGTACACCCAAGAGACTATCAAGCCCTACAGCAATGAGGGCGAAAAGGGCGAGCAGGTGGAGCGTATGTTCGACAACATCGCCCATAGCTACGACCTCCTCAATCATCTCCTCTCTTTCGGCATAGATCGTCGGTGGCGTCGGGCAGCAATCGTCTCCCTCAAGCCCTTCAAGCCACAGCGAATACTCGACATGGCCACAGGCACTGGCGACTTCGCCATTCAGACCATGCGCTTGCTGCAACCCCAAGAGATTCTCGGGGCTGACCTCTCAGAAGGCATGCTCCAAGTAGCACGCAGCAAAGCCAAAGACATAGCAGGGCTGCGTTTTGAAAAACACGATTGCATGCAGCTCAATCTTCCCGACAACCATTTCGATGCTGCCACCGTGGCCTATGGCGTACGCAACTTTCCCGACCTCGAACGCGGACTCTCTCAGCTTCTCCGCGTGCTTAGACCTGGCGGACGGCTCGTCATCATCGAACTCACCAGCCCTCCGCGTTTCCCCATGCGCCAGCTTTTCCATTTCTATAGTCATTTCTTCATGCCTGCCATCGGAAAAATCGTCAGCCGCGATGCCAAGGCTTATTCCTATCTGCCTGCTACGATGGAGGCATTCCCGCAGGGAGAAGTCATGTCGCAAATACTTGAGCGAGTGGGATTTACGGATGTCTATTTCAAGCGTTTCACCTTCGGACTCTCCACGCTTTACACTGCAGCAAAACCCCATACGCCCGACGCCCTCTCCTCATGAAAACATTCGGACTCATAGGCTATCCTCTCGGCCATAGCTTCAGCGCTGCATTCTTCAACGAAAAGTTTAGCCGCGAGGGCATCAATGCCGTTTACACCAACTTCCCCATGCAGAGCGTCTCCGAACTGCGCACACTCATCACTACGCGCCCTGACCTCTGCGGACTCAATGTCACCATACCCCACAAACAGAACGTCATTCCTCTCCTTGATGCCCTGAGCCCCATGGCCCAACGCGTGGGAGCCGTCAATGTCATCGCCATCAAGCATTCACAGGCAATGCCTGACGGAATTTTCCTCAAAGGCTACAACACGGATGTCATTGGCTTCACAGAGAGTCTTCGCCCTCTATTAAAACCTTGCCATACGTCAGCTTTAGTGTTGGGAACAGGTGGTGCTGCGCGTGCGGTCATAGCGGCGTTGGAAAATCTGAAGTTATCCGTACAGTGCGTCAGTCGTCATGCTCAGACGGATTTCTGCGGCGCGCCTGTCTGCATTTGGGACAGTCTCACCGCTGATGATGTTGCCTCTCACACCGTCATCATCAACTGCACCCCATTAGGCATGTCGCCACACACAGACTCGATGCCGCCCATCCCCTTCGAGCCACTCACGTCAAGTCATATCGTCTTCGACCTCATCTACAATCCTGAAGAAACGTGCCTTTTACGCCACGCACGACAGCAAGGGGCTACTACGCAAAACGGGCTTCAAATGCTCCACCTTCAGGCATTGGCAGCATGGGATATTTGGAACTCTCACGACTGAAATCCCCACACCTCCTTTCTGAGAAGTGAAGACCATCATTTCAAATGCAGATGGCCCACACCCACTGATAATGCGTAGAGCGTGTGGAGAAAAAAAGGGGAAAACTTGGAAGTTTCACCTTTTATGATTACTTTTGCAGCCACATGACACCACTTTCTACACATATCGAACAACTATTGCTATGTCATGACTGCGTAATCGTCCCAGGATTGGGAGGGTTCGTAGCTCACGATTGTCCTGCAATATATATAGAGGAGGAGGACACCTTCCTCCCTCCCTTTCGTGGCGTATCGTTCAATCCTCGTCTGACGATGAACGATGGGCTGCTCGTGCAGCGCGTGGCAGAAGTTGGCGACATGAGTTATCACGATGCGATGGCTGCCGTGAAACAGATGGTTGAGGAACTGCGCACTGCCATTGACCGCGATGGCTCGGCCATCATAGGTGGTGTGGGCACGCTGAAAAGCACTACCGCCCGCTCCTACGAGTTTACTCCCCTGCTCTGCGGCATCGTTTCGCCTCGTCACTATGGTTTGGATAGCCTCTACGCCCCATCTCTTCATGCAGAGACTGCTTCGGAAGAAGAGGTGAAACAGCAGGCCACACCCAACGTTGAAGATGAAGAGGAGACCATCACGCTCAGAATCGGCATGAACACCCTGCGCCATGCGGCAGCCGTGGCTGTGGCAACGTTGCTCTACTTCATTGTCATTGCTCCCTTGCAAACGGCCATCCATCATGGGACGTCTGAAGCCGGATTCTTCCAGCAGATAACTGCGCTCTTCGCACCTGCAATGGCTTCTGCCGAAGAAGAGAGAGAATGCTTAGAGGCTGCTCCCTCGCAGATGGTTCAGCAGACATCCCCTGCACAGTCTGAGGCAAAGGCGGACTCTGCCATGAATGCTTGCACAACTTTGGAAGAACATCAGACTGCAAGCATTGATACCATGACTACCCTGAAAGCAGAAGAGGCAGACCTGCCGACTGCAACGCCGCCTGCCAAGGAGGAAGGCTATGCCATCGTGCTGGCAAGTGCCATTGCTCCACGTGGTGCGCAGCAAATGGTCGAGACACTCCGGCAGCTTGGCGATGGCTCTGCACGTGTTGCCGTGCGCGGAAAAATGACGCGCGTCATCTATGGGCACTACGAAACACAGGAAACTGCGCAGATGGCTCTGCGAGAGTTGCGCACAGAGAACAACGTGTTTGAAGAAGCATGGGTGATTAAAGATGATTTCAATGAGTCTGCTATAAACGACTAACAAGAACCTTAACAATGAAGCGAATAAGATGCCCCAAATGCGACGAGCCAATAGTATTCGATGACAGCCGTTATCAGGCCGGAAGTTCGCTCGTATTTGAATGTCCAGAGTGTCATAAACAGTTCAGACTGCGAATAGGACAGCGTGCGAATCCCCCTGCTATGGTTGACACCGACGATAGCCATGAGAGCGAGGAACGTGAGGTTGCGGGATGGCTCATCGTCATTGAGAATGCTTTCCACTTCCGCCAAGAGATTCCGCTCTACGAGGGAGCAAACACCATCGGACGCTTTGTGAGAGGCACGAAGACTTCTTCGCCCATTAAGACCGTCGATCCAAGCGTCGATACTACTCATTGTCGTATTTTTGTGAAGAAAGAAACCGAAGGAAGATTTACATTTGTGTTGAGCGATGGCCCGTCGGGCACAGGAACTTTCCTTATGAACGAACTGTTGGGAGAACGCGACAGGGTGAACATTGAGGATGGTTCTGTCATTACCATCGGAGCCACCACGATGATTTTGCGCGAACATGATTAGAGAGAGATGATGAAACGACTATCAATACCCAAGCAGGAAGATTACTCCCATCCATTATACGAAGTAAGTAGGTAATGAAAATTAGCTGTAGCAAAACTAATTTCCATGGCCTACTTATTATTCCCTCATACATACGAATATGAATATCCTACATAGTTTGACACTATCGTCCGCACTCCTTGCATTGGGGATGCCGACGATGCAAGCACAAAATCCTTTCAATGGCACACTCGTCAATGAAGAGACGGGAGTAAGATTACATCTTGATTTCGACAACGAAACCATTGAAATCCCCGGGATGTCGTTCTTAGGACCGACGAACGGGTATCTGGACGGCAAAACCCGAAATCATGTCTATGGTGTCTGGATGATTACTCGTTGCGAATCGACGGATAAGAAGGCGAAAATACGTGTGACGAACGATATAGGCTCTGATACGCAGGAAATTGTTTTGACTTATATCAACGATTCTACGTTTCGCTATAACACCGTCGGCGGCAACTGCATCCGCAAGGTGGTGGGCAACAAATTGGAAAAGATAGCGTCAGAGTTTACTCTGAAGAAGACATCAGGTAGTCTCCACAATTAAATCTTTATACTATGACAGACGGAATGATAAAAGTAGCGGCTGCTATACCTCAAGTGAGAGTGGCAGACGTGGCGTTCAATACTAATGAGATAGAAAACATCATGGCGCGTGCTGAGGGTATGGGAGTAGCAGTGCTTTGCTTCCCCGAACTCTCGCTGACGGCCTACTCCTGCCAAGACCTCTTCGCGCAACAACTGCTGCTCGATGAGGCAGAACAGGCCATGCTCAAACTGATTGAGTTCAGCCGCAACCTCAACCTTACTGTCATCGTTGGCGTACCATTCCGCTACGAACAGGTTCTGCTCAACTGTGCTGCTGTTATTCAGGGCGGTAAGGTGCATGGCATCGTGCCCAAGACCTACCTCCCAAACTACAAGGAGTTTTACGAACAGCGTTGGTTTGCTTCCTCAACCGTCGTCCGTGGCGGTAGCACGATTAAGTTCTGCGGTCAGAATGTCCCCATTTCCTCCCATCTCATCTTCTGCATCGATGATGTCAAGTTTGGCGTGGAAATCTGTGAAGACCTTTGGGCTCCCATACCGCCCAGTTCTCTCCTTGTCCTCAATGGTGCCGAAATCATCTTCAATCTCTCAGCTTCTAACGACATCATCGGCAAGCACGGCTATCTCCGCTCGTTAGTGTCAGGCCAAAGTGCGCGCGCCATCTGCGGATATGTCTATACCTCTGCGGGCTATGGCGAGAGCACACAAGATGTGGTATATGGCGGAAAGGCCATCATCGCCGAAAACGGGCGTTTCCTTGCCGAAAGCCTGCGCTTTTCAATGGAGGCTCAAATCTCCGTATCGGAAATTGATGTCGAGAGGCTGCGCAGCGAACGTCGCCAGAACACCTCCTTCGCCAAAAGCATGGAGCTGTTCGCCCCCCTTTCTGACAGCACAACGCTTATAGAAATTTCTGCCGACGCCTATCGCCCTGACATCGCTGTCCCCACGCGCACCTTCGACCCTTGGCCTTTCGTGCCGCGCGGCGAGGAGTTGGATGCTCGATGCGAGGAGATTCTCTGCATTCAGAGCGAAGGTCTGGCCAAACGCCTTGCACACACGAATGCCAAGACCGTGGTGATTGGCGTCAGCGGCGGACTCGACTCTACGCTGGCACTACTCGTCTGCACCAACGCTTTCGACCGCCTCGGTCTTAGCCGCAAGGGAATCGTGGGCATCACCATGCCTGGCTTCGGGACTACGGGACGCACGTACAACAATGCCATCAAATTGATGCAGGCACTCGGCATCACCATACGCGAAATCAATATCTCTGCCGCCGTCACCCAGCATTTCCTTGATCTCGGCCACGATGCCAGCGTTCACGACGTGACATATGAAAACAGCCAAGCACGCGAACGCACACAAATCCTCATGGATGTGGCAAACCAAATGAATGGCTTGGTGGTCGGCACGGGCGACCTCTCTGAATTAGCCTTAGGTTGGGCCACCTACAATGGCGACCATATGAGCATGTATGGCGTCAATGTGTCTATCCCGAAGACGCTCGTCAAACACTTGGTCAGCTGGGTTGCTCGCAATGTGGCTGACCCCGTAAGCCGAGAAACTCTCCTCGACATCATCGACACGCCCATCAGTCCTGAATTGATTCCCGCCGACAAGGACGACAATATCACACAAAAGACGGAAGACTTGGTTGGTCCCTACGAGCTCCACGACTTCTTCCTCTACCATGTCCTGCGCTTCGGCTTCCGGCCCTCAAAGATTTTCAATATGGCGAAGCGCGCCTTCGATGGCCACGAGCGAAATGCCTGCTACGATGAAGAGACGATACTCAAATGGATGTCAGTGTTTTACCGCCGTTTCTTCAACCAGCAGTTCAAACGCTCCTGCCTGCCCGACGGACCGAAAGTCGGCAGTTGCTCCCTTTCACCACGTGGCGACTGGCGTATGCCGTCTGATGCCGTCAGCTCCGAATGGCTGAAAGAAATCAGCAACCTGATTGCCGCCCGCAACTAATAAGATGGGGGCTATCAATTCACTTTGCCAGATTTTGCACACCTACCTAAAATGATGCTCCATATCCTCACCTGCCTCCTATGCCTGCTGCCCTCTTTTCCCTCCTCGAACGTGGAGGGCAGCACTGCCGATGCTCCCTGCTATGCGCGCTATGAATGCAGCAGTAGTGAAATGATTGTCGGCGACAGCCTGACCGTCCACATCGTGGCCTACAGCGAACTGCCATTCTTAGAGGTCGGCATCACGACAAAGAATCTCAAGATAAAAGGTGCGAAAGCCCGCAAACTGCCTCAGCAGCCGCTCCGCGAGCAGCGCGTGCGAACGGAGAATGGCATTGCCTACGCCGTTGTCGTTGCGTCCTACAGAATTAGCAGCGAAACCGTGGGAGAAGTTGTTTTGCCAGCATTAGAGTGCAAGGCTCGCTTGGCCATATATGAGCAAACGCCCTATCAGGATTTCTTCTCCCCATTCGACTTCTTTGCCCCGAAAGAGAGAAAATACAAAGAGGTTCAGCAAAAATTTAAAACCTCCACGCTGACCATCCAGATAAAGGAAAAGCCCAAACGTTCTACCAAGGAGGCCATCCGCTCTGGCAGTCGTATCGTGTAAAGGTAGGTTCTATAAATTAGTTTTCAATGTAAGGCAGTGTTTCTGTTTTACT
>CALZJF010000021.1 GCA_945787885.1 uncultured Bacteroidales bacterium | reverse complement strand
CTGTAACCTTCTGATCCGTAGTCAGATGCTCTATTCAGTTGAGCTAAGGAGCCGTTCGTACGCCGCTTTCTTGCGGCTGTTCCTTGTTTGCGAGTGCAAAGGTACGGTCTTTCTGCGTGAAAGTCCTCGTTTTAGGCTTAAAATCGACTTTTTTATAGTTGTTTTTCTGAAAAATGCAATAAGAGCTTTGCAAACAGTTCTGTTTTAGGCCTTTTCCCTATAGGTAAGTCGCAAGGTTTGTTTTCTTAGAACTGCCAAATGTATAGCCTTTATCTGCTGGACTATGCGGGGCGTGCTTCCTGCCCGTGTTGATGCTTCTTGATATAGCTGACTCTGGAAGCCCATTCCCCCCTAAGTCCATGAAATCTTCTCTGCTCAGACTGGCATGGAATGAGTAGCGGTGGCAAAAATGACGGGCTTTGCTGCTCTTCTACTGAACTCCTGCTTCCCAAGTCATCATTTTCACCCCTCGAAGTGATTGTCATGCCCCCACAAAATGACCATTTTCCCCTTCAAAATGGTCAGTCTGAGACGAAATGTGCCGTAAATCTTTTTTGATTGTCTGCTTATCTGCTTATATATTATAGGTATGTCTCCTGTATATACCAACGACACCTGCCAAGTAGATTGTCAGCTACTGGCAGGTGTCGTTCTGGTTCTTTAGTGATAGTTAAGGGAGTTTTGTGAGTGCGTCAGCTACGGTCTTTCACGAGCATGGCGAGTCCGCCCTCGGAAGTTTCGCGGTAGAGCGAAGGGAGGTCGCGTCCCGTCTTTCCCATGACGGTGACGGCTTTGTCGTAGGGAATGCGGTGTGAGCCTTCAGCAAAGGTGGCATAGATGTTTGCATCTAAGGCACGTCCGGCAGCGTGCGCATTGCGTTCGATGCAGGGAATTTGAACGAGACCGCAGATGGGGTCGCATGTCATGCCAAGATGATGTTCCAGTCCCATTTCTGCTGCATATTCCGTGGCTCGCACGCCGCCGCCGAAACTATAGTTGGCGGCTGCCGCCGCCATGGCACATGCCACTCCCACTTCTGCCTGACATCCCGCTTCTGCTCCCGAGATGCTCGCCAGCGTTTTGGCAACATTGCCCACCAGTCCTGCCGTGGCTAAGGCATGGAGCGTGCGGGTGCGGGGCACATTACGACTTTTTGCAATATGGAAGAGCACGCCTGGCACGACGCCGCAGCTGCCGCAGGTGGGGGCCGTGACGATGCGTCCGCCCGAGGCATTCTCTTCGCTCACTGCCAATGCGTAGGAAAACACTAAGCCACGACTCTGAAGGTTGGAGCCATAACCCAAGGCTTTGATATAATAGCGCGGAGCTTTGCGTTGCAGGTTCAGTCCGCCCGGCAACACGCCCTCCGTCTCCAGACCTCGTTCGACGGAGGCCTTCATCACGCTCCATACCTCATCGAGATATTCCCAAATTTCTGGTCCTTCGCAGATATCGACATAGTTCCAATAGTGCATGCCGCGCTCTTCACACCAGTTCATGATGTCGGTGAGGTGGTCGAGCTCATAGACGTCGGGGGTGTCGCTCGCCGTTTCTCCCTCTTCCGCCAAGGCACCTCCTCCCACGGAGAAAACCGTCCAAGGGTCTATGCTTTGACCATCGGGCATGATGGCTTCGAATTTCATGCCGTTGGGATGGAATGAGAGCACGATGTCAGGATGCCATACCACTTCCGTGCGGTCTTTGCCTAAGACCTCGATGATGGCAGCATCCGTCAAGTGCCCCTTTCCCGTCGATGCGAGGCTTCCGTAAAGGCTGACGCGGAATCGTTCGGCATCGGGGTGTTTTGCAAGATATTGTGAGGCGGCACTGCGTGGGCCCATTGTGTGCGAACTGCTCGGCCCATAGCCGATGCGGAAAAGTTCTTTCAGTGATTTCATAAATTAGAAAGAGAAGGGATGGTGGGGGAGTGGGTGGGGGTGGTGAGGGGATGGGGCGAGGGAATCAATGTTCCTTGATATAGCCTCGGCGATAGGCGGTGAGAAGACGGCGCAAGTCGTTAATCTGCATGCGCATCTCGGCTCCTCGTTCCGTTTCATCGACGAGTATTCGATGGTCGCTTCGTTCGATGATTTGGCGTGTGGAGATGATGTCCGTCCCCTTTGCCACGGCATCGGCTGTAGAGGTGAAGGGTTCGTGGGCAGCGAGGTAGAAGCCTTTTGAGTGATAGACCAAGGTGTAGCCAGCGATGCCCGTTGTACGGTGGTAGGCCTCGGCGAATCCTCCGTCAATGACGAGAAGTCGTCCGTCGGCCTTGACGGGATTCTCTCCGCTCGAAGCATGCACGGGCACATGTCCGTTGATGATATGCCGTAGAGATCCCTCCACTTCGAAATGGTCGAGGATATTATCAATGACGTTGGCATCATCGCGCAGCAAGTAGTAGTAGCCCTTCGGTTCCTCGTGTGTGTTTTTTTCGGCAATGAAATAGCGTTCGAAGGTCGTCATCTTTCCCTTATCGAAGAGCGGGCTGTCAGGTCCGCACCAGAGATAGGTGAAATAGTCGCGTGCCACGCGGCGTTCCTCCTGTGTGGCAGCTTCATCGTATGCCGTACGCACTATCTGTTCTACGCGGTCCATGAGCTTTCGTCCTGCCAGGTTTTCGCCAAAGACATTGACCTCCTTCAAGCTGCCATCGGCAAGAATGGGTATAGAAGCATGGAAGAGGAGGTTGCCGTTTGTGATTTTATACATCGAGCCATGCGACAGGATGCAGTTGATATGACGTTGCAGACGTTCGCTGATGCGGAAACTTCGGCAGATGCTTTTCATCAGAGCCTCTTCTTCCTGTGTCAGGCGACAGGGTTCGTTGGGGTCGATGGTTGGGAAATAGGTGTCGAGCATCTCATACGTCTGTCCCTCCACGTTGACTGTGCCATGAGCGAAGTCGCAGGCATTGAGGAGGTCGCGGTCGAGCATATTCCATTCAGGATATTTCCTGACCAACTGTCCCATCAGCTTGAACTCTATGATGGCTATCGCCTTGTGCATCTTCGCATCGAGTTGTCGCTGCTTCTCTGCCGGTTGCCCTTCGCGTCGCAGATAGTGCGGCTGGAAGCGCAGGCATTCGTCTTGGTTGTAGGCATCGAGGGCGAAGGTGGCGAGTGGAACGAGGTTGATGCCATAGCCTTCTTCGAGAACGGCAGAGTTTCCGTAGCGCAACGAGAGGCGGATGACAGTGGCGATGCAGCACATATTCCCAGCGGCAGCTCCCATCCAGAGAATGTCGTGATTGCCCCACTGGATATCCAAATGGTGGTATTCACACAGATGATCCATAATGAGATGTGCGCCAGGCCCGCGGTCGAAGATGTCGCCCAAAATGTGCAGACGCTCCACCGCCAAACGTTGAATGACATTGCATATAGCCACGATAAAATGGTCGGCGCGCCGGGTTTCGATGATGGCACTGATGATGGCTTCGTAGTAGGCATGCTTGTTCGCATCGTCAATGCGCTCGTGGAGCAACTCCTCTATAATATAGGCATACTCTTCCGGCAGACTCTTTCTCACCTTCGAACGCGTATATTTCAAGGAGAAATTCCGACAGATGAGCACGAGATTGTAGAGCGTGCGGTGATAAAACTCATCGTCAAGCTCCGTTTGCTGGTGCAGAAGTTCGAGCTTCTGCTCCGGATAATAGATGAGCGAGCAGAATTCATGCTGCTCCTCCTCCGTCAGTGGTTTCACCCCTTCAGGTCGCAGTGGTCCGTCGGCAGAAAATATGTCCGTCACTCGGCGTTTGATGCGGCCCGAGGCATTTCTCAGCACGTGTAGAAAAGCCTCATGTTCTCCGTGGAGGTCTGCCACGAAGTGTTCGGTAGGCTTTGGTAGATGCAGAATAGCCTGAAGGTTGATGAGTTCCGTCGTCACGGCGGGGATATTTGGAAATTCGCGTGAGAGGAGTTGAAGGTATCTCAAGTCTTCCTGCACAGGTATGGTTTGATTCATGATGTTATCTCGTGAGAGTGTGGGGTGCCCATCTCATGTTGGATTAGAGATTTTCTGATTGCAGGTATCGTTCAGCCTCCATGGCAGCCTTGCAGCCCGAAGCTGCTGCTACGATGGCCTGTCGATAATGAGGGTCTGCCACGTCGCCTGCTGCAAAAACACCAGGGATGTTTGTGCGCGGCGATGGGCCGTCAGTCATGATGTAGCCCGTCTCGTCCAGTTCCAGCTGTCCGCGGAAGAGTTCGGAGTTCGGGCGATGACCAATGGCGAGGAAGAAGCCGTCAATGGCAATGTCGAAAAGCTCCTCATCAGGTTCTCCTTTACGTCGTACGAGGTGTGCTCCCTCTACGCCGTCTTCTCCAAAGAGTCCGAGCGTGTTGCATTCGAAGAGGATTTCAATTTTCTCATTGTTGAAGACGCGGTCTTGCATCGCTTTTGAGGCGCGCAGATGATTTTTTCTGACGATGAGATATACCTTTTTGGCGAGTCCTGCCAGATAGGTGGCCTCTTCGCATGCCGTATCTCCTCCTCCTACCACGGCAACCGTGCGTTTGCGGTAGAAGAATCCGTCGCAAGTGGCGCAGGCACTGACTCCCTGTCCGCGATATTTCTCTTCATCGGCGAGTCCGAGATATTTTGCGCTGGCTCCAGTAGCGATGATGAGCGTATGGGTTTGTACGGTGCTGCCATCATCAAAGGTAAGAGTGAAGGGGCGTGTTGAAAGGTCGGCTTTGGTGCAGACTGCACTGCGAACCTCTGTGCCGAAGCGTTCTGCCTGACGGCGGAAGTCATCCATCATCTCGTTGGCATCAATGCCCTCAGGATAGCCTGGGAAATTTTCTATCTCGGTGGTTTGCGTCAGCTGTCCGCCAGGCTGCAAACCTTCGTAAACTACGGGCGAAAGGCCGGCACGTCCGGCATAGATGGCAGCAGTATATCCTGCAGGTCCACTGCCGAGAATCAGGGTGCGAAGTGTTTCCATTTTTCTGTATTGGTTGTGTTTTCGTTTTAGAAGTGGTTCTTATGAATGTTTTTAGAGGACAATGTTTTTAGAGGACAGAGAGAGTAGGGAAGTCGCAGAGAGAAAGCTGCTCCTTGCTGTCTCCGCGTTTCAGCGCATATCTATCACTGTCACTCCAGGATGGTCTTTCTGATTATAGCTGAAGGCTGAAGCTGGTTTTTTGCCAAGCGTCTTGAAGTTACGAACGGTGATAGCTGTCCAATCCTTTCCTGTACGGAGTTTCACTGTCGAGGGTTTGAACGTTTGTTTATGTATATAGAGATACATCTCGCTGATGCTCTGCTTCTTTGAAGTGGCAATCATGTGTATTTCATGGTTGTTTCCCACGGTCTTCATTGACATTTTATAGCCTTTCTTATAGAGTTGTATGAAGTTGAGAGGGTTCATCGCGGCAATCTCCTTTGCCGTAGGTTCTACTACATTCACCTCCCCCGAACCCTTCACTAAGCTCCATTGCGTCTTTCCGTCAAACCAAATGCTGACCTCTGGGCTTTCGAGGGTAAAGCAATTACCCTGTGCCACGAGTGTTCCTGCCGAGGAACCTTGTTTGGCTTTGGCAGAAAAATCAATCTGCACGGCACCACTGGTGCAGAGTGCAGCGGTCTTATCGAGTACGCTCTTTGCGGTCTGACCGCTGATGCCCAATGAGCACAGGGCAAAGAGCAAGAGTATGATGCGTGATTTCATACGGTTTCGTTCGCTTGTGTTTTAATTTGGTTATTCAAATTTCTTGCCAGCCTCGCGTAGGCTTTGCAAGATTTGCAGCAGTTCTATCTCGCTCTGCACCAATACTTCGCGAGGTTTCGAACCGTTCTGAGGTCCGACGATGCCTGCTTCTTCCAGCTGGTCCATCAGTCGTCCGGCCCGGTTGAATCCCACGCTGAATGTACGTTGAATCTTCGAAGTGCTACCCGTCTGTGTATTTACGACGAAGCGCGCTACCTGCTCGAACGTGCTGGCACCGTCCGTCGATGCAATGCCCTCCATGCCGTCGCCTCCATCTTCTGCCACGAGCGGCAATTCGAAGGGGCAGGGATAGGCCTGCTGCTTGGCAATATATTCCGTGATGGCCTCAATTTCAGGTGTATCTATAAAGGCACACTGCACGCGTGTGATGTCGTTGCCTGCCTGAAAGAGCATGTCGCCGCGTCCTATCAGGTTGTTGGCTCCCGAACGGTCTAAAATGGTCTGGCTCTCCACTCGCTGTGCCACCTTGAAAGCCATACGGGCGGGGAAGTTGGCTTTGATTTTTCCCGTGATGATGGTGGCGCGTGGACTTTGCGTAGCGATAATCATGTGTATGCCTACGGCACGCGCCAGCTGTGCAATGCGCGCGATGGGGAGTTCCACCTCCTTGCCAGCTGTCATGATGAGGTCGCCAAACTCGTCGATGATGACCACGATATAGGGCATATAGTGGTGCCCATTCTCAGGGTTCAGGTTGCGATGGCAGAACTTATTGTTATACTCTTTGATGGTTCGGCAGTGCGCCAGTTTCAGCAGATTGTAGCGTTCGTCCATCTCTTGGCAGAGCGATTTCAGCGTGTTCACCACCTGTTTCACGTCTGTAATGACGGGTTCCTCGCTTCCCGGCACTTCTGCCAAGAAGTGTTTCAGCAGCGGTGTGTACATGGAGAACTCCACCTTCTTCGGGTCGATCATCACGAATTTAAGCTCTGCCGGATGTTTCTTGTAGAGCAGCGAGGCGACAATGGCGTTCAGTCCCACACTCTTACCCTGTCCGGTTGCACCTGCTACGAGTAGATGCGGCATCTTCGTTAAATCGACCATGAAGATTTCGTTCGTGATGGTCTTTCCTAAAGCGATGGGCAGTTCATATTGCGTGTCTTTGAACTTCTGCGTATTGATGATGCTCTCCATCGGGACAATTTTGGGTCGCTTGTTCGGCACTTCAATGCCGATGGTCCCCTTGCCCGGAATAGGTGCAATGATGCGAATGCCCAGTGCGCTGAGCGACAGTGCGATGTCGTCCTCCAGATTTCTGATGCGTGCAATGCGCACGCCCTGTGCAGGCTTAATTTCGTAGAGCGTCACGGTCGGACCGATGGTAGCCTTGATGTCCTCTATCTCCACGCCAAAGTTCCGGAGCACGGTGATGATGCGGTTCTTGTTCTCATCCTGCTCGTGCATGTCAATTTCGCTCCCCGTCGTTTCATAATGCTTCAGGAGATCGATGGTGGGATAGACGTAGCGTTCGAGGTCGAGCTTCGGGTTATAGAGCCCCAAAGGCTCGTCGGGATTGTTTCCCTCCATCGTCTTGCTGTCAGCAGTTTCCTCTTCCTTCACATCGTTGATGCTCAGTTGTATGGCCTTCGGCTGTTGTTCGTCGGGCAGCTCTTGCAGTGCTGTGTCGGCGTTTCCTTTTTCTGTTTCAGTCTCTATGGCGTCGTCGTTGGTTTCTGCGGTCGTAGCCGTAGGCTCGTCATCCGTTTCTGGCATATCTGTCAGGTCGAGGTTGGTGTCAGACTCCTCCTCTTCCTCGTTGTCTTCGGCGTTTTCTTCCTTTTCGTTCGCCTCTTCATCGTCCTCATTTTCTTCGCCCTCGTTTTCTTCGTCTTCAGGCGCGCTTTCCTCCGAGTCGGCAGCAGTATCTTCATCGTCCCTGTCGCTTTCTTCCGAAGTCTCTTCCTCTTCCTCCTCATCATCCTCGCGTTTGCCGAAGATGAGGTTTCCAAGCCGATGGAATCCTTTGAAAATCCATATGAAGACGGAGATAAACCAATAGCCGATGTAGAACACGGTGACAACGGCGAGGATGATGAACGCCACCGTCGTGCCCACATACGTCTCAATCATTCCCACCAGTTCCTTGCCGTGCATGCCCCCCAGCTCAAAGCTGAAGAGGTCGGTCACCTCCGTCGGCAGCAGGTTTTCGCTGATGAATGCCATATCTACCGAGAGAAGCACGCTGATGATAGTGCTATGTATGAATACTTTCCATATGCGGATGGGACAAGATGCCCCTATCATCATCTTCATTACAACGCATGCCAGGAAGAAGGGCGTGATGAAAGCTCCGATGCCAAACATCTTGTTCATCAGGAAGTAGGCACAGTAAGCCCCCAGTAGTCCGCCTTTGTTTTGCGCATGAAAGTTGGTGCCAGCCATCACGTCCGACTGGTCTTCAGCTCCCGTAAATATATTGCTAATCAGGGCAATGGCGAGGAACAGCGTAAATATCAGCAATAGTCCGGCAATGGCTATACGCACGATGTCGCGACGAGCATCCACGCCCGCCACGCTTTTCAACTCTTCTTTCAGCTGCTCTTTCGTCTTTGACTTTGTCTGTTTTTTTCTTTTTTCAGTACTCATGGTCTGTGTGTGGAGGTGTGGCAGTCGTCAGTGTTGTCCCCCGATGTCTGCCTCCTGATTTTTGTGGAAATAAGCTGCAACACTCATATATATATTATATATAGGAGTCTGCGCCTACGATGGTGGAATGGGGGAAATCAGTGTAACGGCACAACGTGGAAGTCGATGACCTCCTGCAACGCTCTTTCGCAGACCTTGCAGAAAGCCTCCACTTCGTTCGTCTTCATGCGGCAGTCGCGGAAGGCGCGATAGACTCCCTTCGACATATAGCCGCCGCCCTCATACACGCCTATGTGCTCCATGTCCGTGGGAGCGGTGCCCTCCGTCGGTGTCGGTATGGCTGTTCCCGCAGGCAGCATGTCAGCCCACTTGCTGTTGAAGTCCGTCAGCGTCGTGATGTTCTTCTCCCAAGGCTCTATGCCAGCGAAGTAGAACTCCTCATACTGGTCGTCGTAGAAATATTCATCAGCCAGACCGCCGAAGCTGTGTCCAAACTCATGCACCGTGACGGGCAGGAATTTCTCGTTGTGGGCAGCCGATAGCGTGTAGCTGTTGTAGATGCCGCCGCCGCCATAGTTGTCCGTATTTGCCAGTATGATAATGTGTTCATAGGGTATTCCTGCCAGCGCATCGTTCAGCGTCTTCAGGCGCAGGGTGGTGAGATAGCGCGCGCTGTAGAATGTGTCGAAACTTGCTGACAGTGCCGTTTCTTTCCAGACATTCTTTCCCGGTATGCTCACCCCGCTTTCCCGGCTCTCAGGCAACACTGCCGTCATGTTCAGGTGTTTGCGGTTGGCAGCGAAAGGTTGGTAGCGGAGAATCTCGTCGCAGGCACGCTGTGCATCGGCATAGAATGTTTCCGCTTCTTCAGCCGTGTAACCCTCCCCCACGATGACCACATCTATACACTCCTTGCTGTCGCCGCCTCGGTGCAGACTGCGGTGCGGGGCAGGATGTGCAGTGGCGAGCGGACGAATCAGTATGTCGTCCGTCTTTACCCTATGGCTGAAGGATGCCGTCGCGCGGTTGTGCGTGTCATAGAGCGTCACGTTCACCACCGCGTCTCGCCGTGGCATGGGCAACTGGAAGACGTTTTCAAACGCCTTCGTCAGTCGTGAAGCCTCTTCCGTGGTCTGCCATTCCTGAAACAGCGTGCTGAACGATGTCTTGTAGAGCGTCCGCCCGCTCTCGGCGTCTGTCATCGTGATGATGCCGTTTCCTCTCAGCACGAGGGTGTCCATGTTGTTTCGTCGTCCGAACCATCCCTTTGCGCATCGCAGTTCATCGAGAGCAATGTGCTGTTCGCGTGCAGTGCCTGAGAAGATATAGTCTGCGCGCAGGGTAGCATCTTGAAACCATGCGTCGAAGTCATCCGCATTCAGCGTGGCAGCAGCTTCGGCCCGCACGTTCCCCAGTGCCATTGTCAGCAAGAGGCAGAGCCAAGAGAGGGTATGTCTGTGTTTCATCGTTCAGATTGTTTACTTTTCATGTGTAATCCAGTCCGCGAAGTTACGTTTTTTTTCCATAATCTCCCAGATTTGTGGTCATAATTTGTAATTTTGCGCGGTAAAAGCCTCGTAAGTGATTATATTTATGGTAGTATTATTTGCCGACAGCGGTTCTACGAAGACGGAATGGGCATTGTCGCCTACGGTCTCCTCAGCCGCCACATCCCCCCTTCGCTTCACCACCTCAGGTCTGAATCCCTGCCTGATGTCTGATGAAGACTTGCAGCAAGCGTTGTGCTCCGAAGTTCTCCCCAATTTGTCAGGCTCGTCCGTTGATGTCGTTCGCTTCTATGGTGCCGGATGCCGCTCCGTCCACGTAGAGCGCATGGAGCGTATGTTGGCGGACGTTTTAGGCGTGGGGCGCGTCGTCGTCGCCAGCGATTTGCTCGGTGCTGCCCATGCTCTTTGTGGCCGCTCCGCAGGCATCGTCGCCATCTTAGGCACGGGCAGCGGCAGTGCGCTCTATGATGGCGAGCGTTTCGTGGAGCAAACCCCCAGCATGGGCTATATCCTGGGCGATGAAGGCAGCGGTGCCGTCTTGGGCAGAAACCTCCTGTCCGACATCTTCAAGCAGCAGTTGCCGCCCCACATCATTGTCGCCTTCCATGCCCGCTATGGCCTTACGTTGGATGATGTCATAGCCCACGTCTATCGTCAGCCCGCCCCCAACCGTTATTTGGCCAGCTTCTCCTTTTTTCTTTCGTCCTATCGCCATGATGCCGCCATCCACGATTTTTTGGTACGTCATTTCCGCCGTTTCTTTTCGCGAAACGTGCTGCCCTACCATAGCCCCCTCCTCCCCGTGCATTTCGTGGGCAGCCTCGCCGCCGTCTTTTCCGATGAGCTCCATCTTGCCGCTGAGGCCGAGGGCTGCCGTGTAGGGCGCATCCTCCCATCTCCCATTGACGGTTTGCTGGCGAACCGTTCGATGTGGGAGTGACAGACTGCTTTTTTTGTTGAAAACAGGTAAAAGGTAGGTTCTATAAATTAGTTTTCAATGTAAGGCAGTGTTTCTGTTTTACTTGGATGTCTTCACGCCTCTCGCACCGTATCTTTTTGTCTTTCATTCAGTCACGTAGCCCGCTACGCTCCCTCGTGAAAAACAAAAACCTACGGCACGATAGTCGCAAATACATCGCAAGCTAATTGATAGAACCTACCAAAAAACATACTTCTAAGTAGGTAAAGAATATTCGTTTTATGTTAGGATGCTCTATTTCGATGCAGGCTTTAGTCGTGAAAAAGGAGCATGGCGCGTGCTGTGTGACTGTCTTCAAGGCAAAAAGATGCGCCAAAGAGGGCGTTCAAACATACAAGCCATAATAATTACCTACTATATTTGCAATAAAATTATTTTGTTACCTACTTATTTACAATGCAAAAACAAACTACAGCCATCCATGCCCGCTATCAGCAGCCGGATGCCTATGGCGCATTGAGCATGCCCGTCTATCATTGCGCCGCCTATGAGTTCGCCAATGCCGAGGATATGATAGAGTCCTTCTGCGGACGCTCCGATATGCCCGACTATTCACGCGTCACAAATCCCACCGTCACCTATTTCGAGCGCAAGGTGCGCATGCTGACCGATGCCGCCGATGTGGTAGCCTTCAGTTCAGGCATGGCAGCCATCTCCAATGCCCTCCTCGCCCTTAGCTCCGCAGGGAAGAACATCGTCACCTCCCGACATCTTTTCGGCAACACCTTCGCTCTCCTTTCCGGCACGCTGAGGCGTTTCGGCGTCGAAGTCCGCTGCTGCGACCTCACCCATCCCTCCGAGGTAGAACTGCTGATGGATGACGACACCTGCTGCATCTTCATGGAAATCCTCACCAATCCTCAGATGGAGGTGGCAGACATCCCCTCATTGTCAGCCCTCGCCCATCGCCGGGGCGTGCCCCTCGTTGCCGACACGACGATGATTCCCTTCACCGAGTTCAGCGGCAAAGCGTTAGGCATTGATGTTGAGGTGGTGAGCAGCACGAAATATCTCTCCGGCGGTGCCACTTCCATTGGCGGTCTCGTCATCGACTATGGGCGGTATGAAACCTTCACCCATCGGATGCGGCAGGAGATGCTGATGAACCTCGGTGCATACATGACGCCCCATGTGGCGTACATGCAAACGCTGGGCCTGGAGAATCTGGCGGCGCGCTATGCCGTCCAGACCGACAATGCCCTCCGTGTGGCAGAAGCCCTGGCAGAACACCCCGAAATCGTCAGCGTGCGCTATCCCGCCTTGCCGTCCGACCCTTTCCACGATGTCTTTACCCGTCAGCTTGGAGCGCGTGGCGGAGCGATGATCACCTTCCAGCTTGCCAGTCGCGAAGCCTGCTTCCGCTTCATCAACCGCCTGCAACTCATCAAGCGTGCCACGAATCTTTTCGACAACCGTTCGCTCGCCATACATCCTGCCAGCACCATCTTCGGAAACTTCACCGATGAGCAGCGTCGCGAGATGGACATCCTCGACAATCTTATCCGCTTCTCCGTCGGACTCGAATCTCCCATCGACCTTATTGCCGACATTCAGGCAGCACTCGCACACTAATCTACATACCCTCCCACTATGAAATACGATTTTGATACCGTCATCGACCGCTCTGGCACGGGCGCATTGAAGCTCGAAGTGCTTGAGGAGCGATACGGCGATGCCCATCTTCTGCCCCTGTGGGTGGCAGACATGGATTTCCTGACGCCCCCGTTCATTACGGAAGCCCTGCGTCGCCGTCTGGAGCATTCCCTCTATGGCTACACCGTCGAGCCCCCCGACTATTGGCCCACCGTCATCAGCTGGATAGAAAGTCACCACGGATGGCGGCCGCAGCGCGAATGGATGACCTACATACCCGGCATTGTCAAAGGCATAGGCATGGCCATCAATGTCTTTGTGAAGCCCGACGAGAAGGTCATTATTCAGCCCCCCGTCTATCACCCCTTCCGCCTGACGCCCGAGGGAAACCATCGCGAGGTGGTGCTGAACCCCCTGCGCGAGCAGGGCGAAACCTACGAAATGGACTTCGACCAGCTCGCCGACATAGCCTCCGACCCTCGCTGCCGAATGCTCATCCTCTCCAATCCCCACAATCCTGCCGGCATCGTCTGGAGTCGCCCCACGCTGGAGCGTCTGGCAGAATTTTGTGCCGAGCGCGGCATCATCGTCATTAGCGATGAAATTCACTGCGACATGGCACTGTGGGGCAATCGCCATATCCCCTTCGCCAGCGTCTCCGAAGCCGCCCGCTCCTGTAGCATCACCTTCGGCGCGCCCTCAAAGACATTCAACATCGCCGGCATCGTCAGCTCTTACGCCATCGTCCCCGATGCCCGCCTGCGCCATGCCTTCTTCTCCTGGTTACAGGCAAACGAGCTGAACGAACCCACTCTTTTTGCCCCCATTGCCACGATAGCCGCCTTCCGCGAGGGCGAAGAGTGGCGGCAGGAGATGTTGCGGTATGTGGAGGCGAACTATGAGTTTGTCCGCGCTTTCTGCGAGCGCGAGATGCCCCTGCTGAAGCCTTGGCGGCCGCAGGCCTCCTTCCTCGTATGGATTGACTGCCGCGCCCTCCGTCTTTCCCACTCCCGTCTCATCGACCTCTTCGTTCGTCGAGCCCGTCTGGCTCTCAACGATGGCGCAATGTTCGGCCCCGGCGGTGAAGGCTTCATGCGCATGAACATCGCCTCTCCTCGCAGCGTCTTGCAGCAAGCCCTTGAGCAGCTGCGCGATGCCATTCGCCTTGCTGCCGACATCGAGCAGTAACACTCCTCCTTCTTATTTCCCCCCACGACAAACGTAATCAGGGCGCGGCAGACTCATTCGGTCTGGCCGCGCCCTGATTTTTCTCCCTTTACGAGGAGTGGGGGGATATGACTCTAAGAGAATTAGTAGTTCTCAGCGAGCAGTTCGAAGTAAGCCTTCGGATGAGCGCAGGTGGGGCAGAGTTCGGGAGCCTCCGTGCCTACGACGATGTGTCCGCAGTTGCGGCATTCCCACACCTTCACCTCGCTCTTGGCGAACACTTCTGCCATCTTCACATTGTGGAGCAGTGCGCGATAACGCTCCTCGTGACGACGCTCGATGGCAGCTACGAGGCGAAACTTTGCGGCGAGCTCGTGGAATCCTTCCTCATCGGCAGTCTTGGCGAATCCCTCATACATGTCCGTCCATTCGTAGTTCTCGCCCTCAGCAGCATCCAGCAGGTTTTCTGCCGTGTCGCCCAAGCCGTTCAGCTCCTTGAACCACAGTTTGGCATGCTCTTTCTCATTGTCGGCGGTCTTGAGGAAGAGGGCTGCAATCTGCTCGAAGCCTTCTTTCTTAGCCTTGGAAGCGAAGTAGGTGTATTTGTTGCGGGCCTGAGATTCTCCGGCGAAAGCGGCTTCCAGATTTTTCTCGGTCTGCGTGCCGGCATACTTGTTGTTTTTCATGTTGTGCGTTTGTTGTTGATGGTTAATGTGGTTTTTTTGACGGGTGCAAATATAGCCCATCTTCCCCGATGTAGCAAGACTATGGCGCAAAAATGTCTCTTTTTTTTCAAAAAACGCCAGTTTGTCGTGCGTTCTCTGCGCATGACATTTCTGAAATCGAAAAGGGGTATGGCTAAAAAAACTTACTTTTTCAAGCCGTAATTTCCGTCAGGATTGCCTCTGCGAATAGAGAAAATAGTGGTCGGAAAGGTCGATTTTCGTGGGCAGAACGGACGATGTGAGGTCAGGATGCAGAGAGTTTCCCCCATGTTTGGTTTGAGAATCCCCATTTTTACCGTGTTTTTCACGTTTTTCTACGGTGATTTTCATCTCCATGTGGCCACTTTGAGGGGGCAATGTGACCACATGGAGGGGTGATAGTGATTACTTTGAGGGCGGAATGTGGTCATTTTTGGGTGGATGCCTCCCTGAAATGGTCGAACAGCTCAGTATTTTCACCTCGGGAACATGCTTGCAGCCTGCCATAATCAATGATTTTTTCATTACCTACTTATGGCAAATACATATACCCAAATATATATACGTATGTCATCTTTGCCGTTAAGGGACGCGAGGCATTGATACGTCGCGAATGGCAAGAGGAATTGTATCGTTATATGGCAGGCGCACTCAAGAACCACGGGCATACGCCATATATAATAAATGGGGTGGAGGATGATGTGCATTTTTTGGCATGACACCAAAGGAAGCTCTGTCGGAATGGGTGCAATCGTTGAAGATAAGTAGGTAATGAAAATTAGTTTTATGTTTGAATGCTCTATTTGGATGCAGATTTTAGTCTTGAAATAAAGGAGCATAGCGAGCTATGTGACTGTTTTCAAGGCTAAAAGATGCGCCAAAGAGAGCGTTCAAACATACAAACCATCATAATTTCTACTATATACTTACTATAAAATAATTTTTATTACCTACTTACAAGCAACGATGCACATCAGGGAACAGCATGGCGGCGTGAATTTTGCATGGCAAACGGGGTGTGGTGCATTCTCGTACAGCAAATCGTTTTTGCCAGCTGTCAGCAATTATATAGCGAATCAAAAAGCACATCACAAAAGAATGTCGTTCGATGACGAAGTGCGCGAAATGCTGGAGAAAGCAGGCATTGAATATGATGAGTGATATATGTTGAGAGGTGTAGCCAATGCGATGTCTGAACCCGTCGCATGAATGCCTGTGAAATGGGAAGGAAAAAGGGGGCGGACCGCAGCGGTCCGCCCCCTTTCCTTTGGAACTTTTAGCGTGGGCTTATTCCTCTTCTTCCTCAGAAGAAATTTTTTCGATATTGCCCGTGACGGGGTTCAGCATGACGTGGGTGGTGAACTTCTTGTTGAAGAGCTCGCCGCCGAGATGTTCCACTCTTCCCATCTGTGCTACGGCAATGATGGTCTCAGTAATCGTTTCGGAAGCCGACGATAGCGTGATGCGGGCGCGCCCGGGGAGGCAATAGCGAAGGTCGGGCTTCTCCTTTTTCTTCTTCTTGCCGTCGAGGGAAGATTCCGGGAGACGCGTTTCGTTGGCGACGCTGACATAGAAAGGTTCGCCTGCCAAGTCGTCGGCATCGACGAGGCCGAGGAATTTGGAGAAACGGAACAGGAGCTGACGCTCGACGGCAGCGCGAGGGCAGAAGTCGAAGACGAAGGTGTGGCGTTCTGCGCGCTCGCTGCCCGTGAAGAGCGTGGTCAGAGCCTGCTCAGCTGTGGCGAGCTGCTGGAGCATCGTCTTCAGCTGTTCGCCGTCGGCAGGGTTGAAGTCGGCCAAACCTTTGGCGAGGAGGCTGCGGTTCTCGCGAATGTCATAAATCTCCTGTGCGGCGAGCTCCGCCCGCTTGGCGCGAGTGGCAGCCCGGAGGATGTCGGCAGTGAGATAGTCAGAAGCGTTGAGGGCGGGAGTTGGCAGGGGCGTGCAGGAGGCCTCAGGGAGTGGGCTGGGCTGGTGAACTTCGGCATTGACGGCAAGGAGGATGCCATCGGGGGTGAGGCTGACGAGGGGAGCACTCGTCTTGGAGGCGAGGGCTATGGTATAGACTTTGCTCGTGTCGGGGACACCGTAGGGAATCATCTCCACGTTGTCGAGTGTCCACGTTTCGTAGGACTCAGTGGTCGCATCGCTGATGCCCAGATAGCGCTCAGCATATTGTGCATATTCGCCGGGGGTATGGCAGCGGCGCGTGGCAGTCAGGACGAGGCGAACGTGGGTCTCGGGGAGGAAATACGTGATGCCTTCGGCGGTCACGCCGGGGGTATAGGGGCTGACGAGGGTCTGGCCTACGGCTGTGGAGGCGATGGGGAGGGCTGTGAGTAGGAGCAGATGGGGGAGGAGGATGCAACGGAGAGATTTCATGTTTTAATATATGAAAAAGGAAAGGGTGATTTTGAAAAAGTGCGTGCAGACCAACAGGGGCAGCAGCGCATGATGAGACTCTTGTGCGAAGCCATCGTGCGAGGCCTGCGGGGGCATGGAGTTGATAATTCTTGAATGCAAAATTAGCACATAAAAGCCAATGTGACGAAAATTTGACTGAATTTCAGCAAACGGAGGGGGTTTTTGACAATCTTTGCTTTGCTTAATCCTCAATAAAATACTAACTTTGCTGCCATAATTGTTTATTATACCAAAGGAATGCCCAATTTAGTAGCAATAGTCGGTAGGCCGAATGTCGGGAAATCTACCCTTTTCAATCGTCTCACAGGAACACGCCACGCCATCGTCAGCGATGAAGCTGGCACCACGCGCGACCGCCAGTATGGCAAAGTGGAATGGTGCGGAAGGGAATTCTCAATCGTCGATACTGGCGGTTGGGTAGTAGGGAGCGATGATGTCTTCGAGCATGAAATCCGCAAGCAGGTGAGTATTGCCACGGAAGAGTGTGACTTGATACTCTTCTTGGTGGATGTGCAGAGCGGAGTGACGGATTTGGATATGGCTGTGGCAGAGATTTTGCGTCGCAGCCAAGTGCCCGTGATTGTCTGTGCGAACAAGACCGACAATAATGAGGACCGCTATGGTGCGCCAGAGTTTTATTCGCTCGGCCTTGACGACCCCTTCTGCGTCAGTGCGGCTACGGGAAGCGGCACGGGCGACCTCTTGGACAAAATCTGCGCGATGCTCCCTGTGAAGAACAGCGAGGAGAGCGAGGAGAACATTCCCCGATTCGCCATCGTAGGGCGACCGAACGCAGGAAAGAGCAGTCTCGTGAACGCTTTCATTGGTGAAGAACGGCATATCGTGACGGACGTGGCAGGAACTACACGCGATGCTATCTATACGCGTTACGATAAGTTCGGCTTCGACTTCTATTTGGTGGATACGGCAGGAATCCGCAAGAAAAACAAGGTGACGGAAGACTTGGAGTTCTACAGCGTCATGCGCTCCATCCGTGCCATCGAAAATTCTGACGTCTGCATCTTGATGATTGACGCCACGCGCGGCATAGAAGCACAGGATATGAATATCTTTCAACTCATACAGCGGAATGGCAAGAGCTTGGTGGTGGTGGTGAACAAATGGGACTTGGTGGAGGACAAGACGCCGCAGAGCATAGCCTGCTTTGAGGGTGCTATCCGCGAGCGCATGGCTCCCTTCACGGACTTCCCCATCATCTTCGGCAGTGCCCTGACGAAGCAGCGCATCTTCAAGGTGCTGGAGACGGCGAAGGAGGTATATCTGAACCGGCGACGCCATGTGACGACGGGACGTCTGAATGAAGAGATGCTTCCGCTGATAGAGGCCTATCCGCCCCCTTCAATCAAGGGAAAGTATATCAAGATAAAATATTGCTCGCAGATTCGCGATACGCAGGTGCCGACGTTCGTCTTCTATGCCAACCTGCCGCAATATGTGAAAGAGCCTTATAAGCGATTCTTGGAGAACAAGATTCGCGAGCGTTGGGACTTCAGCGGCTGTCCGATGAACATCTTTATCCGACAGAAATGATGCGACGGACGGCAATGGCCCTGACGATGTTCTGCTGCCTCCTGCTGACGACGGCGTGCGGCAGGGCGAGGGCGGAGGAGCAATTGGAGGCGACAGCGCTGCCCGATGTGGCAGACGTGGCGGAAATGTATGGGCTTTACATCCGCGGCGACTTCGATGCCTATGTTAGGCAGATGGAGTCGGCAGACCATGCCACGGAGGACTATCGGCGGCAGATGGCGGCACTCTTCAAACAGCGGCATCGGGCGCAGGTGGAGGAGAACGGCGGCCCCATAGCTTGCCGTGTGCTGGAAGTGAAGCCTAATGCTGAGAGAACGTATGCTGAGGTCTTCGTGGAAGTGACGTTCAATGACCGTTCCTTCGAGGAGATTATGCTTCCGATGGTGCGCATTGGCGACTCTTGGAGACTGAGGTGAAGAGGCACGGCTCAGGCGCAATACGTCTCGAAAAGATTCGGGATGTTCGTGTACTCTTCTGAACAAGCACACAACGGTGCATCAGGCTAATAGCAATCGCGGCATACACATATATATATACGTGTATATATACGTGCGCACGCGCGCGTATATATGCGTATATATATGGTGTTTGCTCTCCCTATATAAATATTGACAGATCCCTATATAAATATTGACAGACAACTAAACCCCATCCCCCCAAATATACACTTTTCGATTATGCAATTGGATATTCTGACAGCCGTCTCGCCGATAGACGGACGCTATCGCTCAAAGACGGAGGCATTGGCTCCCTATTTTTCTGAATACGCTCTGATGAAGTATCGCGTACGAGTGGAAATTGAATACTTCATCGCGCTGTGCGAACTCCCCCTGCCGCAGTTAAGCGATTTTCCGCATAGCCTGTTTGAAAAACTGAGAGAAATCTATTCGCAGTTTTCAGAGGCAGATGCTGCACACGTGAAGGAAATTGAGAGCGTCACGAATCACGATGTGAAGGCTATCGAATATTTTATCAAGGAAAAGCTGGACGGCATAGGCGGACTGGATGCTTACAAGGAGTTTGTACACTTCGGTCTGACGAGTCAGGACATCAATAACACCTCGTTCCCCCTGATGCTGAAAGACAGTCTGACGGAGGTATATATTCCGCTGCTACAGCAAGTGGTGGATGCGCTCAACGCTCGTGCTGAAGAATGGGCAGGGATTCCCATGTTGGCGAAGACCCACGGCCAACCTGCCAGTCCGACGCGGTTGGGCAAGGAGGTGCGCGTGTTCAGCTATCGCTTGGAGCAGCAACTCGCACAGCTGAAGGCGCTGCCCATCAGTGGAAAGTTTGGCGGTGCTACAGGAAATTTCAATGCTCACCATGTGGCTTATCCAGAGTATGACTGGAAGGCTTTCGGAAACCAGTTCCTCAGCGAGCGACTGGGGCTGCAGCGCGAAGAATACACCACGCAGATTTCTAATTACGACAATCTGGCGGCCGTGTTCGACGTGATGAAACGTATCCATACCATCCTCATCGATTGCGACCGCGACTTCTGGCAGTATGTCTCGATGGAGTATTTCAAGCAGAAAATCAAGGCGGGCGAAGTGGGTTCCAGCGCAATGCCGCATAAGGTGAACCCCATCGACTTTGAAAATTCAGAGGGAAACCTTGGTCTGGCAAATGCCATCTTGGAACACCTGAGCCGTAAGCTCCCTATCAGCAGACTGCAGCGCGACCTGACGGACTCTACCGTCATACGTAATATTGGGGTGCCGATGGGGCATGCCCTCATTGCTTTCGCCAGCACCCTGAAGGGACTGGACAAACTGTTGCTACACGAGGAGAGCATCGCACGCGATCTTGACCAGTGTTGGGCTGTGTGTGCGGAGGCTATTCAGACCATCTTGCGTCGCGAAGCTTATCCGCATCCCTATGAGGCACTGAAGGCACTGACGCGAACGAACAATGGTATCAATGAGGAGAGCATAGCTGCCTTCATCGATCAGCTGGAGGTAAGCGATGAGATAAAGGCAGAGTTGCACCGCATACGTCCGGAGAACTATACGGGTATTTGAGATTCTGGGGCGCTTTGCCCCCTGTTATATAGCATAAAACTGACGGGGAGAGGAGAAGCAGGCTTCTGAACTGCAGATGGTTCTGTAACTCCGCCCCCTCCCCCTACACTAAAATATCATATTATGTCAGAAATGAACAAGAAGTACGATGGAGGCAGCCGTGAAGGCTATACTCCTTCGAACCACGACGGTGAATACAACCGTCAGCGTGGTGGAAATTATGGCCGCAACTTCTCTTCGGAAGGCAATCGCGGGCGACATTTCTATGGTGATGAACGCCCTAACCGTTATCACGGCATGCAGCAAGAGCATCGCGACGGCAGCTATGGCCCACAGCGCGGTGGATTTCAGCGTGGTGGCCAGCAACGGCAGGACGGTGAAGGCTATGGCAGACAGCGCGGAGGTTTCCAGCGTGACGGCCAGCAGCGGCGACCCTGGAACTCTGAAGGTAGCTATCAGCAGCGCGGAGGCTACCGTGGTGGCTACGGCGCACAGCAGGGTGGCTATGGTCAGCGCGGCGGCGGACAGCGACGCTCATATAACCATGACGGTGGTCATGACGGCGGCTTTGCATCACAGAATGTATATGCTGGCGAGGGGTTCCGCCCACAGACCAGTGAGGGCAGCAGTTATGGCCAGCAGCGCGGAGGCTACCGCGGTGGCTATGGCGCACAGCAGGGAGGCTATGGCCAGCAGCGCGGTTACGGTCAGCAGCGTGGCAGAAAGCCTGCACCCTTCAAGCGTCAGAACCCTGGAAAACGTCGCATTGACTATAAAGAGCAGCCCTATGACCCCAATGAGCCGATTCGCCTGAATAAATTTTTGGCGAATGCGGGTGTCTGCAGTCGGCGCGATGCTGACAAATATATCGCTGCTGGTGTGGTTACGGTGAACGGAGAAATCATCACCGAACTCGGACACAAGGTGTTGAGAAGCGACACCGTGCTCTTCCATGACCAGCAGGTGAAGGCTGAGAAGAAAGTGTATGTGCTGCTTAATAAGCCTAAAGGCTACGTGACTACCAGCGAAGACCCGCAGAACCGTAAGACAGTGATGGACCTCGTGGCTAAGGCTTGCCGTGAGCGTATCTACCCCGTGGGACGACTGGACCGCAACACTACGGGAGTGCTCCTGCTGACGAACGATGGCGAACTGGCCAGCAAACTGACGCACCCCACCTTCATGAAGAAGAAAATATATCATGTTTATCTCGACCGCAATGTGACGGCGGCTGATATTCGCCAGATAGCAGAGGGAATCACCCTCGAAGATGGCGAGATTGCTGCCGACGCTATTGACTATGCCAGCGATACGGACAAAAAGCAGGTGGGAATAGAAATCCATTCAGGAAGAAATCGTATCGTGCGCCGCATCTTCGAAAGCCTTGGTTATCATGTCGTGAAGCTCGACCGCGTATATTTTGCCGGACTTACGAAGAAGAATGTGAAGCGCGGCGATTGGCGATTCCTGACGGAAGAAGAGGTCAATATGCTGCGTATGGGAGCGTTTGAATAATCAATATACACGCAAAATAGAAATTCCCCTCTATCATATTACCAAACGATGAAAAGAACAAAAATCATCGATGCCCTTGCTTGTACGGAGTATGGCTGCGAGATGACCGTCATGGGATGGGTACGCTCGAAGCGCGGCAGCAAGAATGTAAACTTCATAGCGTTGAACGATGGTTCGACCATCAAGAATATTCAAATCGTGGCAGACGTCGAAAAATTTGACGACGAACTCCTCCGCCAGATAGGCACGGGAGCTGCCATCGCTTGCACGGGAAAACTCGTAGAGAGCCAGGGAGCAGGTCAGACTGCTGAAATTCAGGCCGAAACACTCCAACTCTTCGGAGCCTGCGCACCGGATTATCCCATGCAGAAGAAAGGCCAGACGTTTGAATATATGCGCCAGCACGCCCATATGCGTCTGCGTACTAATACGTTTGGTGCCGTGATGCGCATTCGCCATAACATGGCAATGGCCATACATACGTATTTCCACGAACATGGGTACTACTATTTCCATACGCCGCTCATCACTGCCAGCGACTGCGAAGGGGCGGGACAGATGTTTCAGGTGACGACGAAAAATCTCTACGACCTGAAGAAGGACGAGAATGGCAGCATCATCTACGACGATGACTTCTTCGGAAAGCAGACCAGCCTCACCGTCAGCGGACAGCTGGAAGGCGAACTTGGTGCTACTGCCCTCGGAGCTATCTATACCTTCGGACCTACTTTCCGCGCAGAGAATAGCAACACCCCCCGACATCTGGCAGAATTTTGGATGATTGAGCCCGAGGTTTGCTTCATCGACCTCAACGATCTGATGGATTTGGAAGAAGACTTCATCAAGTATTGCGTAAGATGGGCTTTGGAACACTGCAAAGACGACTTGGAATTCCTTAACAAGATGATTGATAAGGGGCTTATCGAGCGTCTGGAGGGCGTGCTGAAGGAAGATTTCGTTCGTCTTGATTATACCCGCGGTATCGAAATCCTGCAGGAAGCCATCAAGGGCGGACGTAAATTTGAATTCCCTTGCAATTGGGGCGATGACCTCGCTTCGGAGCACGAGCGCTATCTTGTAGAAGAATATTTCAAAAAGCCCGTCATCATGACGCACTATCCTAAGAAGATTAAGGCGTTCTATATGAAGATTGACGAGGAAGTGCCCACTTTCAACGGTGAACCGCAAGAACAGACGGTGCAGGGAACTGATGTGCTCTTCCCCTCTATTGGCGAGATAATCGGTGGCAGTGTGCGCGAGGAGGACTTCGACAAGCTGCAGAACGAAATCGAGGAGCGAAATATTCCAATGAAGGACATGTGGTGGTATATGGACACCCGCCGTTTCGGAAGTTGCCCCCACGGAGGTTTCGGCCTTGGCTTCGAGCGTTTGATTCTCTTTGTGACGGGCATGGCAAACATTCGTGATGTCATTCCCTTCCCCCGCACTCCGAAGAGCGCGGAGTTCTAATCATATATTTTTTTTGGCTGCCGATTTCCCTTTCTTTAGGGGAGCGGCAGCCAAAAACCTCAATAGACAGTAGGGTTGCCAAGTACGTTAGAAAACATTGATGCAGAATAGCTGTTTTGCCTACTGGCATACTCTTTTTCCTCACTCCCGACACAAAAATATCTTGTGACAGTCTTTGTTTTACACAATATTTCGGAGCATTTGGCGTTAAATGGTTGTGGCACAGAAGTGCTTTACACCCTGCCCGATACTGCGCTGCAGCGAAATGGAAAGCCCGTTTTTATTCCCGACTTCGCCATGCCGTGCGAGATGACCGTTCATCTGGCATTGCGCATCAGTAGGCTGGGGCGTACGGTGAGTCCGCGCTTTGCCTATCGTTATTGGGATGCTGCCACCGTGGTGCCGCATTTCGTAGCCAAAGAAATGCTGCTGGAGGCTCAGCGCCAAGGACTTCCTTGGTCTGCGGCAACGGGTTTCGACAGTGCTCTTCCCGTCGGAAATTTCATCGCTAAGGAAGATTTGTTGGCGGCAGACGGCGTTATCGCCTATGGCATACAGACCAGCGACGGCGCAGAGATGAAGGGAACGGCGCAAGATGTCGAAACTTTGGCAGCATCGGCCATCGCGCGCATAAGCAAATATTATATGGTGCGCAATGGCGATATGATTCTGCTGCCCGCTCCCGTCAAGGGATATTGCCCAAGCATCAATACGCACGTGGAAGGCTACGTTGGCGACCACCGCGTCTTGGCTTTTAATATAAAATAGGCATTTATTAAATAGGCATTCCCTCTTTTCCTCCCCCCTCTCAAATTCTTCATCCACACTCTCCCCCCTCCGCTATGATTCCAGTTTCACGTCTTCTTATACCCTTCTTTTTCATGTTCTCGGCTTTGGCGTTGCCCGTTCTTGCCCTGACCTCGGGAGAAATCCCTGAGGCCGTCGTCGTGCAAGAGGGTGGCATCACGGCCGATTCTTGTTTTGCACATATCGACTCCAACCGTTATGCTATTGGCGATGCCTTGCCGAGATATGCGCATGAAGTGGCGGTCGGTACGCCATGCAGCGCGGGCTATGATGTAGAGATTCGCTACCCAGAGTATGTCCTGCTGTCTGGACGCGAGGTGAAGGCACTGCGGAGACTGCAGGAGAAAGGCATCGTGGCGGCTGACAAGGAAATTGAGCAAGACGGCATAGTGCTGATGCCAGAGCCGCAGAAAATCGGAAGCCTCAACTTAGAGACTTATATGGCGATGAGCAAGAAGAAGGGGTATCTGAACATCTCCTTCTCGCCCATCGTGCTGCACGAAGGACGTTGGAAACGCATCCTTTCGTGCCAAATCCGCGTTGTTCCCCGTCAGGCTACGGCAGCAAATGCGCATTTTGCCCCCCAGCGCACGCTTTCCGTGGCAGAACGCTGGGCAGAGAAGAGTGTGCTGGAAACGGGAAAATGGGCAAAGATACGCGTGGAGAAGGAAGGCATCTATCAACTGACGGATGCTGATGTGAAGAAAATGGGCTTTTCCTCGGTGAATAATGTCCGCGTCTTCGGTTATGGCGGACTGATGCAAATCGAGCAGTTCAGTTTTCCTGACCCTTCTGAAAGCACGCTACAGACAACCGTGCCGGATGATTTAGTGGAGGTGCCGACGCTGGCAACGAGCGATGGCAGACGGCTCTTTTGGGCAGAGGGCACATTGCGACAGACGTGGGTGACGGGCTCGCAAATCTATACCCATACTCAGAATCCCTATAGCAAGTATAGCTATTATTTCATCACCGAAGGGACGCCCACTGCCGTACAGAAATTGCCTGCAGAGACGGCGCAGGCGGCTTTGCGCATGGACGTCGTCCCGTATTCCGTCGTCTATGACAATGATGCTTTCTCGTGGTACAGCGGTGGTAGAAGAATGTTCGACGACTATGATTTCTCAACGGGCAACACTCATACTTACCGTGTCGCTACGCCTGACCTTGCCAAGGGCGACCAAGTCGTCATAACGAGTTTCGGAGCAGCATCCAACTCTGACACTACGCCTTACGAAATTACCATCAACGGGACGAAGTTGCTCTCCTCATCAGTAGCGCGCTATGATGTGTCGAATAGTTCGGCGAAGGTGGAGACAAAGACCACGCGTGGCGTGTCATCGCTGACTGCAAGCGGGAGCAACGCCATTCAGATTACGACCGCGAACAACAACAGTGCTCGCTTGGATTACATCAATTTGAACTATCAGCGCAGCCTCACCGTGAGCGATGCGCCCTATAGCTTCTCACCGCAAAAGTCGAATGCCGTCACGCTCAGCGTCAGCGGTGCGGGCAGCACGACGCATCTTTGGCGCATCGGACAGTATGGCAGTCCGACGGCAGAGTTGGCTTCTACGGTCAGCAACGGCGTGCTTTCGGCAGTGACATCCACTCCCCTGCGCCGTTTCGTCTGCTTCGATGAGGCAAAGACCTATGCCGCTCCTGAATTTGTGGGAGAAGTGAAGAATCAGAACTTGCACGCCCTTCAGGATATTGACTATGTCATCATCGTCCCTGCTAACGGAAAGCTGACGGAGCAGGCAAGCAGGCTGCTGGCGTTGCACCATGACCGCGAGGGAATCAGCGGCGTGGTGGTGCGTGCGGACGAAATATACAATGAGTTCTCATCGGGAACGCCCGATGCCAATGCTTACCGCCGATTCCTCAAAATGCTCTACGACCGTGCAGGCGATAATGAGGCTGCCATGCCTAAATATTGCTTGTTTATGGGCAAGTGCTCATGGGACAATCGTCTGCTGACCGCTGCCATGAAGGGGAAATCGCAGGACGACTATCTGCTTTGCTATGAAGTGGATGGCACGACGAATACCATTGGGTCAGTCCCGAGCTATGTGACTGACGATTTCTTCTCCCTCCTTGATGATGGCGAGGGGCGTGCTATCAGTAGCGAAAAGCCCGATATTGCTTTGGGCCGTTTGGTATGCAGCAGCGTCGAAGAGGCGAAGATACTCGTCGATAAAGTAGAAAAATATATGAGCAACGCCGATGCCGGAAGTTGGAAGAACACAGTGGTCATGATGGGCGACGACGGCGACAACAACCTCCACATGGACGATGCTGAGCGTGTGGCGCAGACGATTGAGAGCGTGGACGACAGATTGGACGTGCAGCGCATCTTCTGGGACCGTTATGTGCGTACCACTTCTGCCACGGGCTATTCCTATCCTCAAGCCACTGAACGCATCAACCAATTTATGACGGACGGTGCAGCCATCTTTAACTATAGCGGCCACGGCGGTCCGAACAGCATTTCGCACGCACAAGTGCTCGTGACGAAAGATTTTGCTACGGCGCGCTCGCCCTATATGCCACTCTGGATTTTGGCATCGTGCGAGATTTTCCCATTCGACTCCGACGAGGAAAGCCTGGCAGAGACCTCGATGCTGGTGCCTGACGGTGGTAGCATCGCCTTCATGTGCGCCACCCGTGCCGTCTATCCGCAGCAGAATTTCTCCATTAACAAGAATTTCTGTCAAAATCTCCTCGCGCCGTCTGACACAGAAGACCGCATTTCGATGGCTGAGGCTTTACGTCGCGCCAAGGTGAGCTTGGTGCAGAACAGCACCGACTTGACTTTTAATAAGTTAAAGTACGTCTTCTTCGGCGATCCTGCCCTCCGACTTGCCATTCCTTCCGGACATATCGTCATCGACTCCATCAACGGCAAGAAGATTACCGCCTCTTCGCCCCTGACTACTCTGCCTGCGGGCGGTGTGGCTCGCTTCTCGGGCTATGTGTGCCAGCCGGGAAGCGATAAGGATATCGACACGAACTTCGCAGGCATCGTCACCGCCACGCTCTATGACCGCAAGGAAAAGGTGGTGTGCAAGGACAATCAGAAGTCTCTGCAAGGCGATAATGAGCCCTTCACCTTCTATGAGCGTGCGAAGAATCTCTATCGTGGTAACGCGAAAGCCAAGGACGGCCGTTTTGAGTTCGTACTGACCATTCCTCGCGATATTTCCTATTCTGAAGAGCCTGGGCGCATATCGCTCTATGCCATCAGCGATGATAAGAAGCAGGAATACAGCGGATATACCGAAAATTTCTGTATGAACGGCACGGCGGCAGAGGCTGATCAAGATAGCATTCCGCCCGTAGTCATGCTGTATATCAACAATATCGACAATCCCGATTATACCATAACGGACGAAAATCCTGTACTTATAGCAGACATCTACGACGAATGTGGTATCAACAATGCCGGCGTGGCCCTTGGACATGACATTGAGCTCGTCTTGGACGATGACAATGCTTCTTACATCAACCTCAAGTCTTACTTCAACTACGACTTCGGAAGCTATCAGAAGGGACAAATCGTCTATCCCATGACGGGTATTTCGCGCGGTCTGCACAAAGCCAGCTTGCGCGTTTGGGATGTCAACAATAATTATTCGGTTTCGGATGTCCATTTCATCGTTCGGGGTGATTACCATGATGGCATGATGACGGAGGGCTATATCACCTCTACGCAGAATCCTGCTGCCACGACTACCAGTCTGGTCACCTATTTCCCGCAGAATGCAGAAAATCCCGGTCTCGTCAGTTACGAAGTCTATGACACGCGTGGACGTCTCGTCTTTAAGCGGACGGAGAGCGTGGCAGCCTACGAACGTTCTGCCTTCATGGTGTGGGATTTATGCGGCAATGACCATCAGCCTTTGCCCGATGGTGTCTATTTCTATCGTGCCGTCATCACCTCTTCTAACGGACGCTTCGAGACTGAGGCTCAAAAAATGATTATCGCTCGCAGATAGGTGGGTAATGAAAATAATTTTATTGTAGTTATAGTAAGAATGTTTATGGTTTGTATGTTTGAATGCACTGTTTGGATGCAGGTTTGGTCTTGAAATCAAGGAGCATAGCCTGCCTTGTGACTGCTTTCAAGGCTAAGAGATGCGCCAAAGAGAGCATGCAAACAAAAAACTAATTTTCATTATCTACTTAAAACATAGAAACACATGAAGAAAACTATAAGCCAGACTCTTGTCATCGCGCTTGGCCTGACCTCTGTGCAAACGGTTTGGGCTGAGGACGATGTTCGCGACCAGTTTAATCCTGTACAGACGGCTGTCGTCTCGCAGAGTATTGCCTCTGATGCACGTGCAGCGGGTTTGGGAGATATTGGCGTGGCAACCGAACCTGATGTCTATTCGCAGGCATGGAACCCTGCAAAGTATCCTTTCACGATTTCCCGTGCAGGATTTGCCGTCAACTATACCCCGTGGCTGCGTTATCTGACGGACGGTATCGCCCTTATCAATGCCCAGGGCTACTATCGTTTGGGCGATTATCAGGCATTGTCTGCCTCAGTGCGCTATTTCACCTTGGGCGATGTCACTGTTTCTGGTTCCGACTATACGGTCAATCCCTATGAGTTCGGCATAGACATTGCCTATTCGCGTATGCTCTCCGAGCGTTTCTCTGCTGCCGTCGCGCTTCGTTACATGTATTCTGACCTCTCCGGTCATTACGATGACAACACTACGCCGGGTTCCGCCTTCGCTGCCGACATTGCCATGTATTGGAATAACTACCTCTTCATCGGACGTCGTGAATGCAACTTGGCTTGGGGTCTGAACATTTCCAACATTGGTACGAAGATTAACTATGGCTCTGACTATAGTTTCTATATCCCCACGACGTTGCGTTTAGGCCTCAATCTGAGTGTACCTTTGAATGAATATAATCGTTTCAGCATCAGTGCTGAAGCCAGCAAGCTCTTGGTGCCGTCGTTGCCGCTTCAGGGTGAGGACGAACTGAATGAGGATTATCAGGAACGCCTCCGTAGGGATTATTACGATAAGTCGTCCATTGCCGGAATCTTCACCTCCTTCGGCGATTCTGAGCGTGGATTCAAGGGCGAGATGGAAGAGATACTGTTCGGAGTCGGTGCGGAGTATGTCTATAACGACAAGTTCTCCCTCCGTGCAGGCTACCACCACGAGTCGCAATATCAGGGAAATCGTAAGTATGCCACCTTCGGAGCAGGCTTCAAACTCAATGTGCTTGCCATAGATGCCTCGTATTGCTGTGCGACGACTGCGGGCAATCCGCTCGACCAGACCATCCGCGTGGGTCTGATGTTTGACTTTGATGGCATACAGGAGTTGATGGGCCGTCGCCGCCGACGTTAGCAGAACTTCCACCACTCATATATTTTCTTTTTTTTCACTGCTCACCTCTTAATCCATACTCTTTCAATGAACACCATTCGGGTAGGCATGGGCTACGATGTTCACCGTCTCGTGGAAGGCCGTGAACTTTGGCTTGGCGGCATACAGATAGCGCATACGTTAGGACTTTTGGGGCACAGCGATGCCGATGTGCTGATTCACGCTCTTTGCGATGGCCTGTTGGGGGCTGCCAATATGCGCGACATTGGCTATCATTTCCCTGATACGAAGGCAGAATTTGCAGGCATCGACAGCAAAATCCTGCTGAAACGCACGGTCGAATTGATAGCCACCAAGGGCTATCGCGTCGGGAATGTAGATTGTACGGTGTGTGCTGAGCAGCCCAAACTCAAGCCGCACATTCCCGCCATGCAGGAAGTGCTTGCTGCTTTGATGAATGTAGAGACCGACGCGGTCAGCATCAAAGCCACGACGACGGAACGCCTTGGTTTCACTGGGCGTGAGGAAGGCATTGCCGCATGGGCAACGGTGCTTATTTATCGTGATTAAGTTCGCGTTTCTCGCGTTTCTCGCGATTCTGCTTCCGATTTTACGCAATCATACTCCCCCACACGGTTTAGCCGTGTGGGTTTTTTATTGCCGGTTGCGAGGGAGCGTAGCACGATGATAGAAGGAATGAGTGGGCAGCAATAAGAAATTAGTGCCTTCGCACGCTGAAATCATGGAGATATTCAGACGAACGAAGGCTGAGAGGGGGATGGGAGAGGGTGTGTATTAGGATTGGGGGCGTCAGAACCAGTGCGTGTGGCCTGTGTATTTCTCTAATTTTCTGTATGATACGTAAGTCGCAAGAGTCTGTTTGTGGTAAATACCGCATGTTTTGCCCTTCTCCGAGGAAATATGCGGGGCGTATTTCCTGGCGTTGGGATGCTTGCTGATAAATCTGACTCTGGAAGCCCATTTATTACGTCCTAAAATTGATGAATTCCTCTCTGTCCAGACTGGCATGAAATGAGTGGCAGTATTGAAAATGATGGGCTTTGCCATCCTTCTGCAGAACTTCTGCTTCCCAAATGATTATTTTAATCCTCCAAGTGATTATTTTGCCCCCAGTAAATGGTCATTTTTTCCTTCAAATTGCTCACTCTGAGACGAATTTTGCCGTTGAAGTAGGGAATCTTACTGTAAAGGTAGGTTCTATCAATTAGTTTTCAATGTAAGGCAGTGTTTCTGTCTTGCTTGGATGTCTTCACGCCTCTCGCACCGTATCTTTTTGTCTTTCATTCAGTCACGTAGCCCGCTACGCTCCCTCGTGAAAAACAAAAACCTACGGCACGATAGTCGCAAATACATCGCAAGCTAATTTATAGAATCTACCTAAACTAATTTTCATTGCCTACTTATTTTCCTACTTATTTTCCTACTTATCATTTATTGTAGAGCATGACCCTCTCCCCTCATGGTTTAACCGTGTGAAGGCTTGTTGCCCGTATTGGGAAGGGGAGGGTGGAGCAGCCGAAGGTATAAACAAACTCCCACGAGCAGACCAATGAGAGGGTCTGTCCGTGGGAGTTCGTTTTGCTGATGCGTGGTTGAAAGATGGTTTCAGCCAGAAGATTATTTCATGATGTTGGGATTTTCAAGACCAAGATTCTTGCGCTTGTCTTCCACCTTCAGTATCAGACCGATGACGAAGGCGGCAACGCCCAGTCCTGCCAGCATGAGGAGCGGATTGGTATAGTCGAACTTCATCGGGTCAGTCACGCCCTGGTTGCTGGCATCGAGCACCTTGCCGATAAGCATGGGGAAGAGCCAGAGGCCGATGTTCTGAATCCAGAAAATCAAGGCGTAGGCAGAACCGATAATCTTCTCATCTACGAGTTTGGGAACGCTGGGCCAAAGGGATGCAGGAACCAGCGAGAAGCTCGCACCGAGGACGAGGATGGTGACGTAGGCCACGATGACACCAGCCACTTCGCTGCCCTTGAACATCGGGAGCACGAAGGCAAACGTCAGATGGCAGGCAATGAGAAGAATGGAGCCGAGGATGAGCATCGTGGCAGCCTTGCCGTTGCGGTCAAGATAGTTGCCGAGGATGGGAGTGATACCCACGGCGAGAAGGGGGAACACGGAGAACACCGTGGCAGCCGACTGGCGCATATAGCCCATATAGCAGAAAGCTATCAAGGCTATGACGGCAATGCTGAGGAGAGGGTATCTCAGTTCACGGCGTGTGAAGTTGCTGGCAAAGGCAGCTCCCGCCGTGATGAGCATGATGACGTACTGGATGAGGGTCACATTGCTTCCTGCCCAAAAGCTATCTTCGGGAACGGGATGGAACGTGAGGTTGCACTCCAGCATATTCACGGCATATTTCTGGAAGGGGAAGATGGCACTGTAGTAGAGCACGCAGAGGAGAGCTACGAGCCAGAAGCCCTTGCTGGAGAGGATGGCACCGATGTCCTTGATTTGGAAGGGCGCGTCCTTCTCCTCTTCTTCGCCCGTCTGCTGATCGAGTTTGCGGTCCATGAAGAAATAGACGATGAACATGATCAAGGCGATGAGCAGCAGGATGACGCCGAAGGCTACGGAGCGCGAAACATCGACGACACCGCCGAGCGTGGCGAACATGGGCGAGAAAATCATGCAGGTGGCTACGCCGAGGCGTGCGAGTGCCATTTCAGAACCCATGGCAAGTGCCATTTCGCGGCCCTTGAACCATTTTACGATACCGCGGCTGACGGTGATACCGGCCATTTCTACACCGCAACCGAAAATCATGAAGCCTACGGCACTGAACTTGGCTGAGGCAGGCATACCCTCGTAGAACGGCGAAACGCCAAGCTCATCGAAGACGGGGATGTAGTTCAGATTGTTCGTGAACCATACATGGAGATTGCTTGCCATGAAGGCCTCCGTCACGGCATACCAGTTGATGGTGGCACCGATGAGCATTACCACGCCTGAGAGCAGTGCGGTGAAGCGAACTCCCATCTTGTCGAGGATGATACCCGCAAAGATGAGGAAGAAGACGAAGACGTTGAGGAACGTCTCCGAACCCTGCATCGTGCCGAACGCAGTGGAGTCCCAGCCGCGCGTTTCCTGCATCAGGGCTTTGATGGGCGAGAGAATGTCCATAAAGATGTATGAACAGAACATGGCCAGGGCGAGGAGCAGGAGGGCGGTCCAGCGCAGTGTGGCAGAATCTCTCAGTGTTTTTGTTTTTGACATGGAGATGAAGTGTGTGTGTTATTTGGTGCGCTATTCACACCGTTATTGAAAAATTTTTTATTCTCTGAATTTCAGGGCTTGAGATATTTGTCGAGCCAGCGGAAGAAGGTGCGCTGCCAGAGAATGCCGTTCTGAGGTTTCAGCACCCAGTGGTTTTCATCGGGGAAGAGGAGCAATTGCGCATCAATGCCCCTCATCTTGGCAGCCGTAAAGGCACTTTCAGCCTGCGTGTATTCAATGCGGAAGTCTTTCTGGCCGTGTATGCAGAGAATCGGCGTGTCCCAGCGGCCTACATAGAGGTGGGGCGAGGTGGTGAACACCTTTTGCTGCTCGCTCTCCGCTGCAGCCACCCACGGTGCGGCCCCCATATCCCAGTTGGGGAACCAGAGTTCTTCCGTCTCTACGTATTGCTGCTGCGTGTTGTAAATACCATCGTGGGCAATGAAGGCTTTGAAGCGTTTCTCGTGGTTACCCGCCAGCCAATAGACGCTGAAGCCGCCGAAGGATGCTCCTACGCAGCCCAGGTGTTCGCTGTCCACGTACGGCTCCCGGCAAACATCGTCGATGGCACTGAGATAGTCCTTCATGCACTGCCCCGTGTAGTCGCCCGAAATCTGTTCGAGCCATTCCATGCCGAAGCCCGGCAGACCGCGGCGGTTGGGGGCAATGACGATGTAGCCATTTGCAGCCATGATTTGCATATTCCAACGGTAGCTCCAGAACTGGCTGACAGGACTTTGCGGTCCACCCTCGCAGAAGAGGAGCGTAGGATAGCGTTTGGAGGGGTCGAAGTGAGGGGGATAGACCACCCAGCATAGCATATCCTTATTGTCCGTCGTTCTCACCCATCTCGGTCTGACATCTCCCCATGCGAGGTTGTCATAGAAGAGTTTGTTTTCGCAGGTCAGTTGCTCCACCTTTGCCAGCCCATTCTGCACGTCGCTGCAGAATTTCTTTGATTTCAGGGCGCGGTCAATGCCCTTCGTGTCGAGGCGAAGGAGATAAATCTCATCAGGAGCCGCCATGGAATGACGCTTGCAGAGGAGTCCGCTGCCGTCGGGCGTGATGGCGGAAATACCATAGTCAGCCTGATCGTCAGTCAGTTGCTTCACCTTGCCCTCCAAATTCGTCACGTAGATGTTCGTCTTGCCGTGCCAAACGGCAGTGAAGTAGAGGCATCGCGAGTCAGGACTCCAGACATAGTCTTCCACGCCGCTTTGCTTTTCAGCCTGATTGACATCCAAGTGTTCGCTGACGAATTTGAAATCTCCCGTCTGACGGTCGAGGACGACGAGGCGTGTGCGGTCGCTCTCATAGCCATCGCGCTCCATGGAGCGGAAAGCCATGTATCTTCCATCAGGCGAGAAGGCAGGATTGTCGTCATATCCCGCAAAAGGGGCTCCCCCCATCGCCTTCGGGTGAGAGGAAGTGCCGGCATTGACTGTCTGCCGTTTCAGCGAACGCACATAGTCATACTCCGGCGCTTTGAAGTCGGCAGGTTTTAGCAGATTGCACTCCGTGCGTCCGGTCTCGACGTTATAGTAGAAGATGTCGGAGTCGGTCGAGACGGCATAGTCGCGTCCCGTTTTCTTGCGGCAGGTGTAGGCAATGAATTTGGAATCCGGCGACCAGGCCAGTTGCTCCACGCCGCCGAAGGGTTCCATGGGGCATTCGTAAGGCTCGCCCGCGAGCATGTCGGTGCCAGCGTTGATGCCCTCAGCAGTCACGTCTGCCAGGAAGGGATGGGGTGCCGTCATGACGTAGTGGTCCCAGTGCTTGTACATCAAGTCATTGATGACCATGCCCGTGGCGAGCGGAAGGTCTGCATCGTTCTTGGCAATGGAAGTGTGCTGTTCCACCTCCTTCACGAGTATGACGCGTCTGCCATCCGGTGCGAAGAGGAAGTCGCCGATGCCCGCATCGTCGTGTGTAAGTTGTTGGCGGTCAGAGCCGTCAGAGTTCATGCTCCACAGCTGACCTTTGCAGAGGAATGCGATGCGCGTCTGTCCGTTGGGCATCTTCACCCATGCAGGAGCCGCCTCGCTCAGTCCCGCCTCGCTGTCCGTCAGGAGTTGCGAAGAAGCCTGCCTGAAGTCGTAGCGGTAAATCATTGAGCGACTTTTGTTTTGCTCAACGCTGTAATAGCTGACCGTATAGACCATCTGCTGTCCGTCGGGACTGAGGGCAACATTTCCGATGCGCCCCATCGCCCACAGCGCTTCAGGCGTGAGCAAGTCAGTCTTGAACGCCATGCTACTCTGCTTTACAATGGGATTTTCAGCATGGCTTTCGGCTGTGCCTGTTGAAAGTCCGGCTGCCATGACGATAGCCATAATCGAAGTCTTGATATCCAAGGTTGTAGGAGTTTAGGGTTTTGAGAACTTTTCTTTTGTTGTTTCTCTCCGCTTATATATATCCGCTTCTATATCTTTCCGCTTATTTTTTCTCTTCGCGTGCGGCGCGGTTGCGGGCGCGTTGCTCGTCGAGCAGAGCCTGCTGCTGTTCTTGCAGGGCCTGCAGTCGTGCGGCGAGTCCGCCCGTCTTCTTGTTCGGGTTGTTGCGCTGTTTCTGGTAGTAGTCTTCCAGCTTTGCCAGCAGCTTTTCATCGTCCGTCGTCTTGCGGAGATACCACATCGTCAGGGCGGAGAAGAGGAGCGAGATGAAATAGTAGTAGTTCAGTCCGGCAGAATATTTGTTGAACATGAAGAAGAACATGAGCGGCATGAGATACATCATCCACTGCATCATCTTCATCTGTTGCATCTGTTCGGGGTTCCCCGCCATCATGTCTTTCTGCTGGCGCATGGACAGATAGCTATAGAGGAGGTTGGTGGCGCAGAAGAGGATGCAGAAGAGGGATAGATGATTGCCCAGTCCCCATATTTCCGTTCCCCAGGAAATGACATCGTCGTAGGCAGAGAGGTCATCTGCCCAGAGGAACGACTGCTGGCGCATCTCGATAGCGTTCGGCACGAAGTTGAACATGGCAATCCAGATAGGCATCTGAATGAGCATGGGCAGACATCCTCCCATCGGGCTCGCGCCATATTGGCTATAAAGCGTCATCATCTCCTGCTGACGCTTCATGGCATCTTCCTGATTCGGATATTTCTTGTTGATTTCCTCCACCTTCGGGCGCAGCACGCGCATCTTGGCAGAACTGAGGAAGCTCTTGCGCGTAGGCACATAGACCAAGACGCGGAGCAGAAGCGTGATGAGCAGCAGCACGAGCCACATGGGGAGGTTGGCAGCCGTGAGGAAGTCAAAGACATAGAGGGTGAAGAAACGGTTGATCCATCGAATGACGGGCCATCCGAGATAGACGAGGTCTTGCAGGTCGAGGTCGTCGTTCGTCACGCTCTGCTTGTCCATTGATTGCAGCAGGCGGAAGTTGTTGGGTCCGAAGTAGAACTGCAGTTCCGTGGGCTGCTTTCCGCTGGCATCGAAGGCGGCTTCAGCCTGAGCGGTGTAGGCCTTCAGGTAGCCCGAACCCTCCTCCATCTGTATGCTGGAGAATTTGCAGTCGGAAAGCAGCTCTTTGGCTATCAAACAGCTGGAGAAGTATTGATTCTTGAAAGCCACCCATCTCACGCCCTGTTCGGCATTCTCATTCTCGTCGCCCTGCTCCTTGAGCTTCTCCGTATCGCCATCCGCTTCCTTATAGGTCAGCGTGGAATACATGTTTTCAAAGTAGAAGCCCTTTTCGTGTTGGCGCACGCGGTCTTGCCAGTCGATGCTGAAGGTTTTTGTCTTCGGCGAGAAGAGGTTTTTCATGCCCTCCGTGCGCACCGTCATGTTCAGCATATAGTCTTTCGAGAGCTTATAGTCGAAACACAGGCGTGCGCCCGAAGCATCGGCCAGCACCATCGTCACCGTAGAGTCCGTGGCATTCTCAGCCGTGAAGTAGAAGTCGTCGGTGTTGATGTTCTCCTCTTTGGTTTCAAAGACGAAATTAAGTTTAGCATCGCGCTCGTTATAGAGATTGAGCGGTGCGTTCCCACCTTCGTGATACACCTGATAGCTCTTAAACTCATTCAGATTCACGCGCGCCACCTGTCCGCCTTTCGGATTGATGATGGCCTCCATCTTTCCGTTGTGCAGAATGACGGCCGCTTGCGTGTTCCGTTTGCGAGCCTCAAAGAAGAGTGCGGTGGAATCAGCAGTCTCCACGGCATTCTGAATTGTCGGAGTGATGGCTTTTGGGGCAGAAGTTTTCTCGGTGGTCTGCGTCTGCTCTGCGGTTTCCTGCGCAGCATATTGTTCGGCGTTGCGGTTCGCCCAGAACGAATAGCCGAAGAGCACGGTCGCTATAAGCACCAGACCTGTAATTGTATTTTTGTCCATATTCGGTATTTTGATTGCAAAGGGAATTTGAAGGGGAGAGGGGGCTACGGCAGCAGGAGAAGGCGAGTGGGCCTGAGGTCGTCAATCATTGCCCTGACGCTCGTCTCTGCCTCATGTTGTCCGACATCGTAATTCTCTGTCAGATAGTCCGTAATATCTTTTATGTTAAAGTCTTTCTGCTGAAAATGCTGGTAAATATCAGCCGCCGTCTCATTGAAGTGTATCAACTGGCAGAAGTCGATAGGCTCCTGTGTGAAGTTAATGACCACAAATTCTCCGCAGACGTTTCTCGATTCAAAAGAGGGGTTGAAGCGCATTTTGGTATCGGGAGCTATAGGGTGTTTGAAAGTTGGAAGGGCACGTCTGTATGTGTCAGCCTGCAGCCCCACACATCGCAGGAGCCTTTCTTTCAGTCGCCATGCCAGCAGCAGGCTTTTTCGGCAGGTGCTCAGCCGCACCCATAGTTCTGAGTAGATGCGCCATTTCCAGCCAGAGGTGCGGTCAGGCTTTTTACGCCCTTTTCGTAGAAACCCCACTGCCAATGCGCTGACGTCGCACCTTCGGCAGTGTTCAGTCTCGTTCAGATTGCCGTCGCCCATCAGCGTCAGCAGTTCGCCCTCAGCATGGATAATGCGGTGTAGTACAAAGCGTTCCGCCGAAATCCGTGCCAGCACCACATCGCCACGCCTGAGCTTTTCAGGGGCGAACGGTGCGAGCACGACTTTGTCGCGGTCGTGCTCGATGAAGATGCGCATACTTCGTCCCCTGATGGGATATGCCACCGTATGGTTTTCTTCAATCAGCTTCCCCACCAGCGTCAGGTGCGCCATGTTTTGCCTGAGGCGTCGTGCCTGCTGAAACTCCTCATTGCCTGCACCTTCGTCTATCCAGTCAAGCAGTAGTTTGCGCAGCATGGAAGCAAAGTAGGTATTAAAAAAATGTTTTATGGTAAGTATGGTGGTAGGTTCTATAAATTAGGTTTCAATGCAAGGCAGTGTTTCTGTTTTACTTGGATGTCTTCACGCCTCTCGCACCGTATCTTTTTGTCTTTCATTCAGTCACGTAGCCCGCTACGCTCCCTCGTGAAAAACAAAAACCTACGGTACGATAGTCGCAAATACATCGCAAGCTAATTTATAGAACCTACCTGGTAGGAATTATTCTATGGCTTGTATATTTGAACACGCTCTTTGGCGCATCTTTTAGCCTTGAAAACAGTCACATAGCTCGCTACGCTCCCTCGTGAAAAACAAAAACCTACGGCACGATAGTCGCAAATACA
>CALZJF010000020.1 GCA_945787885.1 uncultured Bacteroidales bacterium | reverse complement strand
CACAGTCGCGCCGATGGTACTGCACACCCGCGGGAGAGTAGGTCGCCGCCATTTTTCACGAAGAGCCCTGAGTTCGCATTGAACTTGGGGCTCTTTTCATATTAAGGATTCAAGGCAATGGTGTGGTTAAGCACAGTCGCGCCGATGGTACTGCTTATTAGCACTATTGGCGCGGGAGAGTAGGTCGCCGCCATTTTCACGAAGAGCCCTGAGTTCGCATTGAACTTGGGGTTCTTTTTTTTCCTGACTGATTGTTTTGGGTTTATTGTTCCTATGGAATTTTTCCTGACTGATTATTTTGACTATAGTGTTCCTGAAGAAATTTCGGAGCTTTTAGTTGTTCTGGAAAATCTATAAAAGGCGGTTTTCAAAAGCTTTCAGTTTCAAACCATCAACACTGATATATGCGTACTTCTATCATAGGGCCTTCTGAAAATCTCAGACCGTTCGTGCATCATTACTGGGTGATGCAGACAGAGGGATGGGGCATGACCATGAATATCATGCCCGTGGGCTGTATGAAATGGATGTTCCATCGGCGTCGCCCACTGATTGTCAATGGTATCGTTGATACAAGTATGGTGGCGACGGTTTGCGGTTGCAATTCGCGTGCCACTCATGTTCAGTCTGATGGCGCCACGCATCTTCTCTTTGTCTTCTTCCAGCCGTACGTGGCGAAGATGGTGATGGGTATGCCCTGCGAGAGCTTTTTTGATGATAATGTAGATATGGAAGCCTTGGACGATTCCGGCTTCAAGCTGCTCAAGAGGCAAGTGCTGGAGTCTGCAACAGATGCCGAAGCCATCAGGTATATAGAAAATTTCTTGATTCAGCAGCTTTCAATGCATTACGATGCCTTTCTTCACCGACGACTTTCGGCGGTCTATCACACGATGTTGCACCACCCCTGCATAGACGTCGAGCGTCTGGCAGACGTGGCTTGCCTGAGCAATCGTCAGTTTCGGCGTGTCTTCTCAGATAATGCAGGCATTGCGCCCAAGCGTTTGCAGCGAATCCACCGTTTTTACAGAGCCACGCAGATGATGCTCCACATGGATTCCAATGACTTTTCGCCCATCATCTATAAGCTGGGCTATACCGATCATTCACATTTCAACAAAGAGTTCCATCAGATAGCCGGCATGTCGCCCAGCGAATATATGAAGCACATCGAGCAGCTGCGGCAGCATTATGTGTTGGATGGCTATCAGTCTTATCATCTTTGAGCAGGGTTTTCAGCAGGGAGAAGCCACGAGGAGGGTCGTTTTTCATGGTTTGTCCGTTTTTTACACCTCGAAGCAGGAATTTAGCCATAAATTTGCGCCCAGTTTCGGGAAGTTTCCCATCAGAATGCCTCCCGGAGCCAGCCTCCGCCGTGCGGAGGCATGATTCTCCTCTATCCCTTTTCCCAATGAAAACGATGAAAACCATTATTCTGCTTGCCATCCTCTCTGTATCCGTCGTCTCAGCGCGTGCGCAGAGCGACAGCACTTCAGCCTACGTCCAGATGGCGGACACGATCGGTGTGCAGGAACTACAGGAAGCCGTCGTCAGAGGCCACTTGCCGCAGACGAAGATGAAGGGCGATGCGATGGTGACGCGCATAGCCGGCACGCCACTTGAAAAGTCGGGCACCGTCCATGACCTGTTGCGGCGAGTGCCGGGCATGATTCAGAAGGGCGATGGCCTTGAAGTCATCGGGCGAGGTGCCCCCGCGTATTATGTCAATGGCAGGCGCGTGCGAGACCTCGATGAGCTGAAACGCCTGATGAGCGATGAAGTTTCGCAGGTGGAAGTCATCACGAATCCCGGTGCCATATACGATGCCACGGTGACCGCCGTCGTCAGAATCCACACCCTTCGGCGCAAGGCCGCCGGCCTCAGTCTCGATCTCTTCGGCAAGACGGAGCAAAGCCTCCGCACGGATGGCAACGACCCCGAGGGAATGCTGAGCCTGAACTATCGCGTCAGAGGGCTTGACATCTTCGCCTCTGCGAAAGAGTGGAAATACAGCACCTGCCAGTGGAGCCAGCTTGGGCAAATGACCACGCTGCCTGCCGACGGCACCGAGCTCTATCGCTACGAGGGCGACATGGACAACCGTTGGCGAGGCATCGGAACCCACGTCAATGGCGGCCTGAACTGGCAAATCAACGACAAGCACTCACTGGGAGCCAAGGTGGACTATGCCGTGACCACCCATTCTGATACGCGCGAGAGGCTCACGATGGAGAAGTCCGAACGAGGCACTAAGGTGGAATACATTGACACGGACTTGAAGAAATGGAGCGACAAGCCTGACAACGTTCAGGTCAATGCCTACTACAACGGCAATCTGGGAAAGCTGAACATAGACTTCAATGCCGACATGTTCTTCTCCAACGACAATGAGCGCCAGGCCTCCACGGAGCTGACCGATACGAATACCGACCGCGACGTGGAAGCCGCTACATCATCGTCGAACCATCTCATCGCCACGAAGCTCATCCTCTCCTATCCCATCTGGAAGGGCAACCTCTCCGTTGGGGACAGAGGAAAGCTTCGTTAGCCGCGACAACAGCAATTCCACCAGCGGGACTCAGCTGAAAGACTCACAGTCAGCCGTGCAAGACAACACGGTGGCAGCCTTCGTGCAGTACGGCTGCGCCCTGAGCCAGCGCACGCAGTTCAATGTCCGCCTGCCCCACAGCTGGCAGTTCGAGCTGAACTCTGAATACCACAGCAAGGCGAACTACAGCAATGTGGAGCTCACCTGCAACTACTGGATGCTGACGGGGGCTGTGCAGAAGTCGTTCCTCAAGAACGATGCCCTGACGCTCCGCCTCTCTTGGCAGGACATCTTCCGCAAGGCCAACGAGAGCGTCTTCATCAACTATGGCAGCTACAGCATCCACCAGACGAACCGGATGGACTATAACCGCCTGATACTCACGCTCCGCTATAATTTCAACCCCGTGCGGAGCAAATACAAGGGCACGGGTGCGGGGCAGGACGCCATCAGCCGCATAGGTTCCGGCAAGCACTGACGGCATCCCCCCTTCTCCTCCCACCGCCTTGCTCCGGCATGAACACGACAAGCGCGCGCGACCTGCCCTCACAGCAGAGTCGCGCGCGCTTGTCGTTTGCGTCCTTATGCCATTTGCGCTTGCGCCATGGCTTACGCCTTCACCGTCGTCATGCCCCGCGCCTCGTAGAGCCGCAAGTCGAAGTCGGCAGCGATGACCATGGCCCATTCCATGATGTCGGCCATCTGGTGCTCATAGTTCACCCACTCCTTGTCGCGCAGGAAGAAGTAGAACTCCAAGGGCAGTCCGTAGGGCGAAGGCTCCAGCTGGCGAACCATGAGGAGCATATCGCGGTTCACCTCTTCGCGTTTCTCCACGAATCGCTCCATGTATTTTCTGTAGAGCTGCATGTTGATGTGTTCGCCCTGCAGCTCTTCGCGGCTGAAGTAGCCTTTCTCCGCGAGCCGTTCGCGCAGGGCCTCGTCGATGCGGCATACGGAATGCTGCTCGAAGAAGAGCTTCCGCGCCACTCTTCTGCCGTCAGCCTGAAGCATACCCTTCCAGTTCCTGAAGGCATTATCAACGAGGGCCTTGGGCGAGAGGGTGACGATCGTATTGTCGAAGTTACGGATTTTCACCGTTGTGAGCGACATGCCAATCACCGTACCGTCAGCTCCCGCCTGCGGCACGGTAATCCAGTCGCCTATGTGCATCATGTCGTTGCTCGTCAGGCGAATGCCCGCCACGAGCCCTTCAATCGTGTCCTTGAAGACGAGCATGAGCACGGCCGACGTGGCACCCAGACCCGCCATGATGGTCAGCGGATTGCGGCCGATGATGATGGCGATGACGATGATGACGGCAAGGATGTAGAACACGATGCGCAGCACTCCGCAGAAGGTGTGGAAATATTGCTGTGCCGACGAGCGGCGGTCAGTGTCCATCTGCGCCACGGCTCCGATGATGCATTGTGCCGTGCGCAGCGTCATGATGGTGATGTAGATGGCAGTGGCGCGCGCCATCGCCTCCTGTGCCACGGGATATTGCGTGAAGGTCATGGGCAGCAGCCACCATACTACGATGGCAGGGATGATATGGCAGGCCGAGCGCACCACTTTCTCGTTGAGCAGCATATCGTCCCATTCCGTCTCCGTGTGCGCCGTCACTCTGTTGGCGAGCGGCACGAAGACGCGCAGGCACACCCAGTCAGCCAGCAGTGCCAGCGTGGCGGTGAGGCAGACCATCATGCCGTGGACGAGCCATTGCAGCGTTGCACCATCTACTCCCACAGTCGTCAGCCATTCTTCAATCCAGGTTTTCAGAATTTCCATAAAGTTCTTTTGGTTTTATTGCTGTTTTCTACAGCGAAGATACATCAAAATAATGGGGTCATAGCAACGAAATCTTTAGAAAATATCCATTCCTCCCCATTTTTATCTGTAAAATATTGTGCGACATTCCACTTCGCATCTTTTGGCCTTGATGGGAGAGCAGAGATTTAAGTAAGGAAAATCCGATTCCGTAGCAGAAAACAGCAGCAGCGAAGCCCCAAAGCGGGTCTCCACTGCTGCGATATTATCATTTCAAAAATAAGAATTTCTTCAGGAACGTTTCGTCCTTGTTGTATTTCACCTTTTCGTTTGCCTCCTTGCAGGAATTGATGAGTTCAAGATCCTGAGGAGTGGCATTTCTAAAGTCTTTGTAAATGGCGGGAAAGCCCGTCACGGTGAGTACGCGTTCACCGAACGGTGTTCTCGTAAAGATGAATTGGGGTTCGAGGAGCACATCGGCTTCATGTTCTTTCAGTGTTTCTGCCACGAGGTTTCCCTTGGCAATTTCGTATTTCAACTCTCCCCAGTGGAAAGGTTTCCAATACCACGTCTTCGTGGCAGAAATTTTTTCCTTGACAATGGTATTGACAACAACGGGATGCTGAAGAACATTGTTTTCTACATCTGCGGTGGTTGCCGTTTTCTTCAGTGTAGTGCAAGAAGACACCAGTAAAAGACCGCAGAAAGTCAGGAAGTATGCAGTTTTTTTCATGGTCTTATAATGGTGATTTATTTCTCAATTTTGAAATTCTTGTATTTGGCAGGGAATCCGGATACAACTACGCGCTTGATTTTCTTAGGGCCGAAGAGTCCCTTGCGTATGTAGGTTTCATATTCGGGAGCCACCAGCACGTCAGCATTGCCATTTCTCATCAGAGCTTCAGCAGTAGCACAGTCATAGACATTCTGTCTTCCACCGCGGCGTATGCTCTTCGTCGTGTAGAAATCGTAAGAGATTCGTGTGTCAGAAACTTCAAGTTCAACCGTGTTCTTTGACCCAACGTAATTGTTTACGTCCATTGAAGTAGCAGTTTTCTTCGTCGTTGTGCAAGATGCCAACGTCATAATCAGCACAGAGGCTACAAAAAGAATTTTTTTCATCATTGTAGAATTTATAGGTTTGATAATTCAACACCGCAAAATTACCCTTTTTGCCTATTTTTTGTTTGCCTCTTTATGGAAAAATAAAGAAATTTTCTGAATTATTCGTAAAGTCTGCAAGGCTTGAATGGCAAAGTGTGCATGTTTTGACCTTTGGCAGCCCTTACGATAGGGCTGAAAGTTCTCAAATCTTTCAAAAAAGAGAAAAATTGTCTGTGCTTCGCGCTCCCTTCCGCAGAGCTTCAGCCCTCCGTGTGGCCAATTTCGCCCTTTCAAGTGGTCATTTTCATCCCTGTAAATGGTCATTTTGAGTACCCAGAGTGATGACGCTGAGCCGAAATGCGCTGCCGAAGATTCGAGGACTGCTGTCGGGGGAACGGGGGACATCGTGTGGCGTCCTGCCATGCGTATTCCCATCTTCGCCATGCCCGTATAGAATAGCGCGTGCGGACATCAATAAAGGAAGGCGTACAGGTCAAAAAAAAATCTGTAGCCCTGCTGATGCGGGGCAAACCAATGCGGAGTTTGCTTGGAGGGCATGAAAAAAATCGCGTCCTGCCATTCCGTATGAATTTTGGAATGGCAGGACGCGATTGAAAGTCCTGATTCGTGAATCCGCTATTTGCGTAGGATGCGCTGAGAGCCCTTATCGTCTTTCACGATGTAGATGCCGTGGGGCTGTCCTTCGAGCGAGGGAAGGCGTACGCCGCCGAGGTTGTAGATGGCAGCGTTGGAGGCAGAGGGGTCAGCATCCGTGAGGGTGTGACGTACAGACGTGTCGAACTGGCTGATGCCGATGAAGGAAAGGTCTTGCTTGTAGCTGCCGCTCGATGGGCAATAGTATTCCGAGAGCGTGCCGGGGCCGCACGAGCCATTGCCAAGACCGCGCTGCATATAGTCGAGCGTGGCGAAGACTTCGTCCTGACGCTTCAGCTCCCAGTTGTGGACGACGGCTTTGAGGAATTTGCTCTGGTCGAAGTGAGAGAGCGAGAAGTTCGTGCCGCCCTCGCTCTTGATGCGGATGCACTGGTTCGTGTCAGGATTCCGAAGCTCTATGAGGCGTGCATCCATGCGGTTGCCATTGCTCTGCGGGTGGATGTAGGGCTGATAGAGATTGTCGATGGTGGTCTCGTAGTAGCCCATGTAGGCAGCATCGCAGCGGTCGATATAGTTTTCGAGAGGTCCGCGCCCGTAGTAAGCCACGTGTTCAAATCCCGCGGGGAACTTCATGTCGAGCCCGATTCGGCGCAGTCCGTTAGCCACGGGCGTATAGGTGACCTCCATTTTCAGCTCTCCCGTGTTGAGGAGCGTATAGATGATGCTGTATTTGCACTGGTCGTCGCTGACGGTGGTGCGGAAGTTGGCCTGCGTGTCTCCCTCGGAGAGCGTCGGCTTATTGAGCGTCGTGGAGGTGATGGCGGCAGTAGAGTTGCCGAAGGAGTGGCCGCCGTAGGGCGATTCGTTCTCAATCCAGCGGATGTTGGAGTAGATGGGCTGGTCGATGGGGCTTTCGGCGGCAAGCATATTGACGCCATTGCTGACGTATTCCTTGATGAATCCATCGTCGCCAATGGTGAGCCGTACGCGTTCGCCCGAGATGGTGTAAGTCTTGTCGGTGCCGTTGCGCTTCACGGTGAGGGCGGAAGTCTCCGGCTCAGGCGTGGGTGCGGGGTCGGGAGCCGCGGCCAGCTTGATTTGCTCCGTGGCGATGGGGTAGCCCGCCTCGGCATAGAGCGAAGCCTCCTTCAGGCGCAGTTCGAGATTGACATAGCCATCGCCGTCGGTGACGCAGTCAGCAGGGAGATACACCACGTCGGCAGCTCCCGGCGCGAGGGCGGGCAGCTCCATGTCGCCCTCTGAAATCACCTTGCCCGCCTTCAGCCCCTCGTAGTGGAGCGTGCAAAGCTCATTGAGGTTGGTGAAGTTGAGCTTGTTCGTGATGACGATGCGTTCGCCGTCTTCAGCCAGGACGAGGCTGGCGGGCTGATAAATCTTCTTGACCTCAGCGAGCTTCGGCGTCCATGCACGGTCAGGAGTGATGATGCCATTGTTGAGGAAGTTGCCCTGATGGTTGCCGGGCATGTCATATCCGGAGACATAGCGCGGGAAGCCGTTTTCGGAGAGCGCGGGGTCGAGCTTTTCGGGGTCGTGGCCCACGCCCGGCACGAGCATGTCGTGGGGAATGACGGCGGGGTCATAGACGGTCTGGTCCACCCAGTCCCAGATGCAGCCTCCGATGCCCATGTTGCTCCCTTCGATGATGTCCCAGTATTCGCGGAGGTTCCCGACGCCGTTGCCCATGGCGTGGGCATATTCGCACATGAAGTAGGGGATGGAGCGGCTGTTGCCCTTGGAGCTGCTTCTCACCTCGTCGAGGCTGGGGTACATGTGGGAGTGGAGGTCGGTATAGTTTGCCCATCCCCGCGTGGCACCCTCATAGTGGACGGGCCGCGAGTCGAGGTCCTTGCAGCGGTCGTAGGTGGCTTTGAGGTTCTGCCCCGTGCCGCTCTCGTTGCCCAGGCTCCAGAAGATGATGGAGGGATGATTGCGGTGGCCGAAGACCATGCGCTCCGTGCGGTCAATGTATTGCGGCTGCCAGGAAGCATCGTTGGAGATTCCGCCGCCGTCGTTCCAGTTCTTGTGGCATTCCACGTCGGCCTCGTCCATGACGTAAAGCCCGTAGTAGTCAAACATGGCATACATCTTGGGCTGGCGCGGATAGTGGGAAGTGCGCACGGTATTGACGTTCGCCTGCTTCATCATGAGAATGTCGGTGAGCATGGTCTCGATGTCGATGGAACGTCCGAGCACGGGGTGCGTGTCCTGCGTATTGACACCGCGGAAATACACGCGCTGGCCGTTGATGTACACGAGGCTGTTCTTGACGGTGACGTCGCGGAATCCGAATTTCGTCTGGAAAGCCATTTCCTCCTTGCCCTCTTCCGACTTCTGGCTGAAGAGGAGGGTGTAGAGCGTGGGGTGCTCCGCGCTCCATGTCTGGAGGTTGGTGAGCGTGGGAGTGGTGAACTTCATGGTCTTGCTGGTCTCGCCCTCGGCCAGGCTGAAGGTTTTGCTCCAGGAGTTGAGCTCCTCGCCGGCGGGCGATAGCAGCGTGATGTCAATCTGCTTCGTGGCAGCCTTGCCATCGCGGTTGTCGAGCTCCATTTCGAAGGTCATCGTGCCGCGCTTGTAGCCAGCCTGTGCGGTGAGCGCAGTGGAGACGTAGTGGTCGCGGAGGAAGGTGCGCGGCGTGGCGTAGAGATAGACATCGCGGTGCAGGCCGCTCATGTGCCACATGTCCTGACCTTCGAGGTAGGAACCATCGGTCCAGCGGATGACCTGGACGGAGATATTGTTGCTGCCCGTGCGGACATAGGGCGTGATGTCGAACTCTGCATCATTGTTTCCGCCCTGCGTATAGCCCACTTCCTTGCCGTTCACCCATACGAATGCACCCGAATAGAGGCCATCGAAGTGGAGGAAGACGCGTTGCTCCTCCCATCCCGAGGGGAGGGTGAAGTCGCGCCGATAGGAGCCGACGGGGTTGTCGCCCACGCCGTTCACCTTGTTGCGGATGAAGGGCGGATTGTCGGCAAAGGCATATTCGACGTTGAGATACATCATCTTGTCGTAGCCGAACATCTCCCAGCATCCCGGCACGTGGATATCGTCCCAGGCATTGGCATCAACGTCGTCGGCATAGAATTCCTCCTGCGGCCGCTCATCGGTGTTGCTGGCAAAGAGGAATTTCCAGGTGCCGCAGAGAGAAAGGTAGGATGTGTTTTTCGCAGGCGTAATCCAGGGGTGGGCGAACGTCTCGGCGTCGGCCTTCAGGGCCTCGGTGGAGGGATAGGGGATGAAGGAGGCGTGGGCCTTCTCCTTGTTGATGCCGAAGATGGCCTGGTCTTCCCAGACGTTGTCGCTTGAGGCACTCGTGGGAGGCTCCACCTTCTCGGTGTCAATCTTCTTGAAAATCCACTGGCTCGTGGCGGACTTCGTGTCGGCCGACATGAGGAGGACGCTGCTCTGGAGGGCGATGCAGCGCGAACGGGCATCGTAGCTGCCATTCTGCGGCTTCTCGTTGTTGTAGATCACATACGTGTCGGCATCCACGTCAGCCTGGGCGATGTAGAAACGCTGGTTGCTGCCGCTTGCGCCCATGGAATACTGCCATTGCAGGAGTTGGCCGCCACCGTAGGGATTCTGGTCGATGGCCTTTTCGCAGTAGGGATTGACGAGATAGAAGACATCGTTGGCGTAGCGACGTGCTTCCCACACCTGTCCCCATTTCTTTTCATCCTCCGTGGTGAGCGTGATGTTCGCGTTGTTGTCTTCAAATTCTTTGTTCGTCATGGTCTTGCCCGACCACGCATTGACGATGTGGTAGCAGGCACCATCTACGATTTCTGCGCTTGCCGTCAGCGGTGCGAGCATGCCGGCGAGGAGGGCGAAGAAGAGGGTCTTGAGGTTTGTTTTCATAGCGTAAGGTGAGAGAGTTGTTTCTGTTTCGGGGGCTAAGGGAATATGGAAGATGGCGAACCGCCATGAGGGCGAATGCGGCAGCTCCCGGGCGATTATTCGGCTGAAGGGCTGGAAAGCAGCCGGCGAGTGAGGAGATGGACGGGATACCAGACACTGACGAAGCCGATGGCAACGGAGGTGGCGAAGACCACGAGGACATCGGCAGGATGAACGGCCACGGGGTAGGCCTTCACGATGAATCCCTGGCCATCGCCCATGCTGATGATGCCGAAATATTGCTGAAGATAGCAGAGGGCAAGGCCGACGACGATGCCGATGGCTCCGCCGAAGATGCTGATGAGGCGGCCCTCGGTCATGAAGATGGAGCGAATGCGGCCGGGCGTCATGCCCAGATGCTGAAGAGTGAGCACATCGTCGCGCTTCTCAATGATGAGCATGGAGAGCGAAGAGATGATGTTGAAGCAGGCTACGAGGATGATGAACGTGAGGAAGAGGTAGGCCACGAGCTTCTCGATGTTCATGATGTTGAACACGTCGGCCTGCTGCTCCATGCGGTCCTTCACGCTGAAGCGTCCGCCAGCCATTTTCCGCAGTTCAGCCTTGAGGTGGGCGATGTCGGTCCCAGCCTTTGCCTTCAGCTCAAGCGAGGATATGCGCCCCTCCTTCTCAAAAAGGTTTTGGGCGAAGGCGAGCGATGTGAGCATATAGTGCTCATCGTATTTCCGCTGATTGACATCGAAGACAATGCCGGGGCTGAGGATGTCTTCCACGGAGAACGATTCGATGGGGTTGGCCAGATTGATGCGTTCGCCGCCTCGCGGTGCGCAGATTTGCAGCGTGCCATAGTTCGCACCGCCCATCTTTGCCGCCAGCCCGATGCCGGGAATGCCGTAATACACCTCGCCGCTCTGCAGGCGGTAGGAGCCCTCGCCGTAGAGGATGTCGCGAATGCCCGTGACGTGCTCGAAGTTCTTGTCAACGCCCTTGAGGGTGATGACGAGCGGATGGCCCCGGAAGAGGAAGAGGGCATTGTCTTCCAGGCATTCGGCTGCAAACTCCACCTCGGGGTGGCTCTTCATCTGCCTGACGACGGCATCGTCGGCCTCGAACGTCTTGCCCTGCACTGCCGTCACCTGCAGTTCAGGGTCGAAGTGGCAGTAGAGCGTGGCGATGAGGTCGTGAAACCCATTGAAGACGGAGAGGATGCAGACCATGGCCGCCGTGGCGATTGCAATGCCCGCCGCAGCGATGCCGCTGATGATATTGATGGCATTATGGCTTTTCTTGGAGAAAAGGTAGCGCCGTGCGATGAAAAAAGGAAGGTGCATGGGCGAAGGAGTCAGGGCACGGCCCTATTGTTTCAGGAGTTCGTCGATGTGCTCCAGATAGTCCATCGAATCGTCGATGAAGAATTTGAGTTCGGGGATGATGCGCAGCTGATGCCGCACGCGCGTGCCGAGCTCATAGCGAATGCGCGAGTTCTGCGCATTGATGCCCTGCAGGATGTTTTCCGCCTTCTCAGAGGGGAAGACGCTGATGTATGCGCGGCATACGCTCATGTCGGGGCTGATGTAAGCCTTCGTGATGCTCACGATGACGCCCGGCATGGCTTTGGCATCTTTCTGGAAGATGTCGCTCAGTTCCTTCTGTAGGAGTCGTGCTATTTTCTGTTGTCGTGTGGTTTCCATATATATAATAGAGGAGTGTGTTCGTTGGGTTTCTGCCTATTCTCTTATGCGAATGATGGTGAGCCCATCGCGCAGGGGCAGGATGTTCGTGTCGATGCGCCCGCTCCGCGCCTCTTCAGCCATCAGGTCGTTGAAGGCCCGGATGCCGATGGTCTGCGCATCGCGGTCGTAGGCATGGTCAGCCACGTGGCCGTCCCAGAGCGTATTGTCAGCCAGCATCCATCCCCCGCAGCGCATGAAGGGGCGCAGGAGGTGATAGTAGCCTACGTAGTCGCGCTTGTTGGCGTCAATGAAGGCGAGGTCGATGGGGGGCAAGTGCATTTCCGGGAGCATTTCAGCGATGTTGCCCGTCAGCATGGAGATTTTCTCAGCCCAGGGCGAAGCCTCTATCCACGGCCGTGTGAAGTCCTCCTGCTCATCGTTGATTTCGAAGGTGTAGAGCCGTGCGCCGTCGGGCATTCCGCTCGCCATAGCGAGGGCGGAATATCCGCTGTACGTGCCGATTTCTACCACTGTCATGGGGCGCAGCATCTGGCAAAGCATCCTGAGCAAGAGTCCCTGCTGGTGTCCGCTTGCCATCCGTGGGCGCAGCAGTTGCGTGTTTGTGGCGCGGTAGAGGCGGTAGAGGTAAGGATGTTCGGGCGAGATATGCTCCAGAATATAGTCGTCAAGATTCGTCATGGCAAAATGCAGTCAGAAGATGGGGGAGGGCAGGGGGCAGAGGCAGGAGCCTTAGTCCGTCAGCAGCGGCCCGACGCATTTCAGCCGTTGCCCGTTGGTGGCGAGCCTGTAGGCCTCGATGTCGCCGGGCAGAATCTCAAAGGCATAGACGTTCGTCTCCCGGCGTTCGAAGCCCTCATGCTGATAGAGGCGGTTGGCCGCCACTCGCACGGGGCGCGAAGTGAGCATCAGCTTCCGCACGCCCATCTCCGCCGCCTTGAGTTTCAGGCAGGCCAGCAGGCGATGGCTCAGTCCGCGGCCGCGGAAGGGCTGGTCGATGACGAGGTCTTCCACCCACGCCTTTCTCCCCGTGGGCGACTGCGTGATGCAGAGCGTGGCCATTCCCACGCGCCGCTTGACGTCCTCCACATAGTCAGAGAGGAAGACGAGATAGGTGTTAGGGGTTTCAAACAGCTGCTGATAGTCCGTCCAGGTGATGCTCTTGCCCGGCGAGAGCTGTCTGAGGAGGAAATTGACGGCGCGCCAGTCGATGGGCAGCGGCTCCGTAGGCACCGTGATTTCTGCCGTGTCGAAATCCTCCAGCAGCTGTGCGAAGGTGGGGAAGGGCGGTGCCATGAAGCGGGCATCGGGGTCTATTTCCACCAAGGGTTCAAGGACGAATTTCCGTTCCGGCACCATGGGGTGAGGCAGCGTGAGTTCGGCCTCCTCGAAATTGAGGTCGCCATACTGCAGGAGGTCGATGTCGATGGTGCGGTCGTAGTGTCGGGCATCGCTTTTCTGCGTACGCCCGAGTTCGCGCTCTATCTGCTGCGTGATGCGGAGAATCTCGTGCGCCTCCATGTCCGTCTCGAAGAGAGCCACGGCATTGAGGAACATATTGTCCGTCTTCATATCCACGGGGGCAGATTCATAGATGGAGGAGCACTTCAGCAGTTGCCCCACGCGCTCGCTGATGAGCTGGGCGGCGCGGCGGATGTTCTCCTCGCGCTCCCCTAAGTTTGAGCCTAATCCTACGTATAAGAGCATGGTGTGTGCGGAAGAAAAGGTAGGTTCTATAAATTAGTTTTCAATGTAAGGCAGTGTTTCTGTCTTGCTTGGATGTCTTCACGCCTCTCGCACCGTATCTTTTTGTCTTTCATTCAGTCACGTAGCCCGCTACGCTCCTTCGTGAAAAACAAAAACCTACGGCACGATAGTCGCAAATACATCGCAAGCTAATTTATAGAACCTACTAAAAAAATAGGGTGTCAGAGAAAGAGGAAAGTGCAAAAGATGGGGGCGTCAGCATCCCCGTCAGTCCACCATCAGCATGGCATCGCCGTAGGGGCCGAACTTGTAGCCCTCCTTGATAGCCTCCTTGTATGCCTTCATCGTGCCTTCGTAGCCTCCGAATGCCGCCGCGCTCATGAGCATCGTGCTCTCAGAGAGGTGGAAATTGGAAATCATCGTGTTCGCCACGCTGAAGGTGTAGGGCGGGAAGATGAATTTATTGGTCCAGCCCTCATACTCCTTGATTTCGCCGCCCGTGCTGACGCACGTCTCCAGTGCCCGCTGCACGGTGGTCCCCACGGCGCAGATGCGTCGGCCCTCACGCTTCGCCCGGTTCACCACGTCGCAGCATTCCGCCGTGACGCGCATCTCCTCGCTGTCCATCTTATGCTTCGTGAGGTCTTCCACGTCGGTCTGGCGGAAATTTCCCAGTCCGCAGTGGAGCGTGACGAAAGCCTGCTTGATGCCGCGGATTTCGAGGCGTTTGAGCATCGACTTGGAGAAATGGAGTCCGGCAGTGGGGGCCGTCACAGCCCCTTCGTGCCGTGCGAAGATGCACTGGAAGTCTTCCAGATCCTGCGGCTCCGCCTTGCGCTTGATGATATGGCTGGGCAGCGGCGCCTCGCCCAAGGCGTAGAGCTGCTGCTTGAAGTCGTCGTGGTCGCCGTCGTAGAGGAATCTCAGCGTGCGTCCGCGGCTGGTGGTGTTGTCGATGACCTCCGCCACGATCGAATTGTCTTCGCCGAAGTAGAGCTTGTTGCCAATGCGGATTTTCCGTGCCGGCTCTACCAGCACATCCCAGAGGCGAAGCTCCTCGTTGAGCTCGCGCAGGAGGAACACCTCGATGTTCGCCCCCGTCTTCTCCTTATTGCCGAAGAGGCGTGCGGGAAACACCTTCGTGTCGTTGAAGACGAACACATCGTCTTCGTCGAAGTAGTCCAGGAGGTCGATGAAGTTGCGGTGCTCTATCTCGCCGCTGTTGCGGTGAAGCACGAGCAGGCGGCAGTCGTCGCGGTGCGGAGCGGGATATTCTGCAATATGGTCTTTGGGAAGGTTGAACTTGAATTGTGAGAGTTTCATGTTTTCTTTGGTGAGATAGCAGGTTTTGCTGTATGGAGGGAGTGTGGGGGGGGGAGGCTTCGCCCCTTATTGCCGTGCTTGCAGTGCTGCTGCGCGTTCGCCTTCCAGCCATTGCCCGAAGGCCTCGATGTCTTTGAAGGCGTGTTCCGCGCCGTATTCCCCCACCCTGGTGCGCCGCAGTGCCGTCAGGTGTGCGCCGGAGTGCAGTGCCTCGCCGATGTCGCGCGCCAGAGAGCGGATGTAGGTGCCCTTCGAGCAGCGCACGCGGATGTCGAGCGTCATGGCGTCGGGGTCGAAGTGCAGGAGTTCTAACTCATGGATGCAGATGCGTTTCGCCTTGAGTTCCACATCGTGGCCCTTGCGGGCCAAGTCGTAGGCCCGCTTTCCGTCAATCTTGCAGGCGGAGAATGCCGGCGGCACTTGCTCTATCTCTCCGCGAAACTGTGCGAGGGCCTGCTCCACGCTCTCGGCATTGATGTGTGCGGTGGGGAAGGTGGCGTCGATTTCGTGTTCAAGGTCGAAGCTCGGCGTGGTGGCTCCCAGTTGCAGGCGTGCGGTGTATTCCTTCGCGCCCAGTTGCAGTTCCTCGATGCGCTTGGTGGCCTTGCCCGTGCAGACCACCATCACGCCCGTGGCAAGAGGGTCGAGCGTGCCGGCATGGCCCACTTTCAGCTTCTTCTCGCCAATGGCGCGGCAGAGCATCCACCTTACTTTCCCCACCAGCTGAAAGGAGGTCCAGCCCAGAGGTTTGTCGAATACCAGAATTGCTCCGGCTTTGAAGTCCGTCATGTCTGTCAGGATGTATCAGATATGGATTATTTGCGGTTCGTGTGCCTTCCTTGGCCGTGGCTGCATCAGAACAGGGAATAGGCGATGACTCCCAGTCCGACGATGGCGCAATAGATGGCAAAACCGATGAGCGATGTGCGGCGCACGAGGGCTATCATGCCCTTGCAGGCCAGGCATCCGCTGAGGAAGGCTGCCACGAAGCCTGCCACGAGGGCGGGCGTGCCGATGCTCGCCTCCACGCCATGCTCGGCAATGTATTCGGCAGAGGGGAAAAACATGTGGCGCACATCGAGCAGAGCCTCGCCCAATATCGGCGGAATGACCATGAGGAAGGAGAACTGCGCCAGCGTCTTGCGGCTGTTGCCGAGGAGCAGGCCCGTGGCGATGGTGGAGCCCGAACGGCTCAGGCCCGGCAGGACGGCGAAGGCCTGGGCAATGCCGATGATGAAGGCATCGCGCAGGGAGAGGCGCTCGTGCTCCCGAGGCTTGTAGAAGTGGGTCAGCGTCAGCAGCAGGGCGGTGATGCAGAGGCAGATGCCGACGATGAGGGTGCCCTCGAAGATGGCTTCTACCTGATCCTTGAAGCACAGGCCTACGATGCCGATGGGAATCATCGAAACGAGGATGTTCGCCGTGTAGCGCGTCTCGTCGTTCCAGCGGAATTGGAAGAGGCCGCGGAATATCCATGCCACTTCGCGCCAGAGGACTACCAGCGTGGAGAGCACGGTAGCCACGTGGACCACAATGTCAAACTGCAGCCCGCCGGGGAAGGGCTTGCCGTCATTGAGGAGTATCTGCCCAATCTGCAGATGGCCGCTGGACGACACGGGGAGGTATTCCGTCAAACCTTGTACGAAACCCAGAATCAATCCTTCTATCCACTCCATAGCCTCTATGCCTCCTTAGGTTCGTTCCCCGTCTGCTCCGCTGCTCCGTGCTCCTCCTTCGGACGATAGAGGATGGCAACGATCATCAGCACATAGCCCAGCAGGCACGTGATGGGCGCCAGCGTGGTATGGCGGAAGTCGAAGATACTCTCGTTGAACTCTTCATGCGTGCTGCCCGGTCCGCTCATGAGCACATAGCCCAGAATGACGATACACATGCTGACGGCAAGCAGGATGAAGTTGATGCGTGCAAATGCAAAATCGTGTTTCATCGTTTGTTTTGTATGGTAGATGTTTATTAGTAGAGTATGGCCTCCTCGCGCGTCATGGACAGATGGCGGTTGACGGAGAAATAGGCGCAGACGAAAGTCAGCAGCAGGCCCGCCACGACGACGCTCCCCATCGTCACGCCAATCATGAGGGGCGAGATGAGGACGGCAAAGCCTTCCTCCCAGGAGCAGAGGGCAGCGATGCAGGAATAGATGATGCCATCGGCGAGCAGGCTTGCCAGCAGTCCCATGCGGAGGGCATTGCCCAGGAAGGGGCGGCGAATGAAGCTCCATTTCGCGCCGATGAGCTTCATGATCTGTATGCTGTGGCGCCGCCGCGCTATCGAGAGGCGCATCGTGTTGTTGATGAGCGAAAGGCTGACGAAGCCGAGCAGGACGGCAATGACGAGCAGCACGGCAGACACCTGACGGAAGTTCTCGTTCACCTGCGCCATGAGGTCCTTCGGATAGTCCACGTCCATCACGCCCCCCGCCTTGCGGAGCTCAGGCATGAAGCGGTCGAGCGAGTCGTTGCAGGCATAGTCCGCCTTCAGCTGAATCTCGAACGAGGCAGGAATCGGACTGCTGCCAAGAAACTCTGCGGGGTCGCTCCCCAAGGTCTCAGCCTGAATGCGCGTGGCCTTCTCCTTCGAGATGTAGCGCACATGCTTGGCATAGGGCATACGGCGTAAATCGGTTTGCAGATGATAGGCATCGGCATTGCTGATATAGTCGTCAAGCAGGACATTGACGGTGAAGTTTTCCTTCATGGTGCGCTCCAGCGTATCGGCCATGGATGCACCGAAAACGATGAGCCCTACCAGCACGAGGACCATCGTTGTGCTAATACATGCCGTCACGTGAGTCATGAAACTCCAGGAGTGGCGGCGTTTCCTTTTTTTTGCCATTGCAGATTTGATGGGATTATAGTGGCAAATATACACTAACCTCTAAGGGTTTGCAAGGATTTTCGCCGAAAACTACTCATTTCTCCTCTCCGCCCCGTTTTTTTGTCCTTTCTGCTTCCGTTTTCTTGGTTATCTCCCTCCCGCAGTCTGTCAGGCTCCGGGCTTGGTGCGCCATGAATCCTGAATGAAGGGCCGTCGCGCTGCGGAGGGGAAGGCAAAGGTGGGCGGCGGCGGGGCAATGCAGGACAATCGTCCGCCCCATCCTGACATCCTGACAGTCTGCCATCGCAGCCTCGGGCTTCCCTGCCCTTTTTTTTCATCAGCCTTCGCTTCTCCCTTTTTCACGTCACGTCCTTCACATCATCCTTCACATCGTCCTTCACATCATCCTTCACAGCAAAATAATCTTCCCCTCTCTCTTATCTCTCTTCCCTCCCTTTCTTTTTTCTCGCGCGCTCTTCTAATTATGATGAGAGTTATTATTATTGTTATTATTATTATTTTTATTATTATTATTATATAGGGGGATATATAAGGGGGGGGGAAAGGTGAAAGTTTGGGGGGATTATAGGGGGGGGAGGGTCATTGCAGCCCTGCTTGGCATGAATCGTGCGCGATGATGTCATGATTATTTGATATGTCATGATTGACTGAATTAGATTGTTTGTATTTGAAAAGATGGCACAATTATTGCTAATAGCTTTTCTAAAATCAAAAAAACATTTTGTCTGCGTTCGTTTTGAAAAATTTTGTATTATGATTATTTCGTCCGCCCCGACATCGCATTCAGTACATCCCGCTTCGATATTTCCCCTCCTGTTTCCTTGGCAAAAAGCGTTGGGGAAAAGCCTCGGAAAATGGTCATTTCTGCCCCCAAATGTCATCACTTCCGCCCCTCCAATACATCACTTGCCGACGTGAAAAAGCCGCCGGAATCCCGAGACTTTTCTTCAGAATTTGAGAAAGACATGGAGGAGCGTCTGGCAGCTTCCCTGCAAAAAAACAAAACGTCCGTGCATCGCTTTGCGAAAATATGTCTAATTTTGCAGGAGCTAAACGTGATGAACGATTTGAATGTTAAAAACGTCAAGAGCGTCATGATCGTTGAGAATGTCATGAACGTTGAGAGCGTCATGCACGTTGAGAACGATATAAACATCATGCACGTCATGAACGTTAAGTATGAAAGTTATCCCGCCCTCTCAGAAGTAAAAGTCTTGATTACGCCATGAAATTCCGCACGCTAACACTGCTTCCGCTATTCCTGCTTGCCGTCGTCTCCTGCACATTTCGCCGGAGCAACCCTCAGCTGACGGAGATAGAGAGACGACTGGACAGTTTTCCCGAAGAGATGTGGGAACGTCTGGGCGAGCCTGAGTTGCAGCAGAGCCTCGGCTCCCGAGCCGAACGCATGCACTACGCCCTGCTCCGCGCCGAGGCGATGAACAAGACGATGCGGAATATGGATTCGCTGCGGTTTGACACCGTCAACGCTTATTTCCAGCGTTACGGCGATGCCAATCTCCGTATGCGTTCGCTCTATATCATGGGTAGCATCTGCCGCGATGAGGGCAATGTCCCGATGGCGATACAGTATTATCGCGAAGCTGTCAGCCATGCCGATACCGCGGCTGCCGATTGCGACATCCTCACGCTCTCACGCATCTACGGACAGATGGCAATGCTCTATGATCAGCAGATGCTTCCGAGGAAGGCGCTGGAGTCATGGCGTGCGGCCGCACGTTATGCAGACCGTACGACTGATACCATATCTTCCATACAATACCGGCAGCTTAGGTCTTGGTCTTTTAAACAGCTCCACGAGATGGATTCTGCTGCTTACTATGACGTGCAGGCATTGGAGTCATTCAAGAAGCTTGGGTTAAGGAATTATATCGCAGCGTCGCAGTCCTTCCTTATCCTGCCCTATATAAAAGAAGGGAATTACCCGAAGGCCAAGCAACTGATAGACGAGTATATAGCCGGTTCGGGTCTGTTCGATGGCAATGGGCGCATCAATCCCTATTGCACAGAGTTCCTTTCCTATTTAGGCATCTATTATTGCGCTATAGGAAATCCGGACTCTGCCATATACTATTATCGCCAGCGGCTGAGCTACACCCATGACGTGACGAATCTTGCGATGGGCTACCAAGGATTGCTGGATGCCTACGAGATGAAGCATGAGCCAGACTCCATGGCAAAGTATGCCCGTCTCTATGCAGCGGCAAAGGATTCTTCCAATAAGGTTCACGCAGCTGACGAGGTGATTCGCATGGAGGCCACATACAATTATGCCGAACATCAGCGCATAGCTGCCGAGAAGACGCGTGAGGCCGCTCGGCTGTGGCGCATGCTGATATTCGTGCTCGTGGTTTCGTTGCTGGGAATGGAGGCTGCATGGAAATACTACCGCCTTGTCCGCAAGCAACGCCAGAAGATGGAGGAAGACCGAAGGCGGGCGATGGAGGAATACGACAACCTCTGCGAACGATTGCAGACGGCAGAGGAGGAACTTCATGCTTCGAAGCACAATCAGCAGGCTTTCATCGCCGACAAGGAAGCGGAGATAGCACGGCTGAGGGCTCTGCTCGATGAGAGCCGGAGGGCGCAGCAGCACAATGAAAAGGGCGAGGCGGAACTGCTGAACAGCACAATCGTGCGGCAACTCCACCGAAAGGCTACCGAGACATCGGCTATCACGGAGGAAGACTGGCACGAACTGTATGAGGCAATCCGGGAGTTCACGCCGGAGTTCTGCAACCTGACCGTCGTGTTCCATCAGTTCCTGACGAAGCAGGAAATCCTTTTGGTGGTTCTCACCCGTTGCTATTTCAGTCTCTACGAGATTCGTATGCTGATGAACCTGTCTGCCCAGCGTTTCACCAACATCCGTGCGAACATCAACCGCAAGTTGTTCGGCGAGCAGGGTGCCAAGACGCTGACGACGAACATCATGGATATGCCAAAATCGCTGAAAGTGTAGGGAAAACCTTGTCGGCGAGCATGAGAGACCGCAAGATGAGCAGTGGCATCCAACGCTCATTTTGCGGTCTCTCATGCGTTTTCCCCAAAAGTGTAAAAAAGGTGTATTCGCTCTCTAACCTTTTGAATGTCAGCTTTCTGCAATCCGACGTGTGTAGAAGGTGTAAAAAACGTGTAAAAATATCTGCGTTTTTATTTGTCCTGTTCGCCATAAAGAACTATTTTTGCCATGCAATAACACTTTTTCTGTTGCTCATATTATTCATTTAATCTCTTATGGTTGCTTCTATCAATTAGCTTTGTCAGATTTTGAGATTATTTTCGAGTTCAAATTGTAAGTTGAAGAGGGAGCGTAGCGGGCTACGTGACCGATGAGACTTGCAATTTGAACCGAAAAGAAGCCAAAAGATGACAAAACGTCAAACCATAATTATAAACCCTTTTAACGGAGGTAATTTATATTATAAGTAGGTGACGAAAATGATTTTTATGTTAGAATGCTCCATTTGGATGCAGGTCTTAGCCTTGAAGTAAAGGAGCGAGCTTATATTATTGGGTCCAAAATAATAGGTGAACCATGACTGTTCTCACGGCTAAAGGATGCGCCAAAGAAAGCGTTCAAACATACAAACCATCATAATAACCTACTTTATTTACTATAAAAATAATTTTTATTATTTGCTTATCACCATGAAGAAGTTTGTGTTTAGCGTGCCAAGCGCGCTTTTCCGTCTGTTCATCCTGCTCTTTGCCATTATGCCCGTCGTCGGAGACAGCGAGGTGGGGTACAAGACGTTGTGGATTCTGATGGGACTGTGTGTAGTCCTCGCCGTCAGCACCTTTGGGCGCCTGACAATCAATAGTGGAAAAAACTTTTTGCAGACGTTGATGCAGGGCAGAGGCTTTTGGCCGTGTCTTGCAGATTTAGCCATCAGTATCCTGGGAATCATCCTCTGCTATCAATATGACCATCAACTGCTGCGATTCTGGGAGTTCATGGCATGCCTGAGTGTGCTGGAGCTGGTGCTGAGACGCGGCAAGGCTGGTCAGGCTACAGAGAAGGCGTAGGCGCGAGAGCGTAATTCAGGCGTATCGACAATCGCTGAATCTCGTCTCGCGGGAAAAGACAGTGCGGCCAAGGGCTAACACGAGGGTTAGTTTCCTGACCGCACTGTCTTTTTTTTTATCCTTGAAGTTTAGGATTATCAAGATGCCTTCGGTGGTCGCGTTGCGTCTTTTTCTGTATGTTCCGTTGCAGGGCTTCGGTGAGGTCTGTGCCCGTCTGGTTGGCTAAGCAGAGGAGAACCCAGAGGATGTCTGCCATTTCGTCGGCAGGGTCGGTGGGTTCGCCGGGCTTGAAACTTTGGTCGCCATATTTCCTCGACATCACGCGTGCCAATTCTCCCACCTCTTCGGTCAGGATGGCCATGTTGGTCAGTTCGGAGAAATAGCGCACGCCGAAGGTGCGTATCCATTCGTCCACCATCTGCTGCGCCTGCCGCAGAGTGAGCTCTCGGTTGGTTTGTTCCATGGGAGGGGGGGAGTAGGTTAGCACTTCTGTGTGGCGCGGCGCAGCCATTCGCGGTCGGCCTCGTCGGTGAGGAAAGGCATGAGCGTCTCTGCCACGCGTTGATGGTAATCGTTCAGCCACTGCCGCTCCTCGTGAGTCAGCATGTGGAGGAGCACGGGGCGGAGGTCGTAGGGACAAAGGGTGAGGTCTTCAAAGTGCAGGAAGTGCCCCATCGGGGTTTCAAAGGCAGGCTGCGTGAGGAGCGTGTTCTCAATGCGTACGCCGAAACGCCCCGCGACGTAGATGCCCGGCTCATCGGTGATGGTCTGTCCGGCGCGGAAAGGGAGCGTGGTGCAGGCGCGGAGGTTTTTCCGAATTTGCACCGGACCTTCGTGAACTCCGAGCCGATGTCCGACGCCGTGGCCCGTGCCGTGACCGTAGTCCATGCCCTCGCGCCACATGGAAGCCCGTGCGAGCGTGTCGAGCTGGAGGCCCGTGGTGTTCTCGGGGAATACCGCCCGGGCGAGTTGCAGATGGCCCTTCAGTACGAGCGTGTAGGCCTTCCGCTCCTCATCGGTCAGCGCTCCGAGGGCGATGGTTCGCGTGATGTCGGTGGTGCCGCAGTCGTAGTGTGCGCCGCTGTCGAGGAGCAGGAGTCCGCGGCGTTCGAGGCGGACATCCGTCTGGGGCGTCGCCTCATAGTGAACGATGGCACCGTGCGGCCCATAGGCAGCAATCGTCTCGAAGGAGAGTCCGCAGCAGCCCGGCTGTTCCATGCGCAGCGCGGTGAGCCGGCGGTCGATGTCCATCTCCGTCGGCATCTCGCCGCCGCCCTCCACGGTGCGGTCGAGCCAAGCGAGGAAGCGCACCATGGCCACACCATCGCGGCGATGGGCCTCCCTGAACCCCTCCTGCTCCGTAGTGTTCTTCACCGCGCGCCAAAACGGGACGGGACTTTCAATGCGGGGCTCGGTAATCTGGGACCGCTGGAGGAGCAGACCCTCATTGTAGCAGTGGACGCTGACATCGATGGACTGAAGATAGGAAACCAGGCCCATCATCTTGTATGGCTCCACGTAGAGACAGCTGGGCTCGTTGGTACGCACGTCGAGGAAAGCGATGAGGAAGGGATTGTATGGCACATCGGCGCCGCGGAGGTTGAGCATCCAGCAAATCTCGGAAAGGTCGGTCAGCAGATAGCGTTTCATGCGGCGCTCCTGCATCCACAGAATCATGTCGCGGAGTTTTTCGTTCGCCGACTTTCCTGCTATCTCGTCGGGAATCCGCATGGCAGGGGCTTTGGGCAGGGCAGGCCTGTCGTTCCAGAGGCGGCTGAAAGGGTCGGAATCATAGACGAAGCTGCACCGCCTCTCTCTGATGCGGGCGAAGAAGCTCTCAAATGCCTCCGGCGTCATCATGTCGGGGGCAAACCCGATGCGCACGCCGGGATTTTTCCAGACGGCACGGAAGAACCATTCGCTGATGTCAATGTCTTCGCCCTCGCGCATCAGGGTGAAGGGCGTAGAGAGCAGTTGCTCTCCTGCCTGAATCCAGTATCTGGAGTCGGTCCAGAGCAGTGCCTCGTCGGCCGTCACGACTGCCGTCCCGGCACTACCCGTAAATCCCGTCAGCCATTGGCGGCACTTCCAGTATTCTGCCACGTATTCGCTGTTGTGAGGGTCGAGCGTAGGCACGAGGAATATGTCGATTCCCTCTTGCTTCATCCAATCTCTGAGGTTGGCGACGCGTTGTTGTATCGTGTTCATGCTTGTGGTTTTTGGGGGGATAAGTAGGTAATGAAAATCAGGTTATAGCAATGCTTCGGTAAAAGTAGTATTGTTACCTACATAATGCCTGTTTATTGTTCCTCCGCCATCAGTTGTCGCAGAGCTTTGGCGAGCTGGTCGGGGCAGCTTGTGGGCTTCATGCCGCAGCGGATGCCCTCCACGCGGTCAATGACCTCTTCGTATTTCATGCCGCGCACCAAGGAGGCAATGCCCTGAAGGTTGCCGTGGCATCCGCCCAGAAATTCTACATTAACGATGCGTCCGGCATCACCCGTCAGGCGGATGATTTGGCTGCACGTGCCTTGTGTGTGATAAACAATCTCTTTCATTTGCGTTGTATGGGGGTTCAGTAGGTTATTCAATAATCAGCAGAAGCATTGATGACATCAATCTCGGCGAGCGATGCAAACGCTCCCTCCGTGCTGACGAGGCGGAAATAGCGGCAGGACTGCGCGGGGAAGTCCACCTCGGTGCAGTAGGGTAGCCAGTCGGCAGCGGCAACGGTGGTCCAGCGATAGCCGTCCTGACTGACCTGAAATTCATATTTGCGTATGAGCCCGTTCGCATCGCCGTCCATCCGCGGCGTGGCGAGGAAGCCCTGAATGGCGAGCGTGCGCCCCATGTCGATGGTGAGGTGATGGGGAGGCGTGGCCGGCGTGCTGCTGTAGCGCGTGTGCCAAAGCGTCTGGGCATTGCCATCAATGGCGTGCTGCGCAGGAGCATTCTCGCTCGTAGTCTCTTGGCTGCTGCAACTGGCCACCGTCCAGCCCGATTTGTCGGCAAAGGAGGGCGCGGAGGGAGTCGCGCGCCATTCGCCCGTGACGAAATTGAGGTCGAAGCGTTCGTGATAGGCGAAGTGGCAGGTGGAGTCGCTGAAGGAGATGGGGAAGATGATGGTCTTCGTGCGGGGCAAGTCGGGGTCCTGCCAGCGGTCGCCCACATAGAGATAGGTGGTCTGCTTCGTGCCGCGGATTTCGAGGATGGCAGCCGCCTGCGTGTCGTAGGCAATGGCGTTCCCGACGTTTGCCAGTTCGCTCCATCCGCTCTGCAGCGAAGAGCTGACGGAGAGTTTGCACTGGTTGGGGTCCCATCCCGAACAAGCCGAGGAGAACATGAAATAGCGGTCGGCGAGGCGGACGATGGCAGGAGCCTCGCGTTTCTGCCAAGGGAAAAGCTGGGTGTGGGCAGTCACGCTCAGATAGTCGTCGGCGAGCTGGAAGAGCCCGAGGTGATTGTTCTCCTCCGTCGTGGAGATGAAATATGCCGTGCCATCAGTGTCTTGAAAGACATTGCAGTCACGACTCTTGATGCCCAGTGGACGCCCGCTCCAGACCATTCGATAGCTGCCATTGACGGAGTCGGCGACGAAGCAAGCCGCCTCGGAAGCACCGTAGTTGCTCGCCTCCCAGTGGCACCAGACGACGAATTTACCCGTGCGCTGGTTGTACATCAGTTTTGCCCGCTCAATCATGCGGGTCTTGCCCAGTTCGGGCGAGGTGACGCCGTTCTCGATGATTTTCTTCTCAAACTTCCACGTCGCGAGGTCGGTGGAGGAATAGAGATTGACATCGGGATTCCACGATTTGCTGCGGTCTTCGCCCACCATATACCAAAGGTCGCCGATACGGAGGAAGCCAGGGGCGTGGGCCTGCACGGTGTCGCCCGCAGTGGTCGTCCAGAGTTTTCCATTCTGAATCGTCACCCACTGCGATGGGCGGTGGCTGAGATATTTCTCCGTGGCACGTCGTAGCCGGGCGGTTTCTGCATTGATTTTGTGGATATTGCTCTCCTGCTCCAGCACTTTCTCCGCGTGCCCGATGGCTTTGAGCAGGCTTGCCTTGCCTTTGTAGTCCGTGCGTTCGGCGTTGCTCCGCGCTCCGCAGATGGCAGTTTGCAGGCAGCTTTTCTGGGCAAATGTGGGGATGACAAATGTCAGCACTAAGGCGAAGAGGATAGTCAGGCGTTTCATGGAATATAAGTTTTGTGGGTTAAGCCCCAAAAGCGTATAGGGCGGACAAAGCCTATTTGCCGTCAGAAGGCTTGAGGAAGGCAGGCATTTTGTCGTGCCAATGTTCGAGGTCGATGTCGCGCGCCAGAATCTTGCCCTGCGCATCGGTCAGGATGTTGCCGCCAATGTATCTGACGCCCAATGCTTGCACGAGGGGCGACGACATGCCCTTCTCGTCGCAGACCACGCGGCCGGGAAGCGAGATGGATTTCAGACGTTTGCGCAGACTGCCCATACGCTCATCGAGGACGATATAGACGATGTTGAGCTTTGAAGTGGGGAAATCTTGGCGAATATCGTTCGACTTCGTGCTGATCTGGAAGAAATTTCCCTGCCATTGCGCACAGAAGATGAAGAGCGTGGGCTTGCCTTTGAGGTCAGCCTCGGAGAATTGTTTGCCATCCATGTCGGTGGCGGTGAAGGGCTTTATCGTTTCGCCCGGCGCGTTAGACAGAATGGGCTTCATAAAAGCTGCCAACTGGCGCAGAGCCTCGTTGTCGGGCTGCTTCTTCTCCATGGTTTCCAGGAGGGAGCGTGCGGGCGAGGGGTCGAAAGTCTCCTGATGTGCGAAGTAATCGAGGAAGACGGTGAGGGCAGCCAATGTGGCAGGATGCGAGCGTACGAAGGTGGCAGCCTCGCGCTCCTGTTCGCGGGGCTGGAGCTTCAGCATACGTTGGCGAAATTCTGTCAGAAGGAGGTTGTCGTCGTTGCCATCGAGGGTGATTTCCTTCAGCCGGTTGGCATCGCCTTTCAGTCGCACCGTCTTGCCCGGTTCGAGCACGAGGGTGGTTTGTGAGAAGTTGGGATAGAGGAGTGTGAGGATGATGGGCTCAGAGACGGGGCGGTCGTAGCTGAACTTGCCACGCTTTATCTCGATGGTATCTGCTCCTCCGGCATCGGCAGCCGTCATGATGGCAGGAATAGCCAGGATTCTCGCCTGATTGATGCCTTCAAGCTCGCCGTCGATGCGGCCATGATGCTCGTCGGGACCGCAGGAAATGAAGGCGATGAGAAGCGGAATGAGGAAAATGAAGGCAGGACGGATGCTGTGTTTCATGATGTCTGAGCGTGAGGAAAGAGGGCAGCGCGGCATCGCTGCAGAGATGGAAGAAAAAAGAAGGGGAGGCGGGAGATTTACTCACCCGCCTCCCCAAATTGTTAGCTATGAGAGGGATTCAAACAGTAGGCCCCTATGAAGAAATCTGATATAGATAGCCTGCTTTTGCCCTCAGCAATGATGATGCGATGTCAGGAATTATTTAACACCCGTGAGGATGAACTCCATATCCTTGGCAGCATATTCAGCCAGCGAGCTATCGAGAGAGATAGCCTTCTGGAGAGCCGTCTTGGCGGCAGAGGTGTCGCCAGTGCGGGCAGCAGCGATGGCCTTGAGATAAGAAGTCATGGCATCGGGAGCAGCAACAGCGTCGAGCGTGCGCTTGGCAGAAGCATAGTCCTTGGTGAGAATCTGTGCCAGGGCAGCGCTGTTGGTGTTCACACCCTTGAGAGCCTGAGCAGCCTGAGTCCAGTTGCCGCGGGCAATCTGGAGGTTGCCGAGCACTTCATTGTAGTTAGCAGCGGTGAGAGCCTTGCCGAGGAGAGCTTCAGCCTGATCGAGGTTGCCTTCAGAGATGGCGATGAGGGCAGCGTTGGCGTTAGCCTCGGTCTTGTTGCCCGCCTTCTGGAGGGCAGCCTTGGCAGCGGCGAGGTCGCCCTGAGCGATAGCCACCTGTGCCAGACCGTTGTAAGCACGATAGTCGTTGGGGAAGAGGCGTGCGGCAGTCTCGAAATACTGCTTCTGCTCGCTGGGGTTGTTGGTCAGGGTAGCACCATAGAGAAGCTCCTCAACGCTGAGCTTGCTGGCATCGTCCTTGAACTGCTGCTTGATTTCAGCATCGGTGCGGCCGATGAGTTTGTAGTTGATGGTCAGGCGAGCACGACGGAGTTCGGGGAGCACCTCGTCAGCGAGTTCGCGGAAGGCCACGCTCATATTGCGAATCTGAGCCTCGCGCTCCTCGGGATCCTTATACATGTTGAGGACGCGGAGGATGACATCCTTGTCCTGAATGTTGCTGGCAGCCACGATTTCCTGGAAGCCTTCCCAGTCCTCAGCGGTGTACTTCGTATCAACCGTTCCGTCGAGGGCGATTTTCTTGAGCTGCGTGTTCACATAGTCAGAAGCCGTAGCTTGACGTCCGGAAGCTACCTTCTCGTTGAAGCTCAGGGCACCATCGGGCGAAGCGTATGCGCTGACTTCGATATTGTCGAGAGCATAAGACTTCTGGTCAGCCTTGATGTCGCGGAGCACCTTCACGAAGTCCTGGATAGAAGTCGTAGAAAGTTCGCTGGTGCGTATGCGGCTCTGGTTGATGAGATACTTGATTTGAGCATCCTGATGCTGAGCGATGATTTGCTGATAAGCATCGGGAGCCACGCAAGTGTTGGCACTCTTGACGGTGCGATAGACGAGCTGGCTGGTGGCGAGCACGCCGTCGGCCACCTTCACGGCAGGAACGTTGAAGGTCTTCTTGCCGATAGCAGCGTTGAAGGTCAGATAGAGTTCGCTCTGAGCCATCTCGGGGAGATAGTCGAAGGTGGTCTTCATGGTGTAGTTACCGCCCATCTTGTAGCTGATGGTCTGGTTGTTACCAACCGCCTTCTCACCCTGGAAGGTGGCAGACTGTCCCTGTACGGCGTTACCGGCATAGCGGAGTTCGGGGGTTACGGTGACTACAGCCTTCTTCTTCATGTACTTCACGGGGAAGCGACCGTCGATGGTGGCGGGCACCTTGCTGGCGCTTTCTACGAGAGGGTTAGGCGTTACAGTGAAATTGTCGGCAGAGAGTTCGCCGAGCTTGCTGCAACTGGTCAGGAAAAGGACGGTAAGTCCGGCTGTTCCCAAAAATACGTTTGCTAGTTTCATACGATTATGTGGTTGATTTTTTGTGGTTATACATATATATAGGTATGCGCGTATGCGCGAGGGAAAGAGCCTTCTGTCAGGAAGCATCAAGCCTGCTGAGCTGCGGCATCGCCAAAGCGGCGGTAAACGCCCAATAGCCCCATGACGCCGATGATGACGAAGGGAATGGAGAGAAGCTGCCCCTGATTGATGCCCACCGCCTGCATCATATCCAGTTCCCACGGCTCCTGCACCTCCTTGAACATTTCGACGAAGAAGCGGAAGAGGAAGATGCTGGTGAGGCAGAATCCGAAATAGAACCCCGTGCCTACACGTTGCGGCCAGCGGCGATAGAGGCAGAGGCTGACGATGAAGAAGACGAAGTAGGCAATCGCTTCATAGAGCTGCCCGGGATGTCGCGGCAGCGTTTCGCCGAGGCGTACGAAGACGAAGCCATAGTCAGTATTCGTATATTTCCCCACGATTTCAGAATTCATGAGGTTTCCAAGTCGAATGCAGCACGCCGTGATGGGCGTTGCAATGCCGATATTGTCGATGACGCGGATGAAGTTGACCCCCGTCTTTTTCACATAGAGCCAGAGCGCAATGATGATTCCCGCCGTGCCGCCATGACTCGCCAGTCCGGCATAGCCCGTGAAGTGCCAGTCGCCAGCCTCGTCGAAGCGGATAGGGAGAAACATTTCGAGCGGATGAGCCAGGAAGTAGGCAGGCTCATAGAGCAGGCAGTGGCCCAGACGCGCTCCAATGAGAATGCCCACGAAGCAGTAAAAGAAGAGTGGGTCGAACTTTTCTTCGGGAATGCCCTGCTTTTTGTAGAGGCGCATGACGACGTAGTAGGCCACGGCCAAGCCGATACACCAAAGCAGGGAGTACCAACGCACGGTCAGCGGACCGACGGAGAAGGCTACTAAATCAGGATTCCAGAAAATCATGATGGTTGGCTGATGCTGTTGAGAGTCGTTTCGGTTTAGACGTTAAAGAGGAAGTGCATGATGTCTCCGTCCTGCACTACGTAGTCCTTGCCTTCGATATGCAGCAATCCTGCATCGCGCACGGCGGCTTCACTGCCGAGGCGTACGAAATCGTCGTATTTAATGACCTGTGCACGGATGAATCCGCGTTCGAAGTCGGTGTGGATGACTCCTGCACACTGCGGAGCCTTCCATCCCTTGCGGTATGTCCAGGCCTTCACCTCCATTTCTCCGGCGGTGATGAAGGTTTCGAGTTCAAGCATTTTGTAGGCAGCCTTGATGAGACGGTTGCATCCGCTCTCTTCGAGTCCGAGGTCGCGGAGAAATTCCTGCCGCTCCTCGTAAGTGTCGAGTTCGGCGATGTCAGCCTCCGTCTGGGCGGCTACTACAAGGATTTCAGCCCCTTCGTCCTTCACGGCTTCGCGTACGGCTTCCACGTATGCGTTGCCCGAGGCTGCAGCATTCTCATCCACGTTGCAGACATAGAGCACGGGCTTTGCCGTGAGCAGGAAGAGCCCCTTGGCGGCAGCCTGCTCCTCCTTGCTTTCGAAGCTGACGCTGCGTGCATTCTTGCCTTCGAGCAGAGCTTCGCGGTAGGCGCAGAGGACATCATACTCTATGCGTGCGTTCTTGTCGCCGCCCACCTGAGCCACCTTCTCCACCTTCTTGATGCGGTTTTCGCAGGTTTCGAGGTCCTTCAGCTGAAGTTCTGTGTCGATAATCTCTTTATCGCGAACGGGATTGACGCTTCCATCTACGTGGACAACGTTCTCATCATCGAAGCATCTGAGCACATGTATGATGGCATCCGTCTCGCGGATATTTCCCAAGAACTGGTTTCCGAGTCCTTCTCCCTTCGATGCGCCCTTCACGAGTCCGGCGATGTCAACGATTTCCACCGTCGTCGGCACGATTTTCGTAGTATTGACCATCGGTGCCAGCACGGCGAGACGCTCATCGGGGACGGTGATGACCCCGACATTGGGCTCAATGGTGCAGAAGGGGAAGTTTGCGCTTTGTGCTTTGGCGTTGCTCAGGCAGTTGAAGAGGGTCGATTTGCCCACGTTCGGCAGCCCGACTATGCCACATTTAAGACTCATTGGAGGTAGGAGGTTATGTTTTTTTCAGTGATTGTTAGGTTTTAAGCTCCGTTTTCTTGCCATGGCAGCATATTTAAGGCTCATCTGGCTTAGTGAAAACGTCTGTTTTCTTTGCGGCAAAATTAAGCGAAAATGGCGAAACTGCAAAAAAATACGGCTCATATCGTCACGGCAGGGAGCGAAAACCCTTGAAAATCAGCAAAAGATTTGGCAAATAGGCTTGTTTGACGTAATTTTGCGCGTAGTTTTTTCAAAATTCCCGTAACATTTATGAAGATTGCGCTTATAGGATATGGCAAGATGGGGCATATGATAGAGACGATAGCCCTGAGTCGTGGCCATGAAATCGTATCAATCGTAGATATTGACAGCCGTTCGGAGATGGACAGTGAGGCTTTTCATTCTGCCGATGTGGCTATAGAGTTTACATCGCCGCAGTCAGCCGCTGAGAATGTGCTGGGCTGTATGGAGCGCGGAGTGAAGGTGGTGAGCGGCAGTACGGGGTGGTTGAACGCAGAGATGAAGAGCCGCATGCAGCAGTTATGTCAGGAAGAAGGTAAGACCCTGCTTTGGAGTAGCAATTTCAGTGTCGGCGTGGCCATTTTCCGCGCCGTCAACCGTTATTTGGCTCGCATCATGAATCGTTTCCCCGAGTATGACGTGACACTTGAGGAGACCCACCATATCCATAAGCTCGATGCGCCCTCCGGCACCGCCATCACGCTGGCAGAGCAGGCTTGCGAAGAGTTGGACCGCAAGGTAGGATGGGCAAAGGGCCTCGTACACGAAACCGACGGCCACACCACGGGCACGACCGATACGCCTGCCGACCTGCTCCGCATTGATGCCAAGCGGAGCGGCAATGTGCCTGGCATTCACACTGTCACCTACGATTCCCCTGCCGACCTCATTCAGATTACCCATTCTGCCCACACTCGCGAGGGTTTTGCCTTAGGAGCCGTGCTGGCAGCAGAGTTCCTGCAAGACCATTCGGGCTGGCTCACCATCGACGACCTCTTCCATTGGGACGTTTAAGGCGGGTTCTATCAGTCAGCCTTGTCAGATTTTGGAATTATCTTCGAGGTCAAGCTGCAAGTCAAAGGAGAGAGCGTAGCGCGAGCTGCGTGACCGAGCCAACCTGCAGCTTGGGCCGCAAAGAATCCAAATAGATGGCAAAACGTCAGCCCATAGTTATTAACCTTTTTGACGGTGGGAATATTATATAGAACCCCACCCATACACCATCCATCGCCACATCTATTGCCACATGGCCAACAATAAAGATTCTAAACAAAACCCTGCGGTCAGTCAGCGCAAGGGTGCTTCTGCCTTCCTCATCGTCACGCTCCTCTACTGTGCCTTCCTCTATTGGGTGGGATGCTGGTGGGGCGTCATCGTCATTCCCTTCATCTATGATGCCTATATCAGCCATAAAATCAATTGGGGCTGGTGGCGCGACTTGGAAAATCCCGTCTTCCGCGGCATCATGTCGTGGGTAGATGCCCTCATCTTCGCAGGCGTAGCCATCTATTTCCTCAATTTGTTCTTTTTCCAGAACTTTGTCATTCCCTCCTCATCGTTAGAGAAAAGTCTGCTGACGGGCGACTATCTGCTCGTTTCAAAGGTGAACTATGGCCCTCGCATTCCCTCTACGCCGCTCACCATGCCCCTGACTCAGCACAATATGCCCCCCTTCCTCGGTGGCGGACAGAGCTACATCGAATGGCCGCGCTGGGAATATCGCCGCGTGAAGGGCTTGGAGGAGGTTGAAGTGGGCGACATCGTCGTCTTCACCTATCCCGCTGGCGACACTTTGGCAGAATACACTCAGGGTGCCGACTTCTATCGTCTCTGCTACGACTGTGGCCGGCAGATTCTTCAGTGCGATTTGCCGTCCGACTCTCTCCCCATTGCCCGTCAGCGCGAGGCTTACGCGGGCATCTACCAGGCAGGACGCAGCTATATCGCCCAGCATCCCGAAGAGTATGGCCGCATCATCAGCCGTCCCGTTGACCGTCGGGAGAACTATGTGAAGCGTTGCGTAGGAAAGCCCGGGCAGACGTTGCAAATCAAAGACAATGTGGTCTATATCAATGGCAAAGCCCTTCCTACTCCCGAACTGGCGCAGCAGACGTACTATGTGGAGTGGAAAAACTGGGGCGCACTGCGCGGCTTCACCCCCGCCCATCTCAGAGAGGGTGGCTACACGATGAGCGATGTGTCGGAGTGGCTGACGGGCGACCGCTATTTCATGAGAGACAACGGCATCACCGAGGAAGACCTTAGCAATGTGGCAGGCGAAAACGTGGTCTGCATGCCGCTGACGAAGGCCACGAAGGCGGTGCTGAAGCAGCATCCTGAGTTCTGCCGCGTCATCGAGCAGGCTCCCGCACTGGGCGAACTCCTCTATCCCCTGAATATGACCACGGGCTGGACCACCGCCAACTATGGTCCGATCTGGATTCCCGCACGCGGCAAGACCCTCGACCTCACGATGGAGAACATCGCCATCTATGAGCGTTGCATCGGCGTCTATGAGGGCAACGATTTGCAGATACGCGACGGACGCATCTTCATCAACGGCAACGAGGCAAAGTCGTACACCTTCAAGATGGACTACTACTGGATGCAGGGCGACAATCGCGACAATTCTGCCGACAGTCGTTTCTGGGGCTTTGTGCCTGAAGACCATATCGTCGGCAAGCCCCTCTTCATCTGGCTCTCTACGGATAAGGATTATGGCTGGACCGAGGGGCATCTGCGCTTCTCCAGATGCTTTAAGTGGGTGAGCAAAATCAAATAGAATCTCCCTGAGAAATCTCGAATCATCACGCGCGGCGAGGATGTCTCACTGTCTGCCGAACAGTCACATCCTCGCCGCGCTTTTTTTGTCTCCTTCAGCCCTATAAACTCTTCCTTTCCCCCGTGATACTCCTTACTTCTGCCTATCTGCCTCCCATACAGTATTTTACGAAGCTCTATAGCGGCCTCCCCATCGTAGAAGAGCGGGCGGACCATTATGTGAAGCAGACCTATCGCAATCGCTGCATCATTGCCGCCGATGATGGTCCGCTCCCACTCACCGTTCCCGTAGAGACGGAAGCGGCAGGGACATCGCGCACCCCCATGCGCGACATTCGCATCAGCAATCATGGCAACTGGCGCCATCAGCATTGGCAGGCCATCGTCTCTGCCTACGACCGCAGTGCCTTCTTCAGCTATTATGCCGACGATTTCGAAGCCATCTATCGTCGTCCCTATCGGTATCTCGTAGATTTCAGCGCCGACCTTCTGGCGCTCATCCTCCATCTCCTCGATCTTCACCCCGACATCCGCATCAACACCGAGGCGTACATTGATGCCGAAGCACTGCGGCGGCAGGGCTATGCGGTAGAAGATTTCCGTCAGACCATACGTCCGAAGCTCGCCGCCGATGCCGACCCTTCGTTTCGCCCCGTGCCCTATTTTCAGGTTTTCGCCCAGCGCCACGGATTCCTCCCTAATCTTTCCATGATCGACCTCCTTTTTAATTGTGGACCCGAGAGTCGTCTTGTGTTGAAAGCCAGCAGAGTGGAGTAGGCGGGTGGCAGGGAGTCTGCCAGAGGAAGTGCAGAAAATGCAGCCTTGAACTTTGCTTGTCCTCCTTTCGGATTCTTGTTGTAATGGAAGACTATATGTGACATGGTGCGGCTGCGTGCGGGATTAACGTCTCTGCATGGTCTTGGGCGTTCTCCTCGTATTGCATTGATGAAAGCTGGTGGATGATGTCAAACGCTTCGGTGTGGGCTATCAGCTTTCCCTTCAGGAACGGCTGGCTGACGGAGGCGTTCCGCCCGCAGTCGTCCGTATTCAAAAGCGCGCTTCCATGGCCGTGGCGTGAGTACATCGTAGCGTCCTCCTGTGCAGTCTGGGGATAGTGCAGTTGCCTGATATGTCATAGTTGTAGTCGGTGACATTCCATATTTTGAATTCCTCCGTCATTTTCGTTTCCGAGTCATCACTTTCAGGGGTGGAAGTGATGATTTTTTTTGTAAAAATGATGACTTTTGAGGATAAAAATGATGACTATCAGGGGGCTAAGTGACCACTTCTGAGGCAGAAGTTCTGCGGATGGGGCGCGAAGCCCAGCATTTCCGCCTCGGCACTGCGCTTGCAGACCGTCCGGGACAGGGAGTTTCGGGGGGGGTGGAATGGGGGAAAATGAGGTCACAGAGCACGAATTATTGACGGGCATTAACAGAATGGGAAGTGCGGCACGGACAGAAGGCAGGCTGCCTGCAACAAACCTGCGGTTCAAGGCATATTTGGCAAAATCCATATACTCTCCACCTTCGTACAATTCGTGTCATTCGCGTTCCATATAAAGGTTGCAGCGGCAAAAGGGCGTAAAAAGCAGTTTTTTCTTCGCAACTGGCTGACTTCTCAGAATTTATTGTTACTTTTGTAGCACGATTATTATGGCATCTTGTGGGCTTATCTCTCCTGCAAGGAAGCAATACTACTATGGGAACGTACATCAACAGAGGAAATATAGAATTTTGCAACATCGTTCGGCATGAGTATGTCGATAAGACATCGCTCATTCCGCTCATCAACGCCACGATAGACACGGAGAGTCGCTACAGTTGCGTGACGCGCTGCCGTCGTTTTGGAAAATCGATGGCGGCGAAGATGCTCTGTGCCTATTACGACAAGTCGTGTTCCTCACGCGAACTTTTCCGTGGATTAAAGGCTGAGCAGGACTCCTCATTCGAGACGTATCTCAATCAATACAGCGTCCTCTATTTGGACGTTACTTCCTTCACCGCCCGCCCCGAACTCAGGAGAAACATCGTGTGGGCTATGCAGGATAAGATTATCTGCGAGTTGAAAGAGGCTTTTCCTGATGTAAAATATAGGGAGAACTCAGACCTAATGGATGTGCTTTCAGCCATTTACCATGGCACTGGGGAAAGATTCTTCTTTATCATCGACGAATGGGATGCCATTTGCCGCGAGTTCCCTGAGCGTCAGAAGATGAAGGGGGACCCCGACACCGTCGCTCCCACCATCCTGGACGAATATGTCATGCTGCTCCGCCGTTTGTTCAAGACGCAAGATTCCGATAGGGTATTTGCCGGTGCTTATCTCACGGGCATCTTGCCGATCAAGAAATACAACACGGAGTCGGCGTTGAACAATTTCCGGGAATACTCGATGATTTATCCCGGCACTCTGGCAACTTCTCTTGGCTTTACCCACGAAGAGGTGGAGAAGCTATGCGAGAAGTACGGGATGGACATTCAGGATATGGAACGCTGGTATGACGGCTATCGCATCGGCGAGGCATCGCATATATTTAATCCCTACTCCGTCATGCGGGCGATTGAGGACAGGCGTTTCCGTAGTTTCTGGACGACGACGGGGGCCTACGATTCCGTCATCACCTACATACAGATGAACTTCGAGGGCCTGAAGGACGACATCATCCGAATGCTCGCCGGGGAGCGCGTGTATGTGAATACCAGTAAATTCCAGAATGACATGCGCATTGTGAGGAGCAAGAATGATGTTCTCACTGTGCTGATACATCTTGGCTACCTGGCCTACGATGAAGACAAGCGTCAGTGTTACGTGCCGAACAAGGAGGTGGCAGATGAATTTCTGAACGCTGTGGAAGACACTTCATGGTCGAGGCTCGTAGATGCCATTACTGCCTCGCAGAATCTTCTCGAATCCACCATCGCTGGCAATGAGCAAGCCGTGGCACGGGCTATCGACGTGGCTCATGATGAACACACGAGCATCCTCTCCTATAACGATGAGAACTCCTTAGCCTGTGTCTTGACCGTGGCCTACATTTGGGCGCGCAACGAATACATCATCCACCGCGAATATGCTACGGGAAAGGGCTATGCCGACCTTGTGATGATTCCGCGCTGCAATGTAGAAAAGCCCGCGCTCATCATAGAACTCAAATTCAACCACACCGCCGACACTGCCATCGACCAGATAAAACGGAAGGAATATCCTGCAAAGATAGCAGAATACACAGGCGATTTGCTCCTCGTCGGCATCAATTACGACAAGGAGACTAAGCAACACGCCTGCAAGATAGAGAGAATGGTAAAGGCGTTATAGGCAGAAATTATGGGAACGTATATCAACAGAGGCAATATAGAATTTTGCAACATCGTTCGGCATGAGTATGTGGACAAGACATCGCTCATTCCGCTCATCAACGCCACGATAGACACGGAGAGTCGCTACAGTTGCGTGACGCGCTGCCGTCGTTTTGGAAAATCGATGGCGGCGAAGATGCTCTGTGCCTATTACGACAAGTCGTGTTCCTCACGCGAACTTTTCCGTGGATTAAAGGCTGAGCAGGACTCCTCATTCGAGACGTATCTCAATCAATACAGCGTCCTCTATTTGGACGTTACTTCCTTCACCGCCCGCCCCGAACTCAGGAGAAACATCGTGTGGGCTATGCAGGATAAGATTATCTGCGAGTTGAAAGAGGCTTTTCCTGATGTAAAATATAGGGAGAACTCAGACCTGATGGATGTGCTTTCAGCCATTTACCATGGCACTGGCGAAAGATTCTTCTTCATCATCGACGAATGGGATGCCATTTGTCGTGAGTTTCCTGAGCGTCAGAAGATGAAGGGCGACCCTGACACCGTCGCTCCCACTATCCTGGATGAATACGTCATGCTGCTCCGCCGGTTGTTCAAGACGCAGGATTCCGATGAGGTATTTGCCGGTGCCTATCTCACGGGCATCTTGCCGATTAAGAAATACAACACGGAGTCGGCGTTGAACAATTTCTGCGAATACTCAATGATTGACCCTGCTTTCTTAGCCTCTTGCTATGGGTTTACGAATGAGGAGGTGCAGACATTGGCAGAACGGCATGGAGCCTCGATGGAAAGTCTGAAACTGTGGTATGACGGTTATAAAATAGGCAGCGAAACTTCTATCTACAACCCTTATTCCGTGATGAAGGCCCTGCAGCGGCGTTCGTGTCGCAGCTATTGGACGACGACGGGGGCCTACGATTCCGTCATCACCTACATACAGATGAACTTCGAGGGCCTGAAAGACGACATCATCCGAATGCTGGCCGGGGAGCGCGTGTATGTGAATACCACTAAATTCCAAAATGATATGCACATCGTGCGCAGCAAGAACGATGTGCTGACCGTGTTGATACATCTTGGTTACTTGGCCTACGATGAAGATGCGCAGGAATGCTATATGCCGAACAAGGAGGTGGCGGACGAAATGAACAATGCCATAGAGGCAACATCGTGGGAACCGTTAGCCAGGACGATACAAAATTCAAAAGCCCTCCTCGAATCCACTATCGCTGGCAATGAAGAGGCTGTCTCAAAAGCCATTGACGTAGCTCACGATGAGCACACGAGCATCCTCTCCTATAACGATGAGAACTCCTTAGCCTGCGTCTTGACTATCGCCTACATTTGGGCGCGCAACGAATACATCATCCACCGCGAATATGCCACGGGCAAGGGTTATGCCGACCTTGTGATGATTCCTCGCCGCAATGTCGCCAAGCCCGCGCTCGTCATAGAACTCAAATTCAACCACACCGCCGACACCGCCATCGATCAAATCAAGCGAAAGCAATATCCTGCGAAAATAGCAGAATACACAGGCGATTTGCTCCTCGTTGGCATCAACTACGACAAGGAGACCAAGCAACATGCCTGCAAGATAGAGAGAATGGTAAAGGCGTAATAGACAGAAATTATGGGAA
>CALZJF010000019.1 GCA_945787885.1 uncultured Bacteroidales bacterium | reverse complement strand
ATCTTCGCACAGTAAATTATCTCACAAGAAAAAACACTGCGGAATTAAGGTTATTTATTAAATCGTACCACTGCTGTCCCGTTTAGAAATCATCGTAGTTAAAACTCGTCCAATTTTTATTGGACACTAATGCTTGGACATAACAAGTCAATTTGGCTAGAAATTATATCAAAATTATCTCCCATTTTAACTCCTTTTCGCCTATACCATTCTATGGTACCGGATTTGGTAAGTCTAAATATTTTTCTAATAATATTTTCTATTTCCGTCATTCCAAAAGATTTGATATTTGTTTGATAATATCTTTGTTTGACATTATACAATCTGGTCTTATAGACTCTTTGATTTGTTTATAAAACTCTACGTCATTTATCATTTTAGAGATCACTACGGGCATATTATCTAAAGATGTTATAACTCCATCTACCCCATCATTAATAAACTCATAAGCAGATCCGAATTCTGTAGAAACAATTGGGAGCCCTAATATTTTTGCTTCGTTAAAGATCATTGGGCATGCCTCAGAAAAAGATGTAGAAACCAATAGATTTGCTTGCAGAAAATAAGGATATGGATTTTTCTTTCCGCCTAATAGGATCACATTATCCTTAACGCTATATTTCTCAATGTTTTCTTTAAGCAGTGAAACCTCTACTGGATCTGAGTCTAATGGTCCTATGATATACCACTTAATGTTGGGATGTTCAATTAACACCTTAGAAACGATTTCAGGAATTTTAGAATATTGCTTAACTTGACAGACTCTTCCAACAGATAAGATTACGAATTTATCTTTCGAGTTGGCAAACATGCTATCATCAATCTCCTCTTTTGAGAGTTGTATTATCCTTTTTACGTCTAATAAATTATATATGACGGCACACTTCTTTTCTAATGAGGAATAGCGAGAAATGAAACAACCATTAGTGTACATACTAACACTGACGATACGGTCGAATTTATTATATATTGTACTCTCGTCAAAGCTATAATCAGGAAATGATACATTATAATTGCTATGTATCCACGCTATCTTCTTTGGATATGTAGTATACGAGACAAATTTAGTTGTTGCCCCTTCTGAAAAAGCAATGATTGTGTCGAAATCGAAGTTAGACTCTAATCGTTTCATAGCTCTGACAAAGAGCCAATCTTCAAGAGGCCAACCAAATCGCAAAGCTAATTGTTTGAGAATTTTCATCCCCAAAAATTGAATCCTTCTTCCGTAAGGTTCACGCTTATAGATACACCAATATGAAGACAGTAGCTTATCTTCAGGGAGTAGTATATTCCTATAAGTTATTTCACACCCTTGGTGGTGGGTAATTGCAAATATTCGAATATCATAATCATCATTATTAAGATTATCTATTATACTCTGCAAAGATGTAGTAACCCCGCCTATTTGGGAGCTTGGGATGACAAATAATATCTTTTTCATTATCATTTTCTTCTAAGTGACAATCTCCAAATTACATACACTATAATCATCATACTAGATATATAGCCTTGAAAATAACCACGGATCCACATTATGGTATGAGGGATCCATAGTATTAGCATTATAGTCCAATAAGACAAGCACCTGTTTCTTTTTATAGTGACAATCGCCATATCTATATACTTTAGAAATATGCCTATCAAAAAAGCAAACAAACAACCAAACCAAGAAAAGTTGGAGTATAGTTCTCCTAATACAGAACCACCCAACCCCCGTCTAACCCTATTGGGTAGATTATCTACATATACTTTCGCATGTTGATACAATTCATTTTTAACAATGAATTCTGGTTTTTTAGGAAGTATATTTATCGGTTCAAGTAAATAGGTTGCTCCATACATGTAATTATACGTTTCTCCTGCATATTTCATAGGATATATCAATGAAATAACAGTGCCTCCAAATTCCACTAAGAAAGAATTTTCTGATTCTTGGCTACCACTCCTTTGATCTTGAAACAGCTCTGTCAGATGTTCAATGTCAACCTGTCCATATGTACGTAAATATGAGACCATCGGCAAAAAAGTCACATAGAACAATCCCGCAAAAAGAAACACTACGATAGTCTTCTTTGTTATATCTGAAATAGCGCCATAGTATACTATTACAAATGTGATTATCTGAATAAGGGCAGAAATTCTATGACCAGAAATCATTGAGTACGTACCAAATACAATAATGAAAGCGGCTAATGTAAACCGAACTGTTGGTTTATCTTTATATAACACACACAAAATTGCAGCCAACGATGGACAAATCTCTATAAAATCATAACCATAATGAAACAACGGATGGTTGGCTAGTGCATATGTAGCCAGATAACCCTCTGATTCTGCCACATCGATCTGCATCAGTTTAGAAATAACGAAGATGGGAACAGTAAATACAAAGAACAATAAAAAAGGAAGACGCTTAATTTGACCTACACCAAATGCAGTAAATCTTTGATAATCAACATATATATACATATATCCTAAGGATATAAACAGGATGGAAAGTTGAGTATATATCTGGGCAATTGCATATTCAGAACTTGTACAGAAAGTCATATTCCAAAAATCAGTAATTTTTGCACCTTGAAGATATAAAATACTATGACCTGAATGGAACAAAAACAATATGATGAGGAATAATAACCCCATAGACAACTTTATTGGAGCCATTCTATAAATATGTAGAGATACATAGACTATCTGTATTAAGCTTAATAAAGCTATACTAACGACTTCCGATTGAAGAAGATATGTCAGAAGAACTATGATAAAATTAATTATGATGTAACTAGTAGAACCTTTCATCTGAATTTACCTATTAATTTATAACGTAGAGGATATGCTAAGTAACAGACAAAGTATGCTAAAGTATATGAAATGGCCGACAATTTAGAATACTTCTTCAAAATATAGTTTGGTTTCTGATTCTTATAGAATCTTTTATACAATGATTTATACTTTGAAGTACCTATATCTCCATTTAGGAATATAAGAGCCAAAAAATTATCAAATAAAGGAAAACAAACAATTTCAAATATGGGATATCTTCTTACAAAATTGTCAAGAGTACCGAGTGATTTGATCATATCCTCTGATTTGGAATTTTTTACAGCTCCATCACTATTATTAAAATAGTTGTAATACACATTGTTTACTGATTTGAAAGAATTTGCAACAACCATGTATTGCATAATGAACAGTTGGTCTTCTGCCAATTTAAGACTTGTATCAAATCTAATGTTATTCCCTTTTATTATTGATGTTCGAAAAATCGTCCCCCAAACAGTTACGAGGAAAGAGGATTTTAGATAAGTCTTCAAGTCTGCGGTTTGCGAATCGAGCGTCTTTTCTCTTAACACTTTCCCATCGTAGGAAATATCTCTATAGCCAAATTGAAGCATATCAAAGTCGCTCCCCTTAAACTCCTTTACACACATCTCCAGGCATTCTTTGTCTATCCAGTCGTCAGAATCAACAAAAGTAACATAATCACCACAAAGATGATCCAGCGCATAGTTACGAGCCATACTTACACCTCCATTTTCTTTATGGAATACTCGAATACGAGGATCTTTTGTAGCATATTCATCGCAGATAAAGCCACTTCGATCAGGAGAACCATCATCAATTAGGAGCAGTTCCCAATCCTTATAAGTTTGTGCTAAAATACTGTCAATGCAGCGTGCAAGGTATTGTTCTACTTTATATACTGGTACTATTATACTAACTTTTGACATTATATCGCTTTATTTCGTTCAACAATAGTGATATGCATTCGTTCCGCTTGGTTTCCAATAAAGTATTAACAGCATCCCAATCTATCAGCTTATTGAAATTGACCTTATCAAGATTTTCGGCATCAATAAGACGTTCTTCAAGATGAAAGACTTTCAAGAGCGATGTAAAGCGGCTCATTCCTCTGCTTTCATTCCCTATTACCCAAAAAGTTTTATTGAAAATGATGGAGAAGACCATACCATGGAAACTATCCACAATGGTCATTTCAGCATCCATGAAGGCTCGAAGCCATGAAGTAACCCCTGGGAACACGCAATCTTCAATGCGATTCTTTACGTCTTGCTTTGTTCGGGTTTCCTCTTGGCACTTTGGCAGAACTTGGAAAGTTGTAAGTCCCTTCTCTTTTTCTATTTTATTGATAAATGCCGATTTTGCTGCATCCGGATCAAGGATATAGTTGAAGAGAGTGCCTTGGGCCTTGGGTTCCTTTTCTGCTTCTATGAGACGGATGTAGTCTTCTTTCGTAAGCAATAAGGTAGGGTCGAGCACATGAACGGCATTTACTCCAAGGTGCTCTTTGCAAAGCTTTACTCCTGAATCTTCTCGAACGGACACAAAATCGAACTTTTGAGCAAGAGGCGCGCATATTGAGGTCATTTCTTGTGTAAATTCCCATTGATCGGTACCAAAACTGGCAGCATAGGCAATGCGCTTCGCATTTTCTTCCTTTGCAAAATCTAAGAACATTGAAGAAAGAAACGCATTGTATCTGGGACGCCAACACTGGTCACTACCAACGACATATATATCGTAGTTTCCTTCCTTGGCCTTCGCAATGAACCCTTCTTTGGAGCGCACCTTTTCGGTATGATTGATATACGTTGAAATGAAGTGGTTGGTATTACGCTGGATTACCTTCCTTTCTTCTTCTGTAATCTGATACCTTAGCTTCGGATATTTCTCGGGATTAAGAATAGATAGAACATACCTTTTGATTCTATATAATCTTTCATGCAAAGAATTGACGGATGGGGAAAACCAGTCAATGGTCTCCACCTCATGTCCTGCTCGCAAGAGCACCTGCTGCAAAGCATAGTTCTGCAACAGACCTCCATAGTTCGCATGAAGTGGTTGTGTAAGTATTCCGATTTTCATTATAATTTTTTTAAAACATTAGTTCTTGAATAGAGAGAATCAACTTGTCGGATCCTTTTCCTTCTCCATTTACATTCTCAAACAATTCAATCTTTACGCCTTCTGTCCCATATTCAATGAATGCTCCAACAATAGTATCATGTACGCAACGAGTCTCTGTTTCATGATTTGATGAAGAAACCATTGAGGCTAAACGTTCCTTGTCTTCTTTTACATGACGGCTGTTGCCTTTACGCTTCATCTCTACAGCCAAATAATTACGCTCATATCCTCGGCTTTGTATGAGTAGGTCGCTGACCATATATTGAGGTCGCTTCTCACTATTTTCATACTGTTTCAAATCTCCGTTGCCCATTCTGTTGTATTCTACATCGGCAAAGTATCCAATAAAATAATTGGTATCATGCGAGCTATCATATTCTCTCATGATATTCTCCACGTGATGAGCCAATCGTGCACAGATGTTTCTTTCAGAAACGCCAAAACGTATGTTGTCGTAATCCACTTGATACAGCCGCTTTAAGGAAGGTACCAGAATGTCATTGATAATAATATCTCTCGTAATCATTTTCTGCTTTTTTACTTCATCTTGATTTACATCCGATATGACTTCCTGCCTTGCTGCTTGTTGCGGAAGGAGATGGAAGCGACGGAGGTGTTTTCAGATATTGGAGGGATAGAAATCAGTTCTGGGTGGTTGATGCTCCTTATTCCACCTCTGACAATAAATAGTTAAGAATAACTATTTGATTATTTTCCTGATAGTTTCAACCCCTTTATCACCAATAATTTCCTTGACAACCTTCTTCACTTTGCTTTTTAAAACGGCAGAAGTATCTACTTTAAAATTATTGACAAATTCTATGGCATCACTCTCGTTTTTGCTGTCAGTAAACACCTCAAACAGCATAGGTTTATCGGTCATTTCTGGAGTCAGGAATCGCTTCACTGCCTCCTTAAAGTCTTCCTTGCAACTTGCTGTGATGTACTCATAGCCTAAATCCTCAGCATAATGGCGTACTAGGTTTTGGGATTTGTTGCCATAGTGACCTGCTGCTGCCATATATGGGTCTGCATTTTCCCCAAAAGCATGGCAAGGGTGATTGTAGTTACGGAATTCTGTTCCACGTCCATTGTTTATGAGCATAATGCGGACGTTGTTGCCGACATGGCGATTGCCAACCACATTCATATCATAGAAAAATGCAAGGTCACCGAATATTCCAACATAAATTCTGTTAGGATTACAAAGTGACGCTCCAATCAAGGAGGAAATGTCTCCATCAATACCGAAACCACCTACATTACTGTTACCATCAACGCTATTGGGAATCTCAAAGAAATTCCATGAACGTAATGTGTTCAATATACCAAGGTGAAGTTCCGAACCTTCGGGTAGTATTTTCGACATCTGTTGTGCCATCCAAATATTGCCAAATGGCAGTTCTGGTAATTCGGAATGTAGTTGATTTAACTCATCAATGAAAGCATCATAGTTAGAATGAAGAGACTTATCCTCTTCAGAATAATGATTAAAGAAATGAGATTCTGGCATCTCAAAGACATCTGTAAGCTTGCCCCATAGGTCTCTTAGTTCTCCATCTTCATTTACTCGCCAGACACTTGTACCATAGACACCTATACCACTATAATCCCCAGACACTTCTCCTATATGGACAATTAAGTCGTATTTCCTATTCGGAGAATTATACTGAGTCTGTGAGAAAGGTAGAGATGCCTGCACCTGATATTTTCCTTTATATCCACTTGTATGGTCGCATATAACCACTGCATCATGAGTGCCGCAGAACATGTCTATTGCCTCTGTTTCTTGCTCTGTGAACTTCTTGTGAGAGCCGATAAAAACGGCAACCTTTCCTTCAGGAAATGAAGGGAGAGAGTCAAATGCGGTATATCGATGGATGACTCTCACAGGCGGAAGCTCCTTAACAGAGAAATTCTTGCTGTAGTTGGTGAACAGATTGATGTGAACTGGGCCTCCCCCATGATGTTTCAGTTCAAGCAAAGCCTTGTTGACCTCAATGGTACACATCTTCTCATCGTTGGCATCCTTGATGATAGGTGCCTCTACACTAATCTTTACTATGTCATTTGGCAATTTCCTGCGGTCAATATTCTGAGCTATCAGATGTCCTATTCGATAATTGCCTTGATGTGATGTAAGTGCTACAATGGGTAGTTTGCGATAGTATGCCTCTGTAAGTCCTGAGTAATAATTTCTAGAAGCGGTTGCTCCCGTACAAGTCAACACCACAGGCTCTCCGCTTTCTGCTGAAAGACCACATGCAATATAGGCAGCACTTCTTTCATCAACTGAAGAATATATCTCGAACCATGGGTCTTGCTGGACACTGCCAACGAAGGTTATGTTGGTAGTTCCTGGAGATGCCACAATCTTTCTTATTCCATAAGCTTTCAAAAGCGAAATGACAATCTGAACATTACGCTCATCTGTATAGTATAACTTTTGTTCCATATCTACATTTTATTGATTTATATACTTATTTCCATCTTGCATTAACGGTCTTTGCATTATTGCATGTTATTATCTGTCCAGATACACATCCAGCGGCTTCTGAGATAAGGAATGCTGCCGTTTCTGCTACCTCTTCGGGCATATATACTCTACCTGAGATATTTCCTCTATAGCTAATGTCTCCTTCGGTTGACAATCCTGTCATATCAGAAGCTGTAATGCCTGGAGCCACTGCATTGACGCGTATGCCGTCCTTTGCAAAGAGGTAGGCTAAACCTTGAACCATACTGTTGATTGCTGCCTTGGTAAAGCCGTAAGGTCGGAAGTCCATCGTGTCGCCTGTCTCCGATGATACAAAGAGAACACAAGGTTTTGTGCCTGATTCCTTGATATGACGAATAAAAGACTGAGTCAGGAAAAATGCTCCTTTGAGATTGGTATCGACTTGCTTGTTGAATGTCTCGGGTGTAACATCAAAGAACGTATTCTCATGCAAGGAAATGCCAGCATTGTTTACCAATACATTCATTCCTCCAAGCTGTTTTTCGGCTTTATCCATGAAAGCGTCAAATTCAGTGGGATTGGAGACATCCAATGGGAGATATTTGCATCCCAATGCCTTTGAACTCTCTTGCAAAACTTTCTCATTTCTTCCTGCAATCAGCACTTCCGCTCCTTCTGCAACAAATTTCTTTGCCATGGAAAAACCAAGTCCACGGCCACCACCTGTAATAATTATCTTCTTTCCACGTAGAGTTTCTTTGGGTGACAGATAGGAAATAGTTGCATATACAGGCTTAGTCTCTCCATGCAGCATGAAAGACACGATATGTTTCAATTTCGATTTTAAACTCATTATCGCTTATTTTTTAAAGAGTGTATTATTGGTATCTTTTTTGATAGTTCAATCAGATATTTTTTCTCTCCTTCATCCAGCCCTATACTATATGTTGTGAACGAGGTGACTATCATACTCGATACAACAATGAGAGCAAAACGTAACAAGCCCTCTCCCATGGTAATCAAAAGAAGAGAGGGAACAGCAAAGCATATTGCCATTGTCGGCAAAACCTTAAAAAGGACTTCTCGCGCATACATCATTATGGGTAGTTTCACCATATCTCTCAACAAGTATAGTCGCACGAAAAGCAGGATGCTGTATATGATGAAATATAGAATGTAGCCTACTTGTGGTTCAAATCCCAAATAGAATGCCAACCAGCTGAGAGGGAACACAAGACAACCAACGGTAGTAACGATTATTTGGTATCTCTTGATATTTCCTGTGGCAAACATGGATGTCACCAACGAGTTAGCAAGAACAGTGTCCATAAATGAAGAGATGATAATCCACTTCAGGAAAATTGACGCATAAGCAGGAGGATTCTTTAACCATAAAGTGAGGATTGTGTCTGTCTCCAATATTATTGGAACAGCGAAGAACATCATCAGAAAGGCTGAGAACTTGGCACTCCTACAAACAAGTTTGTGCATACTTTCAAGATCGCCTTGCGCATACGATTTTGTTATCTGCGGATTAACTGCTGTCGTGAAATTGTTGACAAACTGCTTTAATGCAGCATCCACTTGTGTGGCAACACCACGGGCAGCATTAACAGCTACTCCAAAATACATATTCATCAATATGTTGACTCCTTGAGTATTGAGCATATAAGCTCCATTGCCCAAGAAATTCCAACCTGCGAAACTTGTCATGGACTTCAATACTGCCTTATCATAGACAAAATGATAGGTGCATTCTTCAAAATGCCTCTTGCAATAATAGCCATATATAAACCTAATTAATGCTCCAACGCATAGAAGCAAAACGGAATAGGTTATTAGTCGATCAAAAGGAGAGACAGTCAACATATACACAATGATAAGCTTCAGCGTAACCTCAATCACGCTAATGTATGCAAATGCAGACATCTTTTCGTGAGCGATGATTGAGGCATTGTAGGGTACACTAAGTAGGTTAAGCACAAATGTTAATATTGAACATTGAAATACCCAATTAGCGGCTACCATTCGTTCTGCAGGAATATTCATTTTGCAGTTCAAGAACCACACACCTGCTGCCTCAGCGACTACTATGACCAGCAATGACATTCCCAATTGTATGTTTACCCCTGTGGAAAAAACAGTTTTCAGTCTATGAATCTCACCCCTTCCCAACTCAAAAGTAATGAATCGGCTTATGGAGGAAGACATGGATCCTGACAAAACTGAGAACATTGCAACAACTCCTCCAACGACATTCTGTATTCCGTAATCTTCTACTCCAAGGGTGTTCAAAATGACTCGACTCGTAAAGAGCGAGACAGCCATGGTGAAGAGCATCCGGACATAGAGCATCAGGGTGTTCTTCGCTATGCGTTTATTATTTGCTGATGTATCTGACATTGATAGGAATGTTAACCAACAAGTTCTGTTTGAGATATATAATGATTGCTGATCATTTCAGCATCATAAGCTTTCAGTAAGTCATTCACTGATTTGTAAGCTGCGTTTAAAAACTCCATATTCAATGCTATTCTACCTTTTGAATCAAGTCTAATATCCGGATATTTTTCCTTAAATTCATCATTAGGCTTGCCATCAGAATGTACAAAGATATGGCGGCACTTGAGATATGGAATTGATTCATCAATTAACTCTTGTGCAATATTCAGACCAAGCTTGTTCTTTGTTTTCTGGAGCAACTCTATTGTACTCTTTTCTGACTCCAATTGCTGGAAGACTTGATCAGTAACCGATTTTATAACATCCTCTTTTGTGGCAAGTCTCAACACATCGTTGGCTTGCATTTTGAAGGTTTCAAACTTTTGATAACCTTTACTTTTCATACACATCCAATATTACTATGAAGAGACTTACATGATATGGATTTATCCAATTTTCACATAAACCACTTGCTCCTTATCATAATCATAAGCAGGTTTCAAAACATCAACAGCATTTAAATAGGTCTGCTGTACTGGAGTGGTATCAAGAAAGACGATCTCTTCACTACTTGATAAAGTAGGAACGTATTCGTAATTAAGGGTACGAACAGCGAGTTTTACGCTACTATCTACTGCTGCTCTAATGTCAGGCAAAGGATGATTTGCCATTGTTCTTGGAAGTGACTCAAATTCACCGGGTTTAGGCGTATTGAGTTTACGTACAGCCTCTAAAGCTGCGAAGATTGCCTTCTTGTGAGTTTCTATAGTATTGTCCATAACTGAATCCCTTAAATGTTTGTTTTATATGAATATTTATCTACTTCTTTTCCAGCCAGCACATCAGCAATTCTGCGGCAAGCCTGTCCGTCACCATAAGGGTTAACGGCTTTGCTCATGGCTTCATAAGCTGCTGCATCATCGAGGAGGGTGCTGACTTCGTTTACAATCTTTTCGTAGTCCGTACCTACAAGATGAACGGTACCGCTTGCGAGAGCTTCTGGGCGTTCTGTTGTGTCGCGCATGACGAGAACGGGTTTGCCCAGTCCTGGGGCCTCTTCCTGAATGCCGCCCGAATCTGTGAGGACGATGGTGGCCTTGCTCATCAGATGGACAAATTCGAGGTATTGGAGAGGCTCGATGAAGAAGAAATTTGAGGCCTCTCCCCAGCCCTCTCCCTTTGAGAGGGAGTCCATATCAGTGAAGATTTCGTGTATAGGACGGCGAACGTTGGGATTCAAGTGCATCGGATAGACGAAATCGACATTGGGGTATTTGATGGAAAGGTCACGCATGGCGGAAAGCATGCGGATGAAGCCGTTACCGAAATTCTCTCTTCTATGGCCGGTAATCAGCACCAACTTCTTTGGTGCAGTTTCAGGTTTCAAGTTCAAAGTTTCAAGTCTTGAGACATCATAGCCTGCTTCGAGGAGGACTTTGTTCTGCTCCTCAGCAAGGGCGGTGTCGTTCTTTAACTTTTCCACCACCATGTGAAGGGCATCGATGACGGTATTGCCCGTGACATAGATATTGCCATGCGCTTTCTCTTCCTGAAGGTTCTTTTCGGAGAGCGGGGTAGGAGAGAAATTGTATGTGGCGATGCGGCCAGTAATCTGGCGGTTCATTTCCTCTGGCCAAGGGCTATATATATTATGTGTGCGAAGTCCTGCCTCCACGTGTCCTACTGGAATCTGTGCATAGAAAGCAGCAAGAGCGGCAGCTGTGGAGGTGGTCGTATCGCCATGAACAAGCACCACATCAGGCTTGCACTCCTTGAGCACGTCACGCATTCCGTTGAGGATACGTACAGTCACATCGGTCAAATCCTGTCCTTGCTTCATGATGTTCAAGTCAATATCCGGCTTGACATCAAAAATTTTGAGCACTTGGTCGAGCATTTCACGATGCTGACCAGTTACACACACAATCGTTTTGAACTCTTCTGTCCGCTTCTGTAATTCCTTCACCAGCGGACACATCTTGATGGCTTCAGGGCGAGTTCCGAACACTAACAATATTCTTTTTTTCATAGCTTTGATTTTTATAATACGGGGGGGTAATCATTTCACTATCTGAATATATTCCGTCTCCACTTGAATGGCGGCGGAGAGGTTGCAGGCCTGGAGGTCGATGAGGAGGCGCTTGTGCTTGCTGCCCCGCTTGCTCATCAAGCGGCCCTCGAAGCCGTTGAGGCGGCCGCCGATGATGCGTATCTGCTTGCCATAGATTCGGGGAGAGACCTCGCTGTAGCTGAAATACTCCACGTTGTCCGTCTCCTCCACGGCACGGCGGAAGGCGACGAAATCCTTATGGCGCACACTCATCGCCTCATATTGCTTGCCGCCACGCACGAAGCGATATTGCAGGAGGTCAATCTTGCGGACGATGGGGTCGAGCTCTTCCCTTGACTTATGCACGAAGATAAGGTCGGTCATATAAGGGACGAAGCGCACCACGCGCTTGCCAAATTCTATGAACACCTGCTGCTTGAGGGGTACGAACACGCAATCCTTCATCTCAGGCATCGCCTGCAGCTGCTTGTAAGCAGGGTTCTTGGCGTTCGGACGTGCTAAATCGCGCAACACATACCAACAGTCTTCTAACATCATTTCAGCTGCCATGAATAAGGAAAAAAGAGGCTTTACAGGAGAGGGTATAGAAACTGGCGGGCACTTCCTTTATTCCTGCCTGCTTCTCTTTGTGATTGAGATACAGGCAGTTACGTATAATGTGTGTAAAAGATGGCTCGTGGAGCAAAACTTCCGATTGGCTTGCAATTTCATCTTAACCCGTCATCCTTTTTCTTATTGAATACTACACATTTGTTGTTTCCGATTATCTTCATCTCTTGGCAAGAGATGGAGCGGAGGGAGCAACTCGCACGTTTTCAATGCAAAACGGAGAAGTTCTGATAGATTCGCTCAACATTTGCTTCATAATTCAGTGAACAGTTCAACAGCTGTCGAATCAATATTTTGCTGGTTTCTCAAAGATAATCCGTTAATTTTTAGGTTGTTTCAAAACTTTTCTATACCTTTGCCTGCGATTAGATACATCTCTTGCCAAGAGATGAAGCGTTTCGCACAACGCGATTGTTTTTTTCTCCCCCTTTCTTATTCGATAATACTGAGCACCTTCCGGTTGGCACTGTCAACAAGGGCGTTATCGAACCACTTCAGATAAATGCGAGTGGTTCGCTCTGAGGTGTGCCCCATGGCTTCGCTGATGGCAGCTATGGGCACATTCTGACTCTTTGCGATGCTTGCCCAAGAATGGCGTGCCACGTAAGAAGTGAGCTTGACGGAGAGCTGCAACTGCTCGCCCAATTTCTTCAGATGATGGTTGATGAGGCGTATCCGGCTTTGATACTGACGTCTTTCGTCAGTGCCGGGGCGGGCGATGAGGGAGAAGAGATACGGAGAATCATCATTTTGATACTTGTTCACCAATTGCTGCATACACGGTTCCCAGTGTATGCGTATCTGCTGCCCCGTCTTCTGACGGCAATAAGTGAGATATTCGCCTTGCAGGTCAGACTTTTTCAGGTTGGCGATGTCTATCAGCGACATGCCGCAGGCGTAGAAACTGAAGAGGAAGATGTCGCGCGACATGGCAGCAGCAGAGTTTGGCGAAAGTTCTGCCGACTTGATTTGCTGGAACTCCTGAGCATTGACTGCACGCTTCACGGTCTTGGCAACGCCTGTATATACGGGTGCGAAAGGATGCCACTGTGCGGTCAGTCCTTGCTTCACTGCCAGATTGTAGATGGTCTGCAGGTTGCGCATATAGAAAGAGGTGGTATTCGGACAAAGCCCCCGGTTTTTCAGATACGCCTCATAGCTGAGCATCAAAGAGGCGTTCACCTCTTCAAAGGGGAGGGGACGACCGTTGAGAAACCGATGGAGACTGTTGAGCGATGCCTGATACTTCGTGGCCAGCGACTGATGCCCTTCCTCCTTCTTCTGCCTGATCAGTCGTTCGGCAAATTGCGGAAAGTCGTCGGAGGGCTCTTTCTTCAGGAATCGCTCAACGACGTCCTTTGCCAGATACGCCTTGCGACTATGGTCAAGCGCAAGGATGATGAGTTGCAGGCGAGCAGCATCGCGTTGCAGCGCCTCCTGCACGGCGTGGAGATACGGGGAGCGGAAGGGGAACGACTCTTGGGAGATTACCACCGACTGCTTCTCGGCATCCCATTCCCATGGATAAAGTTTGTACGACGTGCTGATTTGCCGCACCATGCGCTGATGAATCACCCGAATAAACAAAGTGCCCTGCCGTTCTGGAACGGTAGAGGCACGGAATTTGAACTTTGTTGAAGCCATAGAATCTATAAAGTTGATAATTGTTTGTGTCCAGTTCTTATATTAGTCCGCAGGTTTTCCCCTGTGCTGCTCCTGCAAGGCGCAACCTATGCAGGCAGACTGCGCGTGGGCAACGTTCGCAGGATGGCCGCACGCACTGCAAAGTCCATACATCGCAGCTCTCGGCGGAGCCGTCAGCAGGCGGACAGGGCATGGCCGAGTGAGAATTTCAGGAATGCGTCACGGCGGCTTTTCAGAAGAGTAGTCGGCATCCGCCCGGGGCGTATTTCCTCACGTATGTTCTGTGTGCGTAGCGATGCAAAATAGCGCAACAACCCTTAAAATCATCTAAATCCCCAAGAAAGACTTTCAGGAGGTCTTGCCTCCGCAAATAGAGAAAGAGAAGGCCGCAAACGTCGGTTTTTGGAGGCAGAACAGGCGTTATGAGGCGAAAGTGCGGAGCTTTTCCCCCGTTTGGGGCTGCCCCCCCGCCATTTTTGGCTGAAATTTTGCCGCTTATGCCCTGACTTTCACGATTTGTGACGGCCGTTTTCCTGTTTCCGGCGGCATTTGTTTGCTCAAACTGACCATTTTCTGGGGTAAAAATGATTATTCCGAGGGGCGAAAATGATTATTTTGAGGGGCGGAAGTGGTCAAATGGGAAGCGGAAGCTCTGCGGAAGGGTAGCGAAGCTCAGGATTATCACCCCGGCTGTGCGCTCACAGCCTGCCGGAAAAGGGGATATTCGAGGGCGACAGATAGCAAGGTGAGGGGTGAAACAGGCTTTTTACGATAGGTGAAGCCAAGGAATCTCAAATCAATCTCCATAGCAGATTGCTGATGGCATTGACATTTTGAATCATCGCCTCTCCCTCTCTCGCTTCAAGGCATTGCTTGCAGGCCAAGTGCGCAGTGTGAAATCCGCAGTCTTGCTTCAACAGACGGTTTCGCCATAGCCATAGTCTGCGCAGAGCATCCGGCTCAGCAATTATTCCGTTCGTCCACATCGATTTTTTCATCATTTTTCTCTTATTCCTCCCTTATTCTCAGTTTTTTTGTTGTATCTTTGCCCGCAAAAGCAAGCAGAAGACAGACGGCAGACGGGCTGAAAGCCGTGTTCGCCCTGTCAGATAAAACATCATCACGGAAAGACAGCATGGAAATAGCAGACGTACAGCATTTCCCTGCCTGCTATGTAGAATTGCCTGCAGGCTGCGAATTTCGGCGGGCAGCGTTCTATTTGGCGGCAGAAGAGTATGTGGCAAAGACGCTCCCAGCAAACAATTATCTCTTCACCTGGCGCTTGCGGCCGACGGTCGTCATGGGGCGCAATCAAGTGGCTCACCAAGAGGTGGACATGGACTTCTGCCGGCAGCACGGCATTGACGTCATACGCCGAAAGAGCGGTGGCGGCGCCATCTTTGCCGATGAGCGCAATATCATGGTAAGTCTCATTACGGGCGCAGGCCCCGTGGAAGACCTCTTCGCCGAATATGCCCACCGCGTCAGCGAATGCCTCTGCGCGCTGGGTGCCCCCACCTCCGTGGCGGGCCGGAACGACATCGTGCTGGAAGGGCGTGGAGAATTGTCGGGCGGCAAGGTGTGTGGCAATGCCTTCTATCATCAGAGCGACTGCAACATCGTACACGGCACGATGCTTTACGACACCAATCCCGAACTGATGATGGGGGCTCTCCATCCTGATGTGAGCAAACTGAAGTCGGCAGGCGTGAAGAGCGTCAGAAGCCGAGTGGCGCTGCTCAAGGATTATCTGAGCATCAGCGTCGAGCAGCTGCAGGACGAACTCCGCAAACGCCTGACCCACCTGACGCTGGAGCTTTCTGCCGAGGATGTGCGTGCCATAGAGGCCATAGAGGCGGGGTATTATGACCCGGCTTACCTGTTAGGGTCGTCAGCCCGCGCCGAGGTGGTGCGCGAGGGACGCATACAGGGCTGCGGCAAAATAGAGCTTCACTTCCAGTTGCGCGGCAGTCTGGTGAGGAGTGTAGAGCTTCGCGGCGACTACTTCGAGCTGGCGGATGCGGCAGCAGCCTTCCAGACGGCGTTTGCCGATGTGGCCTTCACGCCCGATGCGCTGGCAGAAGCCGTGGCGCAGCGGCATCCTGAGCGAAGCATACGCGGACTCTCTGCTGAAGGCTTGCTGCAAATTCTGAAGTGAGCGGCTTGATTGTCTGCCGTACATTGCCTCCTCTATTATATATATGTGTGGGCGGGAATTATATATGCTCCTCTATTATATATATGTGTGTAGGCGGGAATTGTATATACTCCTCTATTATATATATATGTGTAAGGGCGGGATATATATGCTCCTCTATTATATATATATGTGTATGGACGGGAGCGGCAAGGCCATTTTTCCGTCTCTCCTCAGAAACAGCCAAATAACGAATTTCCTTAATAACTTTTATCTACAACCTTTATCTACTAACTATGAGCGATAAGAGAACCTGCCTCTATGAGCGTCATCTCGAACTGAAGGCCAAGATGGTTTCGTTCGGAGGTTTTGAAATGCCTATCCAGTATTCAGACATTGCCGATGAGCACAATGCCGTTCGCAAGGCGTGCGGTGTGTTCGACGTTAGCCACATGGGCGAAGTGCTCGTCGAGGGGCGCGAAGCCGAACGTTTCGTGCAGCACATCTTTACCAACGATGTGGCAGGCGCACCCGAAGGCAAGATTTTCTATGGCATGATGCTACACCCCCACGGAGGCACCGTGGATGACCTGCTGGTCTATAAAGAGTCCGACGAGCGTTTCTTCCTCGTCATCAATGCTGCAAATATTGACAAGGACTATGCCTGGATTGAAGAGCAAGCGGCCGGTTTCGATGTGAAGACGGAGAATCAGAGCGAATATTATGGGCAGCTGGCGGTGCAAGGGCCGAAGGCGGAAGAAGTGGTGGAGAAAGTGCTCGGACTTCCCTGTCAGGAACTCGTGTTCTATACGTTCAAGAAGTTGGACGTAGATGGTGAGACCATCATTCTGAGTCGCACGGGCTATACGGGCGAAGATGGTTTTGAAATCTACGGTAGCCACGCCTTCACGCAGCGCAGTTGGGACAAGCTCATGGCAAGCGGCGAGGCCAAACCCTGCGGTCTGGGCTGCCGCGACACACTGCGCTTCGAGGTCGGACTCCCCCTCTATGGTGATGAGCTGACTGACGATTTGAGCCCCTTGGAGGCAGGGCTGGGCATGTTTGCCAAACTCGACAAGGAAGAGTTCATAGGCAAGGAAGCCCTCCTGCGGCAGAAGGCAGAAGGCCTGACGCGCAAAATCGTGGGCATCGAGCTTGAAGGCCGCGCCATCCCACGTCATGGCTACGATGTCGTAGTCGGCGATGAAGTGGTGGGCACTGTCACCACGGGCTACAACAGCATCAGCACGGGCAAGAGCGTCTGCATGGCACTCGTCGATATAGCGTATGCCAAGCTCGGCACTCCCGTTCAGGTGCGCATCCACCGCAAGCTCCACAATGGCGTGGTCACGAAGAAGCGTTTCTACGATAAGAGCTACAAGAAATAAGTAGGCGATGATGATTATTTTATAATGGGTATCGCAAGAATGATTAAGGTTTGTATGTTGGAATGCTCTCTTTGGCGCATATAACACTAATTCACCTTACCTACTTGACATTCCCCTCCCCCTCATTCCCCTAAAGAAAAATCTTAAACAACAATAAATCGAAACATTATGGCAAAAGTAATTGAAGGTCTCTACTACAGCGAGAGCCACGAGTATGTACGCGTAGAAGGCGAATATGGATATGTAGGCATCACGGATTATGCACAGAGCCAACTCGGCAATGTGGTTTACGTGGATATGCCCGAAGAAGACGATGAAGTGACTGCAGGCGAAGAGTTTGGCGCAGTGGAAAGCGTGAAGGCTGCCAGCGACCTCTTCTCGCCCGTCAGCGGCACCGTGGTAGAAGTGAACAGCGCGCTGGAGGATGAGCCCGAACTCATCAACCAGGATGCCTTTGAAAATTGGATTATGAAGGTGCGCCTGAGCGATTCCTCAGAGCTGGAGAATCTGCTCGACGCTGAGGCTTACGCCAAGATTTGCGAATAAACGGACGAGGAACAGGCATCATACGCGGACTATGTTCAAATATTTCCCCCATACCCCTGACGACATTCAGGCTATGCTGGATGTCATCGGAGTTTCGAGCCTCGACGACCTCTATGGCGAGGTGCCTGAAGAGCTGAAACTCCATCGCGAGCTTCAAATCCCCTCTGAAAAGAGCGAGATGGAGGTGCGCCGCATCATCGAAGGCCTTGCTGCCGAGAATCAGCGACTGGTGTGCTTCGCCGGAGGTGGCTGCTATGACCATTATACCCCAAGCGTCGTGCCCTACATTGCTGCACGTTCAGAATTTAGCACCAGCTATACGCCCTATCAGGCAGAGATATCGCAGGGAACGCTCCAGTATATTTTCGAATATCAGACCATGATGGCCGACCTCACAGGGATGGACATCTCCAATGCTTCTATGTACGACGGCACGACCGCTACGGCAGAGGCCATGCTCATGTGTGTGGCTGCCGCGAAGAAGCGTAACCGCGTGCTGATCAGTGGCACTTTCCAGCCGAATGTCCTCCGCGTGGTGGAGACGTATGCGAAGTTCCACGGCGTTGACCTCGTGGTAGTTCCCGCAACGTCAGAGGGCGTGACGGACCGCGCTGCCCTGCAGACCCTCGTCGAAGCCGACAATGTGGCGGGCGTCATCGTCGCGCAGCCCAACCGCTATGGCATCATTGAGGACTTCACGGGGCTTGCAGCATTGTGTCATGCCCATAAAGCCCTGCTCGCCATCAATACGGTGGCCTCTGCCCTCGGCGTGCTGAAAACGCCAGGCGAATGGGGTGCCGACATAGCCTGCGGCGATGCCCAGAGCCTGGGCGTTCCGATGGGATATGGCGGCCCATACATCGGCTACCTCTGCACCACGGAAGCCCTTGTGAGGAAGATGCCCGGACGTCTCGTCGGCGCCACCACGGATGCTGACGGACGCCGCGCCTTTGTGCTCACCATGCAGGCACGCGAACAGCATATACGGCGTGAGAAAGCCACGTCGAACATCTGCACCGCACAGGGATTCATGTGCCTCTATGTGGCAGCCTATCTCAGCCTGATGGGCGAGAGCGGACTGCGCGAGGTGAACGAACAGAGCTACGGCGCAGCCCACTATCTCCATGCCCGGCTCCTCCAGACGGGAATGTTTGCCGAAGTGTTCCCCGGACAGCCCTTCCTCAACGAGTTCACACTCCGCTATGACGGCCTCCCATGCGAACTGCGCGCACGGATGGCAAAAGCGGGCTATCTGGCAGGCATCTGCACCGAAGGCATGGACAATTGCCTGACCTTTGCTGCTACCGAGACCCGCACCCGCGAGGAAATCGATGCCTTTGTAAGTTTGGTAAGTCTCAAATCCTGCTAATTCCTCATTGAATGAATAACGTCTATTACGGAAAGTTGGTGTTTGAACTTTCCAAGCCCGGTAGAAAGGGATATTCTCTCCCCACAAATGCTTTCCCTGAGTATGCGCTCGCCGAACTTCCTACTGCTCTGCGCAGAGAGCGCCCGACGCTCCTGCCCGAGGTCGATGAGCTCACAGCCGTGCGCCATTACACCAATATGTCGAACAATAACTTCGGCGTAGATACGGGGTTCTATCCTCTCGGTTCCTGTACGATGAAGTACAATCCGAAGGTCAATGAGGAAATGGCAGCATTGCCCGGATTTAACATCCACCCCGCCACGCCCGACTGTACTGCGCAGGGTGCGCTCCGTCTCTATGACGAAGTGCAGAAGACGCTGGCAGAAATATCCGGCTTGCAGCGTTTCACCCTCAATCCCTATGCCGGAGCCCACGGCGAGCTGACGGGACTGATGGTCATCGCCACGTATCATCGTCAGCGTGGCGATGTGGCGCGCACGAAAATCATCGTGCCCGATTCTGCCCACGGCACTAATCCCGCTTCGGCAGCCGTGGCAGGATTTCAGATTGTGCAGGTGAAGAGCACGCCAGGTGGCACCGTGGATATGGAAGACCTGAAGCCCCTGCTCGGCCCAGACGTGGCTGGCATGATGATGACCAATCCCAATACGCTGGGTATATTCGAGACGCAGATTCCTGACATCGCACGTCTGGTACACGAATGCGGCGGTCTGATGTACTATGATGGTGCCAACCTCAACCCCATGCTCGGCGTTTGCCGTCCGGGTGATATGGGATTCGACGTCATGCACATCAATCTCCACAAGACCTTCTCCACGCCTCACGGCGGAGGCGGACCGGGTAGCGGTCCCGTAGGTGTGCGGGCCGGACTGGAGCACTGCCTGCCCAATCCGCAAGTGGTCTATAACGAAGAGAAGGGACGCTTCGAGCAGCACTGCGAGGCGGAATCGTTAGGCAGTGTGTCGGGCTTCCTCGGCAACTTTGGCATTATTGTCCGCGCCTATGCCTATCTGCTCAGCCTCGGCCGTGAAAATGTGCCGATGGCTGGACGTCTGAGCGTGCTCAATGCCAATTATATCAAGGAATGCCTGCGCAGCCACTACAAGTTGCCCATCGACGGGCTCTGCAAGCATGAGTTCGTCTTCGACGGTCTGCGCGAGGAGTACGGCGGTGACCATCATGACCCCGCCCACGTCACGACCCTCGATGTCGCCAAGCGCTTGCTCGACTATGGCTACCATGCTCCCACCATCTATTTCCCCCTCCTTTTCCACGAGGCACTGATGATAGAGCCGACGGAGACAGAGAGCAAGCAGACCCTCGATGCCTTCATCGAGGTGATGAAGCGCATAGCCGAGGAGGCAAAGGCCGACCCGCAGCTGCTTAAGACGGCTCCGCACAACACGCCGATACGCCGCCTTGACGATGTGAAGGCTGTGAAGGAGCCCAAGTTCACTTATAAAGCACTTTAGCATACAGAGTGCCCCCGACGAATGTTTAATCCCCCCGGAATTTTCTGAGGGGAGAGCCTTGTAGGGGCAATACATCATGGCCCGGAGTGTCGCTCGTTTCCGTTCGACGGCTCAGGGCTGCGGTGTGCTGCCCCTGCAAGGCTTTTCTTTTTCCCTAATCATAATCCATGCAAACACAACTGATAATTATTGGTGCAGGCCCCGGAGGCTATGAAACCGCCGTACATGCTGCAAAGGCAGGACTGCAGACCGTGGTCATCGAACGCGGACCTTTGGGCGGAACCTGCCTCAATGCAGGCTGCATCCCTACGAAATGCCTCTGCCATACTGCCGAAGTGCTCGAATCCACACGTCATTCTGAAGCCTTGGGCATCACTGCCGGCGATGTGCAGTTCAGTCTGTCGCAGGCAATGGCTCGCAAGGACGCCATCGTCAGCCAGCTTCAGGGAGCCATTGACGCCCTGATGCAGACGCCCGGCATCACGCTCGTCCGCGGAGAAGCACACTTCGTCGATGCCCACACCGTCGCCGTGGGCGAAACCACCTACACCGCCCCCCATATCATCATCGCCACGGGCAGCACATCGAAGTTCCTGCCCATCGAAGGAGCCCACGCCCGCGGCGTGCTCACCAGCACGGAGATGCTCCGGCTGCAGGAAGTGCCGCGCCGTCTGACCATCATCGGCGGCGGCGTCATCGGACTGGAGTTTGCCGCCATATTCCGCACCTTCGGTTCGGAGGTGACGGTGGTGGAATTTTGCAAGGAGGTGCTTCCCTTCTTCGACCGCGATTTGGCAAAGCGCCTGCGCACCAGCCTGAAGCGTCAGGGCATCGACTTCCACGTGGGGGCCGCCGCCAAGGCCATCCATGAGGGCGAGAGCCTGACGATAGATTATGAAGAGAAAGGCAAGCTCCGCAGTGTGGAGGCCGACATTGTGCTGATGGCAGTAGGACGCGGGGCGAACCTCGAAAGCCTGAACTTTGCCGATGCAGGCATAGAGGTGTCGAAGCGCGGCGTCGTGGTCGATGAGCATTTCCAGACCAGCGTCCCCGGCGTTTATGCCGTGGGCGACATCAACGGCCTCTGCCAGTTGGCCCATGCTGCCACGTTCCAGGGTTTCGCCGCCCTCGCCCACATCCTCGGCGAGCCCTCGCCCTATCGTCTGGAGGTGATGCCCGCCGCCGTCTTCACTGTGCCCGAGGCCGCCATGGTAGGCAAGACCGAGGAGCAGCTTGCGGAGGAGGGCGTGGCATACGTGGCACACAAATCCTTCTACCGTGCCAACGGCAAGGCACTGACTATGGCTGCAGAAGATGGCTTTGCAAAAATCCTCACCGATGCCAGTGGGCGCATACTCGGCGCACACCTCCTCGGAGCCCATGCTGCCGATCTCATCCATGAGTTGGCGATGGTCATGCAGCATGATGGCAACATCAGCGAAGTCGTCTCGATGGTGCATGCCCATCCCTCACTGAGCGAGATAGTCCTGGCGGCGGCACGCCATTGAGGAACGTCCGTCGTCTCCGCTTCCCCTCTCCCCCCGAAAAAGCCCAACGTCCCCATGCAATTCCTTTCTTCCCTGTTCCTGCTGATAGGCAGCTATTGCTCCTCTGCCGACCCCGGCGTGAAGGTCTATGCTTTCAATCCCGCCGAGGCTTCCGCCACTCTCCGCTGTCAGGCTTCGGGCATAGAAAATCCCTCCTTCCTCTGCCTCACCCCCGATGCCCGCCATGTCTATTGCGTCAGCGAGTATGCCGACGAGCGCTCCATGCTCCATCATCTCGTCTTCCAGCCCGAGGCCTCCCGCCTTGAACTGCTGGGCGCGCGTCTGACAAAAGGCGGTGCGCCGTGCTATGTGGCGTTGTCGCCCGACGGCGGCAGCCTCTATACCGCCAACTATCTCGGCGGCAGCGTGACGATGTTCCGCCGCGATGCCAATGGCAGCCTGTCGGCAGGGCAGCTGACGCAGTTCGACGGCCACGGCCCCACTCCCGAACGGCAGAGCCAGCCCCATCTCCACGCCATCAACTTCACGCGCGATGGCAAATGGATGCTGGCAAACGATTTGGGGACAGACCAGATTCATCTCTTCCCGCAGGCCGCCGATGGCTCCTACCCCCGTTCCACCCAGTCGTTCCCCGTGGCAAGCGGCATGGGGCCCCGCCATCTTTGTTTCGATGCCCGCGGTCAGTATGCCTATCTGCTTGGCGAGATAAGCGGCGAGATAGCCGTCCTGTCCTATCAGCCCGGCGATTCCCAGCCGTTGAAGGAGGTGCAGCGCGTGAAGGCCGACCGTTACGACGGGCAGGGCAGTGCCGACATCCATCTTTCGCCCGACGGGCGTTTCCTCTACGCCTCCCATCGTCTTCGCGGCGATGGCGTGAGCATCTTCTCCGTGGGGGCCGACGGGCGGCTGTCTCCCGTGGGCTATCAGCCTACGGGCTCACATCCCCGCAATTTCGCCCTCACCCCCGATGGGCGCTATCTGCTCGTGGCGTGCCGCGATGCCGATGCCGTGGAAATCTATGATCGCGATGCCGCTACGGGTCTCCTCGCCGACACGGGCAAGCGCATAGCTACTCCGCGGCCCGTCTGCCTCGTGTTCTGCGAGCAGTAAGGCTGCGCCCCTCGCCCAGTCAGCTGAACGAAAAAAGCAATCCGTGCCATTCAGACGTGAGTGTGTCTGAACAGCACGGATTGCTTTTTTTCGTCATTTCTCAGCAGCAGACGAAGAACAGCACAATGAAGAGGAGTATGAGCGATAGGGCCATGCAGCCTGCCGCAGTGTCGTCTTCCCCCGCTTCAGCCTGCCGCCTGCGCCGGATGCGTTCGTTTTGGCGTTCGCCTTCGGTGTATTCATGCACGCGGCTTCTGCGCGCCCGCGCAGCCGCATGGCCCGCAGCAGCTCCCGGCAGTGCGCCGTGGGCGAAGTGCTGCGCGCCGTGGCCATCGTCAGGCGTATGCCTGCCCGAAGCGTCAGCATGTTCGCCGACATCTTCAGCATCCTCGTACGCAGCATCCTCGTAAGCCTCTATGTCTGCCAAGGCGTCTTCCACCTCGTCGGCATAGCCGGCATCGAAGTCGTCGGCAGATTCGTCAGCCAGTTCCTCATATTCGTCTTCGTAGTATTCTTCGCTCATGTTTTTTTCCGTGTTTCAATGGGGCAAAAATACGCATTTTCTTCCAAACAGCCCCCTCATATTCCCCCCGAATAGGCTTGCTATTTGCCAGTTAGCCCCCATTTTGCCGTTTTGCCGACTATGAAGATTCAACTTCCGACGGCACATTTCGTCCCCAAGTGGCCATTTTGAGGGGCGAAAGTGATTGCTTAAAGGGCAGAAAGTGAGCACTCTGAGGGGCGGAAATGACCACTTGCGGAGCCGGAGCCCAGCAGAACGCCCCCTTGCCTGCTGTGCGGGCAGCGCCAAGCAATGGCGTGGCGTGGAGCTTCTGCACGAAAGCAGGCAAGAGCGTGCTGTGGGCAAGGATAAAAGGAAGGAAGTCAGGGCGCGGCTGAATGGCGAAGGAAAGTCAGCACTCAATGACTTGAATCAAGGTTTTCATGCTTTGTGGCCATTTTCTTTGTTGGTTCATCGTAAAGTGCTTAATTTTGCCGAAATCGCCCTGACGCAGATATTTTTCCCCCATACACACAAAAAAACACCTATTAGAAATGAAGAAAACTATTCAGACCTCTGCCGCCCTCGGCATTCTCCTTGCCGGTCTTGGCATGTCATCTTGCACTAATTCAGCCCCTCTCAGCCTCGAAGGCACTTGGACGCAGCCCATCCCCGGTCAGCCCGATTCCCGTCAGGGCTTCACGCTGTATGCCGACGGCAGTGCAGAATCAGTGAAGGTAGGTTCTATCAATTAGCTTGCGATGTATTTGCGACTATCGTGCCGTAGGTTTTTGTTTTTCACGAGGGAGCGTAGCGGGCTACGTGACTGAATGAAAGACAAAAAGATATGGTGCGAGAGGCGTGAAGACATCCAAGTAAAACAGAAACACTGCCTTACATTGGAAACTAATTTATAGAACCTACCTGAACATGGCTACGCTGAAGTATAAAGGCTGGAGTCAGCCTGCGCACGATGTGCTCGTGCTGGACGGTATGAGCATAGGCAATGGCGTCAGCGCGCCCTTCTCCGATACGCTCCGTGTGGTGCGCCAGACAACTGACAGCCTGCAACTGCGCCGCGGCAGCATGGACATCACCTATACACGTGGATAATCAAAAAGAAATATATCATGAAACTCCGTCACACCCATCTTCTCCTCAGTCTCGCCTCCCTCTTGGCGTTGGGAAATCCTGCGCCCGCCGCAGCCGCCCTGCCGACAGCGGCAGAAACCGCTGATGCCAGCTTCGCCATCGGCAAGGGCACCTTCCTCCTGAAAGGACAGCCCTTCACGGTGAAAGCTGCCGAACTGCACTATCCCCGCATACCACGCGACTACTGGGAACACCGCATAAAAATGTGTAAAGCCCTGGGCATGAACACCATCTGCCTCTATGTCTTCTGGAATATCCATGAGCAGCGCGAAGGCGAGTTTGACTTCACGGGCAACAATGATGTGGCAGCCTTCTGCCGTCTGGCGCAGAAGCACGGCATGTACGTCATCGTGCGCCCCGGCCCCTATGTCTGTGCGGAATGGGAGATGGGCGGACTGCCCTGGTGGCTGCTGAAGAAGAAGGACATCAAGCTGCGCGACAACGATGCCTACTATCTGGAACGAGTGGGAATATTTGAAGAAAAGGTGGCAGAACAGCTCGCACCGCTGACCATCGACAAGGGCGGCCCCATCATCATGGTGCAAGTGGAGAACGAGTATGGTGCCTACGCCCGCAATAAGGAGCACGTGGCTGCCATTCGCGATATGCTCCGCAAGCATTGGGGGCAGGATGTCGTGCTCTTCCAATGCGATTGGGCATCGACCTTCGAGGTGAATGGGCTCGACGATTTGGTCTGGACGATGAACTTCGGCACAGGCTCCAACATCGACGACCAGTTTCGCCGTCTGAAAGAGGTGCGTCCCGACACGCCGCTCATGTGTTCGGAATTTTGGAGCGGATGGTTCGACAAGTGGGGCACTGCCCATGAGACTCGTGCGGCAGAAGATATGGTGGCAGGCATCAGCGAAATGCTCGACAAGGGCATCTCCTTCTCCCTCTACATGACCCACGGCGGCACGAGCTTCGGCCACTGGGCAGGGGCAAACTCGCCGGGCATCGCCCCCGACGTCACTTCCTACGACTACGATGCCCCCATCGGCGAATATGGGCAGGCCACGCCGAAGTACCATTTGCTGCGGGAATGCCTGAGCCACTACACCTCCGCCCCGCTCCCTGCCGTGCCCTCGCTCCCCGCGCCTCTCATCACATTGCCTCGCATGGAGCTCGAAGAGTATGCGCCCATCACGCTGGGCATTGACAGCATTTCGGCATCGGGGCCTCTCCTCACCTTTGAAGATATGGACATGGGGTGGGGCAGTATGCTCTATGCCACCACGCTGCCTGCCGACTTTCCTGCTTCGACGCTGGAGGCGGAGGTTCACGACTATGGCATCGTCTTCCTCAACGGCAGGCAGACGGGCATCATCAATCGCGTGAAGAACGAGACGACGCTCAGCATGCCCGCGGTGAAGGCAGGCGACAAGCTGGAGATTCTCGTAGAAGGCATGGGGCGCATCAACTTCGGATGGGGCATCAAGGACTATAAGGGCATCGTTTCGCCCTTGACGCTCAAGGCAGCCTCTGCGCAGGCCGAGCTCACGCTGACTCCGAAAGTCTGGACCTGCGCCACGCTGCCCGATGCTTACGAAGATGCACTCCGAGCCTTGGAGAGCGGGAAACCGAAGGCAGCGACTACGCTGCCCACCAAGGCGGGCTACTATCGGGGCTACTTCAACGTGAAGAAGCCTGGCGACACCTTCCTCAACATGGAACTTTGGGGCAAGGGGCAGGTGTATGTGAATGGCCATGCGATAGGAAGATTCTGGAATATCGGTCCGCAGCAGACGCTCTATCTGCCTGGATGCTGGCTGAAGAAGGGGCGCAACGAGGTCATTGTGCTCGACGTGGAAGGACCGAGCCAAGCCATCGTATGGGGCGAAAGTCATCCTATCCTCGATCAGCTCCAGCCTTCCAAGCGCAGCGATGGCGACGGCATGCGGCAACGCCCCGACCTGAGCAGCCAAACGCCCTGCCTGCGCGGCACACTGCAACGCAATGCCAGCACCTATCAGACGTTGCGCTTCGGACAGCCGGCCCGCGGACGCTACGTGGCATTCCTCATGACCTCTACCCACGACGGCAAGCCCGCCACGATAGCCGAACTTTATCTGCAGGACGGAGAGGGCAAGCGCGTGAATCGTACGAACTGGCATGCCATGTATGTGAGCAGCGAGACGCTGCAGGGCAATCATACTGCCGACAAGGCCTTCGACCTTCAGGAATCTACCCACTGGCAGGCACTCCCCGCCGGCGAAGAGGCTGCGCCCACGATGCTCGTCATCGACTTGGGCGAGGAAACGACGATTGGCGGACTGGAATATATGCCGCAGATGGGCAATAAGAGCACGGGCTGCGTTCGGGAATGCGAAGTGTATGTGTTCTAATCATTGCCATGCACGCTGAAAAGCAGACATCATGAGCAAAAGCCCGGAGCGTTCAGGAGGAATGCTCCGGGCTTTTTGCGTAAAATGCCACGATGTTTTCAGAGGGCTGTCTGATATTCTGAGGGAGCATCCGTGTCGTTTATTTGTGTCTCCGCCCGCCATTTCGTAAATTTGCCGACAGCGTATGGCTTTCTTCGAGCATTGCGTGGAAGAACAGAGGTATGTGCGCGCCTTCACAGAATATATTGCCCATACGCATCTCATGCACTATATTTCAGAGTCGAGGCTCAGTCCGTGGCAGCGTCTTGACGACCTGCTTGAGCGCGTGCCCGACATTTTGCTGCGCCTGAGTCGTCGGGATGTGGCGGCATACATCGGCGTGACGCCTGAAGCCCTGAGCCGACACCTCAGTCGTTGATACGGAAAACACAGAAAAGCTCCCTGATTGCAGCTGGCAATCAGGGAGCTTTTCTATAGGCATCAGCAGGGAGAGGGTTAGCGCGTCAGCAAAACCTTTGTCTGGCTGTGGGGAGTGCGTACGATGTAGAAGCCGTCGGGCAGAGGAATCTTGCTGCCGCTCGTGCCGCCACCTTTATTCATCAGGCGGCCGCCGGCATCGTAGATGGCCCAGGCACCGTCGGTCTGCAGGGAGATGCCGCCGGCGTAGGGGCGGATGCAGTCTGCCACATCGGTGGTGGATGCCGTCGTCAGTCCGTTCGTTTGCAGGCTGACCTTGACCAAGGTAGGTTCAGACTCGTTGTAGCCCTTATAGACATTCGTAATGCCATACGTTGGCTGTGCGCCCACGGGCATACGGTCGATAAAGCAGGTGTTGCCCGTATATCCCAGCAGTTCGCCGTCGCGATAGATGCCGAAGCCGATGGGGAACAGCAGGTCGAGCGTGGGGTCGGTCAGCTCATCGTCGGCGAAGATGCTGCACGCAGCATCAGGGGCTGAGGGAGCAGCGAGCGTGAAGCGCAGGGCAAAGTTGCCGGAAGTCTTGTCGTCGGCATGCCATTCGCCGTCGTTGAGGCGCAGATAGTTGCCCATGCCCATGCCTTCGCCCGAATGGTCGTTGGCAATTTCAGCAACGCCCTTCAGCGTTTTTGCCTGAATGCCTATCCACAGTTGCGGCTGATCCTGAATCTCTACCGCCTTCGTCAGGAGAATGTCGTTCCACATGTACTTGCCAAACTCCTTGATAGTGCGTTCGGAAAGGATGGTAGGGCTCGAACCGTCGGCCTCTGCCTGCCAAACGCGGAGGGTGATGCTCACTTCCTGCGGTCCGGAGAAGGGCAGGAAGCCCACACGGCGGATTTTGTAGCCGCGGTAGGCTGCCAAATCGTCGGCGGTGAAGCGGTGGACATACTCGATGCTCTCGCAGTTGTATGTGGCAGACTCATACAAATCCACCTCGCTCATGCGCGTCAGCGTGGTGGGAAGCGTCCATGTCAGTTTAACCTCGGGGGCATCGTCTCCCTCTGCTACTACGGCCTGTGTGGTGGCGATGATGTTCTTCGGCAGACGTATGGCAGTTTCGACGTAGGGAGAGACGAGGCCGGAATCATATTCGGCATCTACCTGATAGACGAGGGTGGCCCCATCGTCAGGCTCTTCATCAACGAAGCTGCATTCCGTGGTGTGGGCAATCCATTCGTCCTGACGGTAGATATTATAGCGTGCGGGCACGCCGAAGCCTTCATGGTCGGCGGCAGGGGCATCCCATGTGAGGCTGACGGCTTTGCCAATGGTTTTTGCTGTCAGACCCGTCGGAGCATCAGGCACAGCATTTTGCGTAAAGTCGAAACTGATGCGTCCCTCCTTGTCGGTGACGATGTTCGAGAGCGATTTGTAGGAATAACGCCCTGAGCGCGAGCGCGAGGAGGGCGTGGTGGCATCGCTGAAGGCATGGTGGTCCCCCTCGCCTCCGAATAAGGCTGATGCCACGTTGATGTCGCCGTATGACGATACGCGCTGTCCGGCATCTTCCGTGGCGTCGGCGCAGACGGTGTAGATGCCTTGGGGATAGGTGATGTTCAGCGTGTTCCAATAGATATTATCGCGGATGATGCCTTCATCGACGTGATAGACGATGAGGCCGCTGCCCGGCGTGGCACCATGGAAGGCATTGTCGGCTTGCTGACGATTCTCCAAGATGAAATATTCCCCCGGCACAGTGGTGTTCATGCGGTAAGCTACGGGAGACGTAGCAATGGAGGGCATGGCATCAATGCGCTGCGAAGTATCGAGGAGGGTGGGGGAGAGCCATCCCATCTGAATTTTCTGCCAGGCATTTATGGGAGCCGGACAGTCGCCGTAGTTCCCATTCCATGCGCCGGAGCCCAGCAAGTCCCATTTTCCCGTGCCGCAATATTCGCCTCCGGAGACGGAATAGTCCGTGTCGTAGAAGTCGGGAGCACCGAGGTTGTGGCCAAACTCATGGCAGATGACGCCGATGGGCGAGAGTTCGCCCGTGGTGCCTAATATCTCAGGCTCGATGGTATAGCGGCGCACCTGAATGCCATCGAACGCCATACCCGTGATGGTGCTGGAGTGCGACCAAATATCACTGCTGCTGCCCGTAGTCTCCTGTCCGGCACCCTGATGTATGACGGCGAGGCCGTCGAGAATGCCGTCGTGGTCGTTGTCAAATTCAGTCAGGTCAATCTCTTCGTCTAAGGCCTCCAGCGCATCGCCAATGATGTAGATGGCGCCGTCAGTGCCGTAAAGGCTTTTGGAATATGGCAGTTGCACCCATCGGCTGACGGTGACGTCAATGTCGAGCTGACCGTAGGATTCCGCCAGATAATAGTCGCGGAAGCTGCCGTTGCCGCCATACGCCACCCCATTCATCATCTCGCTGATTTCCTCCTGCGTGTAGGTGGTCTCCGTGTCGGAGAAGTTCACCAGCAATACGAGCAACTTGTGTTTTCCCGTTGTGGGGAACGATTCCTCCAGTTGCAGGCTTTTGTCGGCAGCACGCTGTGGCAGAGAGCCGCGGTCGGCCTGCTTCCACACCTGCGGCAGCGCAGCACGCTGGTACTTCTCGGCCAGTTGCTCCGGGCAGAAGGTGAGTCCGGGCGCAATGCCCTGAAGGCGGGCGGGCTCTGACGAGTTGCTGTAGCGCAGCGAAGAAGGGGCGAGTCGTCCGTCGTTGTCGTGCGTGGCAAAGGTCCAGAATCCCGCTTCGTCCTGAAGGAGGGTGAAGCCATCAGGCGATACAGCCCAATGCAGATATTCATCTCCCCGCAGGCAGAGGCTCACCCGTGTGCCGTCGGGCTGCAGCACGCTGATGCTGTCAGGATATGCAGGCACCGCCCGTGCTGTTCCTGCGGTGAGAGCAGCGAGCAGCAATGTGGAGAGTGCAGTTCGTGTAGTGAGTGTCATGAAAAGCAAAGGTTTTAAGTAGGTGATAAAATCAGTTCATAGTAGGAATGATGATAGCATACAAGTGTAGAACAAATTTTCATTACCTACTTATCTGATTAAGAGGGGGTGTGCTCTGAGCACGCCCCCTCCTTATTATAAATATATGCCTCAGGGGCGATGTATTATCTCACCATCTTCACGCATCCCGCAGTCGTCTTAACCATGAGCACGCCGCGCAGCGCATCGCTCAGACTGACGAGGGTGGAGCCTTCAGTGGCCGTCGTTGTCTGCACCAGTTGTCCAGCAGCGTTGTAGATGGCCACCGTCTCGCCAGGCTGCGTGCCGCAGATTTCCAGACCATTCTGTGCGGGGCGCACTGCCAACACGGTTTCGCCCATGCTGTTCAGAGCGATGGCAGTAGATTTCTTGCTCGAAACCCAAATGAGCATCCAGAGGCCCGTGCCCTTATATTCCGGCGCAAGCTCGTCGAGCAGGCACCATTCGCCTACGGTGGCGGCGGAAGCCTCAGGCAAACTGTCGGGCTTGACATAGAGAGTGGTGCATTCAGAAGCATGGCTTACAGCCTGGAATCCGGCGTAGGTGCGTCCGGCGTAGGGATCGTCAATGCTGATGTCAATGTCGTCGCCATATTCAAAGGCTATGTAGCACGGGCCACTGACGGGAATCGGCGTGGGCAGACTGATGTTGCGCGATTCTCCATAGCCAATGCCGATGCCGCTCGTGCCGAAGACTTCAGAGAGCGTGCTGTCATATCTGCCGTAGATGATGGTCTCGTCGAGCTTATCGTCCGTCTCGCCATAGACCACGACGCTGAATTTGGCTGCCAGCTGTTCCTCGCGGCTATTGTCCTTCACCTTGAAATTCAGGTGGGTCAGCACGACGTTGATGTTCTGAATCTGCGTCGTCACGCCTTCGCCCAGCGCAAAGCGTTCGGCAATGCGGCGATAGTAGTGGTTCGGCCCCGTTATGTAGTCCTGCTCATCGGTGTCGAATGCAGGCAGATTCTCGCGGTTCAGATAGGAGTCTTCCTGCGGGCAAGAGGTGATGCCATAGTTGTCCTTGTTGTAGTCAATGAAGTCGATGCTGACGAGTTGCGATGCCGAGCGTTCGCCGGCGGCATTCTTCGCCGTGAGGGTGATGTTGAAATTGCCTGATTCCTCAAAGAAAATCAGCGGCTCCTTGGCAGTGGCATCGCTGATGCTGCATTTTCCGCCATCGACGCTCCATTCGTAGGCAGTGGCATACTCTGAGAAGTTGTGCATCCTGACGGGCTCATCCTTGAAGGCAATCATGCCGCCATCGGCAAAGTCGTAGAGATGACTGATGCGGAAGTCGGCGCGCGGCTGGAGCATCATGCCCTCAGAGGTGACGAAGACATCGTCGATAGCCACGAATCCCGTCATGTCAGCCGCGCCCGTCAGTGCGAATGAGAAGCAGTAGGGGCCGCTCAGCTCGGGCGTAAACTTCACACTGACAGGTTCCCAGCCCTCATTGGTATATTCTGCCAGATGGAGCAGGGGAATCTGGAAGTCAGCCTCCTGCTGCGTTCCGACGCTGACTTGGAGAGTGGGGCAGGCATCCGTGGAGCCCTTCTCCATGTGTACGAAGGTGCTCATCTCATATTCCCTGCCAGCTTCGAGGATGAAGAAGGGCGTGTAAAGCCGCTCATCGCGTTCGGTCTGCCCGTCGCCCACGGCAATGGCGTAGTAAGTGCCCGTGTGGGCGGGCAGCCCGTCGATATTGGCAGTGACGAAAGGCGCGGTGCCCGTGGCATACCAGTATTGCGGCAGATAGCTGTCGCCCAGATAGTTGTCGTTCTCATTGTCGAACGATTCGAGATAGGGCAGTGCGATGGCGTTTTCCGCGTTGTCGGGGTCAGGCTTCAGCGTCGGTTCGTCAGGCTCAGGCTCCTCGCCGCCGCCCAGCAAACCCTTGATGCAAATATCATCGATGGAAACCGCGCCACACGAAGCCAGTGCTGCTACGAGCGAGAGCTCGAAGCAATAGTCGCCGGCAGTCTTGGGAGTGAAGGTGAAGGTGCAGGGAGCATAGGCATCGAAGATTCCCATCTCAGTTTCTCCGACATAGAAGGAGGCAGCATCCTCCTCCTGCGCCGTTTTGGCATTCACCACGATCTGATTCTTTCGCGCGAAGGAGGGCGTGCCGCCGGGGGCATAGAGATAGAAGGAGATTTCGCAGGGCTGACCTTTGTCCAAGTGCATCATCGGCGTATAGACCTTCTCATTGCGGTTGGCAGTGGTGGTGTTGCTGATGGTGCCCAAGACGTACGACCCGGAGTGCGCCCGCGTTCCATTGTCGCTTGCGCGCATACGGCTGAAGGCGAATTGTCCTATCGACCGCCATCCGTCGGGTACGGCCTTGCCACCCGAAAAGTCGGTGGATTTGTCGAAGTTCTGAGAAATTTCAAAGGTGTTGTCGCTTTGCGCGGCAGCAGTGGCGGCAGGCCCCATGGCGAGCATCAGGGCTGCAAGACACCGGAGTAGTTTAGTCGCTTGCATAATGGTGTTTTGTTTTGTGTTGTAAAATGATGTTCAGTATGAAGAGGGGGCATCAGTCGATGACATGCTCGTGGCTGACGAACTCGCGGATGCCCTGCAGGCGATAGTCGAGGTGGAACACGGAGCGTCTGAAAATCTTTTGCCCCGATTTGTCAGTGAATTGATAGCGATGCCGTACGACGATGTCTGTCGTGTACCAGTCCACCTTCCAGCCTCCCTGTCCGATGTAGTTCTTATGATGTTGCCGGATGAAGGCGTATATGCGCTGCTTCAGGTCGTGGAGGCTGATGTGGCATTTTGCCGCTTCCGCCTTGAAGGTGGCAATGATGCCGAGCAGCTCGTCGCGGCTGAGGCTGGCAGCATCGAAGGCATAGAAATAGAGCGTGGAGTTCGAACGGTTGAAGCAGACCTTCACTGCCAGATTCTGCCGCGTCCAGAGTTGTTCGAAATGCCCTTGCATGGCAATCACGGGCGAGGCCTGAAACTTTCCGTTCGAGGTGGCGTCCATCAGATGGCGGACGATGTTCATCGCCTGCAGGCTGTCAGCATCGGGCAGATGGTAGGCATATTCTATCTTGCTGACTCGGAGCGTGTCGGGAATGGGCATGCCGATGGAGAAGAGCGAGCGGTTCGTCACGATGAGGTCAGCATTGACGGCAGAATGGTCAGTGAAATACGTGAGCCGTTCGCCGTCCGTTCGCCCGTGTCCCTCCTTCGCTATGGCCTCCATGCGCTTTCTGAACATGGCGTGGGAGGCTCCCAACTGAAATCCGAGGGGAGCTTCGGTGGCCCGATTCTCTGCCATGCTGGCCTCGATGAGCATATTCCCCACGGTGTCCACCTCTGCCAGTGCCTTTTGCAGCGGTTCGCCCGGGCAGTCTGCCTGAGCATCGGCGTGGGCAGCGCCTTTCCCCGTGCAAGCCGCAAGGCTGCCGAGCAGGAGAATCAGCGGGCAGAGCCTCCGCCAGTGTGGGAGGCAGGCTAACGGTCGGCAGCGCATCATGACTCGTAAAGCCGGAGCATGCCGCGGATGAGGTGGTGCATCTCGTCCGCCACCCACGAAGGTTCGAGCACCTTCAGGCGATTGCCGTGGGCGAGCAGTTCATGGAAGAAGTCGGGAGTGGGGCGCAGCACGACTTCATAGTCGGCATACCCCGTTCCCTCCTCTACTTTTTGCTGCGACTCGTGTATCGGCACTTCGTCGAGATAGCATTTTTCCATGCCGTAGGCGCGCAGCAGGATGCGTTCGGGCTCCATCGTGGGGTCGATATATACGCCGAAGGCATGCTTGAAGAAGGTCTCGGCATTGAACGCCGTGTCGTAGATGAAGAAGCGGTCGCTGATGCTCATCTCCTTGATGCGGTCGAAGCAGAAGAGATGCAGCCGCTCCTCGGGCTTGGCAAAGAGAAGGTCAGGGTCGAGGACGGAATATTTCCCCAGCACATACCAACGCTGCCTGAAGAGCTTCAGGCAGTAAGGCTCGATTTCGTAGTGATGGTCGGCGTCGGAGCCATATTTCCGATAGCGAATGTTGAGGCTCATGCAGGACGACATGGCCTCGAAGACGGTGTTGAGGTATTCGCTGTGCGCCGGTATGCGCTCAAGCACGACGCGGTCTTGCAGCGGCAGGCGGTCGCTGACGATGTTGCCGATGCTCAGTGCGCTGACCATCCAGCTCTGTGCGGTGTTGCCCTCCAGCTGGTCGATGTTGCGGATATAATATTCAAAGCCCGTGCCACGGGTGCAGGTGATGTCGATGCCAAAAATCTCAAGGATGGCTTCGCGGTAGCGCGTGAATGAGGAGCGCGAGAGCGGTTGCCCGCCGCCGAAGCCATGCGTTTGCCAGCGTTCGCTGAGCTGCTTGAGCGAAACCTTCCCTTCACGCCGCAAAGTTTCTATGATCCAGAGATATTCGCGGAAGATGAATGATGTTTTCATACGAGTCGTTATAACATGGCAAAAGTACCCAAAATCAGAAGATTACCCAAACAAACGTCAAAAAAAGGCGTCGAAAATCGAAAAACAACATGGTTTTCTTGTTATACTTGATTATTGTCGTAATTTTGCAGCGCAAATTTTGGCACATTTTGCCTCTTCCCCCTTCTCATCCGCCCATTCGTTGGGGGGAGGCCTATCTATAAATATTAAAAAGACAAGAACATGACAAGACAGGTTTGCATAAACAAAAAGGCACGCCATTTCTGCCTGCTGCTTGCCGCCCTGCCGTTCTGCGCCTTTGCCCAGAGCGACGCCGACAATCTGCAGGTGCTGACGACGGATGCCCAGACTTGGGAGATGCCCATCGATGGCATCGGGCGCATTCTGCTTGGCGAAGAAAGCTTCAGCCTGAACGATGCGAATGAAACCGCCCTTCGCACTTTCCGCTACGACGAGGTGGAGAAAATTTCCTTCCGGCTCACCACCTCGGGCATCAGTCTGCCCGTACATTTTCAGGAGAACCTTCGCTTGGAGACCTCTGACAGCCATCTCCGCGTCTATGGCCTTGACGGCGAAACGCCTACGCCCGTGGAGGTCTATGATGCTGCGGGGCGTCGCGTGGCACAGGCATCCCTGACTTCAGGCGGACAGCTGAACATCGCCGCCTTCACGGCGGGAGCGTATATCCTCAAAGCCGCCGGACAGACGCTGAAGTTCAAGGTGCAGTAGGCCTGAGATTGAAAATGATTTTATAGCAGGATTCATTGCTCCTTGTAGCAAGAATCATTGCTCCTTATGGCAAAACTCACGGCTTCAAAGGCACGTTGCTGCTCAGACTGACCGTTCTGAAGGGTCAAAATGGTCATTTTGAAGCGTCAAAGTAATCATTTCAAGGGGTGAAAGCAATCACTTGGAAAGCTGAAGCCATGCAGAAGTGGGGAGCATTCTGGAATTTCTCCCCAAATACTACGTTCAAACCTACAAACCTACAAACCATAATCATTCCTACTATACTATAATTTCTGTTACCTACTTATGATACGACAATTTACCAAGACAGCCAGCCTTGCCCTCCTCCTCTTTGCCACGGCAGCGGCAGGCATGGCGCAGACCAACCCTAACCGCCTGCTCGTAAAGACCGCTACCGGACAGAAGGGCTATCTCGTGGAGCGAGTGGAAGACCTCTCTTTTGCCAAGGTAGAAGGCGAGGTGAAGGCCTCCGTAGAAGTGCTGAACATCGGTGAGGGCGAGCTGACCGTCAATGTGCAGCGTTCAGAGGCTTGCCAGGCTTTCCGTCTGGCGCTCTTCCCCAAAAACATCGTTGAAGCCTATGACGGAAACCCCGAACACCTCATCAATAAGGTGGAGGCAGAGGGCACCGAACTGCTCTATCAGGATTTCCCCGAAGGAAAGCTGAGCGGCATCGAGCTCGAACCTTCTACGTCCTACAGCGTGGTCACCGTCGGGTACGACCAGTATGAGATTCCTTGCGGCATCTCGCGCGCAGATTTCCGCACGTCGAACCCTGACATCGTGGGCAACCCTATGGTGAACACCTCCATCACCGATGTAGGCAACTATGGCTTCACCGTCAATTGCAAGCCGAACGCCGACGTGGCAGGCTATGCCGTCGTGACGGGCGAGAAGGGGCTGTGCCAGATGTATTGCACGGCATTCGGATTTGCCAACTTCGGCGATCTCGTCAAGGCTTGGGGTCTGACCGTCGAGCCTGCTGCCGACTTCTCGCATACCTGGAACGACATGGGGCCCGACATGGACTATGAGGTCTTCGTGCAGGCTTGGGATGCCAATGGCAACTTCATCGACTGCGATACTATCCCCGTCCACACCTTGGCGAAGGGTGGCGAGGGGGCTGCCGTCGTTGATATCCAGCTTGGCGAATATAAACTTCAGGACTGGTGGGGCGAGATGCTCCCCTCGCAGTTCATCACCTTCACGCCAAACGACCAAACTGGTGCCTACCGCTACACCGTTTGCTACGCGCAGGACCATGGCGAACTGCAGGGCTACGACGGCCATGAGGAAGAGACGCTTGCCGAGCTGTGCTCCGAACCTCCCATGGCTGGCATGGCATACTGGTTCAACTATGAGCCCCTCACCACCGACTTCCAGATTGACCCCAATTCTGAGTGTGTGGCCATCGCCGTGGGCAAGAATGGCAAGAATGAATGGGGCGAGCCTACCATCGTGCGCTTCACCACTCCTGCCAAGGCTGCATCGGCTCCGGCATTCGCTCCTTCGGCTTCCGTAGTGCGGCCCTCGTGCGGTGTTCGCAGCCTGCCTAACCGCGTCAGCCCCTCGTCCGTCGTCAAGGACAACGGTGGCATGGTGCGCCGCGGCATGAAGCCCCATCGCATCACGCTCCGCTAAGATGGTGATTGCATAGCCGCATTTCCCCAGCGGCAGCCCGTCCTCCCATGTGTTTTTGAGGGAGAGCGTGCTGCCGCTGGGATTTTTCTGGCTCCTGCTCGACTGCTATGGCAGTAGGTAGAGGCAAAAATATAAATATAAAAAACGTGGGCTTCCACAGCAGTAAAAGAGTCTGCCGTGAAAGCCCATGTTTCGTGTGTTCGTCAGTGTCTGCCTGCCCCCACTCGCTTACAGCTCGGCCTCTTTCAGTCGTTCGGCGTTCTCTGCCACGATGAGATGGTCAATGCAGTCCTGGATGTCGCCGTCCATGAAGGCGGCAAGATTGTAGATGGTGTAGTTGATGCGGTGGTCGGTGATGCGTCCCTGCGGATAGTTGTACGTGCGAATCTTGGCACTGCGGTCGCCCGTGCTGACGAGGCTTTTGCGTCGCGATGCAATGTCATCGACGTACTTCTGATGCTCGCGGTCGTAGATGAAGGTTCGCAGGCGCGCCAATGCCCGCTCCTTGTTCTTTGGCTGGTCGCGCGTCTCGGTACATTCGATGAGAATCTCTTCGACGCTCCCCGTCACGGGGTTCTTCCAGTTGTAGCGCAGACGTACGCCCGACTCCACCTTATTGACGTTCTGTCCGCCGGCACCACTGGAGCGGAAAGTGTCCCATTTGATTTCGCCCTCGTTGATGCTCACCTCAAAGGCATCGGCTTCCGGCAGCACAGCCACCGTGGCGGCAGAAGTATGTACGCGGCCCTGCGTCTCAGTGGCTGGCACGCGCTGCACGCGGTGTACGCCGCTTTCGTATTTCAGCGTGCCATAGACGTCAGCCCCCGTGACGGAGCAGACGATTTCCTTGTAGCCGCCGGCAGCACCCTCGCTGAAGGAGCTGACTTCGAGTTTCCAGCCTTTCGATTCGCAATATTTGCTGTACATGCGGAAGAGGTCGCCGGCGAAGAGTGCCGCCTCGTCGCCGCCCGTTCCACCACGGATTTCGAGGACGACGTTCTTGGCATCTTCGGGGTCCTTCGGCACGAGCAGGAGTTTGATGGCTTCCTCCATCTCCGGGATGCGCCGTTCGCAGGTAGCCACTTCATCGCGGGCCATCTCGCGCATCTCGGGGTCGGATTCATTGACCAGGATGTCCTTGCTCTCTTCCAGATTCTTCAGCAGGAGGGAATATTCGCGGCGCACCGCCATCAGTTCCTCCAGGTCTTTATATTCCTTCGTCAGGCGGACGTAGCGTTGCTGGTCGGCGATGACGGAGGGGTCTGTGATGAGCGTGGCGACTTCGTGGAAGCGCGGTTCGAGGGCATCGAGTTTTTCGAGTAGTGTGTTCATCGTTGTGGTTTTCGCGTTGTGGTTTTCGCGTTACGGGGTTTTGAAAAAGGGCGAAAAGTAACCGAGAGCATGGCCCTCGGTTACTGTGTTCTGCTGAGACGTATTTTTTTTTAGGTAGGTTCTATAAATTAGCTTGCGATGTATTTGCGACTATCGTGCCGT
>CALZJF010000018.1 GCA_945787885.1 uncultured Bacteroidales bacterium | reverse complement strand
GGGGGGGGGGAGTTGGGGGGATTATAGGGAGAAGGGGATGGCATGGTCTTGCATATATGATTGCGTCATGATTGTTTGACTTGGATTGTTTATGTTTGACTTTTGACGCAAACACAGCAAATCAAGTCTCTGAAATAAACCTATCATGTTTTCGTCTGAAAAAATATGACATTGCAATAATTTCGCACGTCCCGATATTGCACTTACCACGTCAGGGTGTTGCACGTGCAGAGCTTCGCTGCAGCATCGTCTGTCATTCTCTTTCTTCTGTTTCGCTCTCTCATAATGCCAAAGGATATTCCCCTTGAATAGTGATTACTATGGGCGTTGGAGTGAGCACTTTTCGTCTTCTTCGTCATCACATTGAGGACTCAAAGTGGTCACATCCATTTGGTGAATAGTCTCGGATTTTTGTGCAAGCCATCTGTGCGGTATGATTCTTATAGGTTGGATATTCAAAATAGAAAACAAAACACAGCCCCCCCCTCCCCTGTCCTTCATTTATCAAGTCTGTTACTTGCAAAGTCAGAAATATTGTTGTAGCTTTGCAACGGAATTGTAGGCTTATATGGGCAAAGGGCAGGCCGTGGCAAGAGCCATCGACCTGGCTCACGACGAGACACCGGCATCCTCGCCTACAACGATGAGAACTCCTTGGCCTGCGTGCTGACCGTTGCCTACATTTGGGCAAGGATTGAGTATGTAGTCCACCGCGAGTATGCCACGGCAAGGGCTATGCCGACCTTGTCATGATTCCCCGCCGCAACGTCAGCAAGCCTGCTCTCGTTATAGAGCTGAAGTTCAACCACCCTGCCGATACCGCCATCGACCAAATCAAGCGTAAGGACTATCCTGCAAAGACAGCCGAATACGCGGGCGACATTCTGCTCGTGGGCATCAGCTACGACAAAGAGACGAAGCAGCATACTTGCAAGATTGATAGAATTAACAGGTAAAGTAGGCAGATTAAAATCGTATAGAGACCGTATTGGCAGAAAGAGGTTTTATGAGCAAATGGATAGCCAAGACATTGCATAAGGACTCTGCTACAGTGTCGAAGTGGTGCAACAACCACGCACAACCAGATTTGAAGACATTGGCACAGATAGCTGAGACTCTCAATGTGGATATACACGAATTGATTTGCCATACCAAAGCGGAGTGAAAAGAATATGAGATATACTATCGAAGAGATACGTCAGATGCCCGAGGGGCAGACATTCGACTGCAAGAGCATTCACATTGAACCGATAGCCGTAGGTATATCCTACAAGACTCGTCGTATCGAGGGCATTGACCGTATGTGCCGTAAACTCTCAGCCATTGGCACGAAGGAACCTTAATATCATCCGGTCGCCTTCATCATGAAAACCTCTGTATGGGCTAATGTATTGGAAGAAGGGCAAGAAAAGGGCAAGAGGCCATCACAAGTGGCCAGAAAACAGACCAGGAAGGAAGCGGAACTACCCAGAAACTACCCAGAAACTACCCAGAAACTACCCAGAAACAAGACATTGAGATTACGCCTATACAGAAAGGAATTATCGAGTTTCTGCTTCAGAATCCACATGCAGGACGTAAAGAAATAGCGTCTAACTTGGGTTCATTGTCAGAAGATGGGGTAAAGAGCAATCTAAAGGCACTCCAACAGAAAGGCATCATAAAACGCATAGGACCTGCTAAGGGAGGGTCTTGGAAACTGCTCTTAGATGAGGCAAGTGACTAAAAAAGTAATTTCGCAAATCATAAATTCTCGCAAGACAATAATGATAACAAAAGATAATTTAAAAGATGTCCTCTTGAATCTGGATTTTGAGAAAAATTCTGTTGGGGAATATTTCACTAAAAAATACGATTCATGCAGTGTTCATGTGGATTTTGACAATGAGAAGCTCGTCTATCCCGAGACAGAAGGACTAATTGTCAATGATAGGACTACAAGCAATTTTTCTCACAATGAGAATTTTGTGGTCTTCGAATGCGTGTGCCGTCTCTTGGATAAAGGTTATCGTCCAGAACATATTGAATTGGAACCTAAATGGCAACTTGGACGAGACGCAAAAGGTGGCAAGGCTGACATAGTTGTGAGAGACGAACAAGGCGATGTGTTGATAATCATAGAATGCAAGACAGCAGGCTCTGAATATAACAAGGAAATCAAGAACACCGAGGAATACGGAGGACAACTTTTCAGTTATTGGCAGCAGGAAAATGCCACACGCTGGCTGGCTCTCTATGCTTCTGATTGGAAAGATGGACAAGTGCAGGTAAAGTCACAGGTAATTTCTTGTTCTGACGACAAGAACATTGAGGAAATGGCAAAGAAAGACAAGGATGTTCTGATTTACCGTAATGCAAAAAATGACGCCGAACGCTTTGATGTATGGTGCGAGACATACAACAAAACATGGCTGGATAACCTAATCTTTGATGAAGACAGTCAGGCATATAATATTGGAATACCCCCTTTGCGCAAACAGAAGCTACGCGACTTCACTCCCGATGATAAAATAGTAAACCGTTTTGAGGAGATTCTGCGCCACAATAACGTTTCTGACAAGGAGAATGCCTTCAACAGATTGGTGGCTCTCTTCATCTGCAAACTGGTGGACGAGATTAAGAAACAGAATTTTGAGGAGGTTGAGTTCCAATACAAACAAGGCACTGACACCTACGAAAGTCTTCAAGACCGCCTTCAACGCCTTCACACCCAAGGTATGGAGGAATTCATGAGAGAAAAGATATTCTATGTCGAAGCCGATTATGCAGAGCGGTTGTTTATGCAATATACGGGGCAGCAGCGCAAGCGTGCCATCGAGGAGCTCAACAAGACTATCCGTATCCTGAAATTCTATTCCAACAACGACTTCGCCTTCAAGGATGTACACAATGAAGAATTATTCTTCCAGAACGGCAAGATACTTGTAGAAGTAGTACAGTTGTTCCAACCTTATCGCATCGTCTATCCCAGTAAGCATCAGTTTTTGGGTGACCTGTTTGAGCAATTGCTCAACAAGGGATTCAAGCAGAACGAAGGTCAGTTTTTTACCCCTATGCCTATCACTCGTTTTATATGGGATAGTTTGCCTTTACAGACATATATTTCTGATCATGGGCTGCCCAATGTCATTGACTATGCTTGCGGAGCGGGACATTTCCTGACGGAAGCGGTTGAAGCTATCAATGCTGTACGCAGGGAAAGCGAAAACTCATGGGTGGAGAAGCATATCTATGGTGTGGAAAAAGACTATCGTCTCGCACGTGTTTCCAAGATTTCACTCTTCATGAATGGTGCAGGCGGTGCAAACATCATCTTTGGTGACGGACTGGAAAACTATGCAGATAAAGGCATAGAAGCTGAAACGTTTGACATCCTTGTTGCCAACCCTCCTTATTCTGTAAGTGGATTCAAGCAGCATCTCAAACTCCGCAATAATGCCTTCCGCATACTCGACATAGTCACTAACGACGGCAAAGAGATAGAGACTCTTTTCGTTGAACGTATCTCGCAACTGCTGCGCCCGCAAGGTCTGGCAGCTGTTGTGCTGCCAGCGTCTATTCTCAGCAATTCATCGAATAGCTACATGGCTGCTCGAGAAGAATTGCTGCAAAACTTTTATATTCGTGCTATCGTCAGTTTCGGCAGCAAAACATTCGGTGCCACAGGTACAAATACCGTGACCCTTTTCCTTGAACGTTACAATGAGCCTCCCCGCATTGCAGAACTTACAAAAGACAGTGTTGATGCAATCATGAGTGGCAACGATTTGGCAAATTTCACCGACTGGCAACTCTTGGCTGAATATCTCCAACATCAGAAAATAGAGGAGGGGGAATACATCCGTTTCATCCGCAAAGAAATGGATTGGGAGAAACTATATGCAAACAGCTACCTGAAAGTCTATGCCGAAGCTTTTGCACAAATGTCAATCACATTGCCAAAAAAATGCACTGCAGAAGAGGAAAAAAGAATTCGCAAGGAAAAATTCTATGAGTTTGCACTTAGAGTTGAGCGTGATAAACTATACTATTTTGCTTTGGCAAGAGAGCAACGCACTCTTGTCATTACGTCGCCTGTCGACAACAAAGAGCAGAAATCGTTCCTGGGTTATGACTGGAGCAACCGCAAGGGTGCGGAGGGCATCATCATCAACCAGCCTGGCGGTATGCTTTACAATCCCGATGATCGATTTGCTCGTGGCACGTTGGCATCTGCCATTCGCAATTCGTTTATTGGTAACGGCACTGTGACTTCTGTACCAGCTCATCTTGAAAAGTATGCTAAGACTTATTGGCTAAAGGATATGATGGATTTCTCAAGGGCGGAATTTGATAAAGAATTAAAAACATTTGTGGGTGAATCCATAGAAATCCGCTCAAAATATCCAAAAGAAAGACTTGGTATTCTTGCAAATATAAAAGGAGGTGATACTTTCAAACCAGTTTATCAGGGTAACACAAACACAGGGGATGTTCCGTTTTTTAAGGTAAGTGATATGAATAATCCTGAGAATCAGCAAACAATGAAGGTTTCCAACAACTATGTTGAAGAAAAATTATTAGTTGATGTGCTTAAGGCTACTATATTTGAGATAGACACCATTGTTTTTCCTAAAGTCGGAATGGCTATTTATACAAATAAAAAGAGAATTTTGGGTAGAAGGGCTGCTATTGACAACAATACAATGGCCTTATGGGTAAAAGATAAGAATATTTTGCTTCCAAAGTATTTATTCATCTATTTTCAAGAATATGTCGAATTGGGGGAGGTTTCCTCTAAATCTAATCCACCGTCTATTTCTTTGGCAAATCTTGCCAACATCCAGATTGTTGTGCCTCCTCCCTCTATCCAGCAACAGATTGTGAAGGAATGTGAAGCCGTTGATAAGGAATACAACACCAGCCGCATGACTATTGAAACTTATAGGAAGAAGATAAGTGACATCTTTGACCGTCTCGAAGTTGTGGCGAAGTCCAATATGGGGGGGGGTAATTCAGATTAGCGACATTTGCGAATATGCCACCGCTCGCATAGTCTTTTCTTCCATAGACAAAGGAAGTTATGTCAGCACCGACAACCTGCTACAAAACTGTGAAGGAATGTTGGAGTACGATGGTACTCCAACAACAGATACCGTTGTGGAGTATTGCAAGGGCGACATCCTGCTCTCAAATATTCGTCCTTATTTGAAGAAGCTATGGCTTGCAGACCGTGATGGAGGGTGCAGTCCTGATGTGCTCGTCATTCGGGTGAAGGATGAGAGAATAATCCCAGAGTTCCTCTATAACACTTTGCGCCGACAACAGTTCTTCGACTATGTCATGACAGATGTAAAGGGTCTAAAAATGCCACGCGGCAACAAAAACCATATCCTCAGATTTCAAATCCCATTAATCGATAGGGAAGAGCAAATGTCCATAATAGAAAAGGTGCGTGAATATGAAACCATCATATCTGAGGCAAGAAGAGTAATGCAGTCTTGCCCACAGCGTAAAAGAGACATATTGCAAAAATATATCGGGTAAATAACATATAGAATAGGCATTTATGCTATCCTAAATGACTGCCTGTGAAATCGCTTGCGATTCTCTTCATTCATTCCACTATGATTGTTCAGGTTCTTTTTTAGGTCCGTGAACGTGCCCTCCAGTTTGCCATTCGTGTTAGGCATTCCTTCGGCTATCAATTTTCCGAATAGCAGACAGAAGGGTGCGCCCCGGACAGAAGAAAACCAGCCGAATGGAAAGGCTATCTTCTGTCCGGGGCGCACTGTCTTCAGTTTAGAGTCCACACCGCTCCCACCCTCAGTGCGAGCGTGGGCATCATTCGTCGGGCGTTTTGCCCTGCTCCAAGAGATTGAGGAAAGCCGCTTCGTCCATCAGCGGAATGCCCAAACGCTGCGCCTTCTCCAGCTTCGAGGGACCCATGCGCTCGCCTGCCAGCACAAACGATGTCTGCTTCGAGATGCTACTCACATTTCTGCCGCCATGAGCTTCTATCAGCGTTTTATATTCATCGCGCGAATGGTGGGAGAACGTGCCGCTGACGACGATGGAAAGACCAGCCAGTTCGCTCCCGCGACGCTCTCGCTCAGGCATTGACATCTGCAAGCCATAGTCTGCCAGGCGCGCGACGAAGGCAGCATCGGCAGGACGGGCAAAATAGCTACGGATGCTCTGGGCTATCGTCGCGCCAATGCCCTCCACGGCCTGAAGCTCCTCGGCAGATGCTCGGCGAATGGCCTCCATGCTGCGGAAATGCTGCGCCAACGTCTTGGCGGCAACCTTCCCCACAAAGCGGATGCCGAGGGCGAGAAGAACGCGGTCGAAGGGAACTTGCCGACTGGCTTCTATGGCGCGAAGCAGATTGTCGCACGAGAGGGAACGCCCCGTACGAGAATCGGGCGTGAAGAGCACGTAGGGCAGACGCGCGCCATCGCCTTCGGCGGAGAAGAGGGGGCAGAAAAGGGCATCGTGCAACGCCTCGGCCGTAACATCATCCCGCACAAGGGCAATGTAGCCATCGCACGGGACGGTGCGGAGGGCATAGAGGTCGGAGGCATCGCGAAGGAGGCCCGAACCGACATACTCTGCAATCTTCTCCGTACCTAACCCCATGATATTCATGGCATCGCGCGAGACGAAATGCTCTATTTTCCCTTTTATCTGCGGCGGGCAGGAGACATCGTTGGGGCAATAGTGGGCAGCCTCGCCTTCATAGCGCACGAGGGGTGTGCCGCACTCGGGACAATGAGTGGCAAAGCACACTGCGGCTCCCGTGTTTTCCCCACGACGCGAGACTTCAACGCCGACGATTTGGGGGATGATTTCGCCAGCCTTTTCCACATAGACATAGTCGCCGATATGAAGGTTGAGGGAACGAATGATGTCGGCATTATGGAGGGAGGCTCGCTGCACAACGGTGCCAGCCAGCTGCACGGGCTCCATCTGTGCGACGGGGGTGACGGCTCCCGTGCGTCCGACCTGAAACGTCACGTCCTTCAGCCGCGTCAGCGCGCGGGCAGCGGGGAATTTATAGGCAATGGCCCAACGGGGCGACTTGGCGGTGAAGCCCAAGGTCTGCTGCTGGGGGATGCTATCTACCTTCAGCACGATGCCATCGGTGGCGACGGGGAGGGAATGGCGAGCTGTATCCCAATGATCGATGAAGGCGAAGATTTCCTGCAGCGTGCTGCAGCGGCACATATCATCGCTGACTCGGAATCCCCACGAACGGAGTTTCTGCATATTCTCATAGTGGCTGCTTCCCTCTATGCCATCGCCAAGCAGGGCATAAAGATAGGCATCCAGGTGTCGGCTCCGCACGACACGGCTGTCTTTACTCTTCAGCGTTCCCGATGCTGCATTGCGGGGATTGGCAAAGAGGGGCTCTTCGGCAGCGGCGCGCTGAAGATTGAGGGCTTCAAAGCTCTCCCAAGGCATGAGCACTTCGCCACGAACTTCAAAGGACGGGGGATAGCCGCTATCGGGACGGAGCTGGAGGGGAATGGAAGATATGGTGCGGACGTTGGCAGTGACATCATCGCCCTTTTCGCCATCACCGCGCGTCAGGGCCCGCACGAGGCAACCATCTTCGTAGATGAGGGAAATGCTCAGGCCGTCGAACTTCAGTTCGCAGCAGACGTCGAAGGGCTGACGACCAAGACCTTGGCTGACGCGCTCATAGAAGCTGCTAAGATCATCGCGGTTGTAGGTATTCCCAAGGGAGAGCATGGGATATTTGTGGGGCACTTGCTGAAAGTCCGTCTGGATGTCGCTGCCCACTCGCTGCGTGGGGCTATTGGCATCGTAAAGCTCCGGATGAAGGGCTTCAAGATGGGCGAGCTCATGCATGAGGCGGTCGAATTCTATGTCGGAGATGGTGGGTGCATTCTCCACGTAATAGCGACGATTGTGCTCGTGGAGGGCTGCACGGAGGGATAAGATGCGTTCGGTGTCGGTCATATTAGTATAAGATGAGTGGGGATGGGGACGATAACAATCGTGCTGCTCCTACGTACGGAACGCACCCCGCCAGCATTAGATTCCTGCTGCAAACAAATTTTCATGACCTACTTATAAGCCATGGCATCAAAACAGGGGGGGTATCTAAGAGAGCAACCGCAGTTACCGCTGCAAAATTACGCGTTTATGGTCAGTTTTCGAAGTGTTTCAGACAAAAATTACTACATGCAGTGTTGTCTGCAAACGGAAAAAGGAAGCGGATGCGGCTTTTGAGATAGGGCAAAAAACGACAAGATGGGACAAAAAAAGCGAAAAAGAGGGGCAATGTTCGGAAAATTCCAGTAAAATGACGTATTTTTGCACACAAATGCTCAAACGGCCATTCACTTCCCCGCTGCAGCCTTCCTCGGCGGAGACACAACGGATGCAGAACGAGCATGGATTCTCCCTCTCTCTTTCAAAATTCCCCCTTTCAGTTTTCCCCTCACACCCCTTCCCCCTCAATGGAGAGAAGCGGAATAGCCACGGAAACGGCAGGGGCTACGAACAAGAACGAAAATGCGAATAGACATCCTATCAGTGGTGCCCGAAATGCTGGACAGCTTTGTGAACACCTCCATTCTGGCCCGGGCGCAAAAAAAGGGACTGGTGGAAATTCACGTCCACAACTTGCGCGACTACACACTCGACAAGCATCGGCGCGTGGACGACTATCCCTACGGCGGTGGGGCAGGCATGGTCATACAGTGTCAGCCCATTGATGACTGCATCGCTGCCCTCACCGCAGAACGGCATTATGACGAGATAATCTTCACCGCTCCCGATGGCGAACGCTTCAACCAGCCCTTGGCCAACCAGCTTTCTCTCTGCGAAAATATCATTATCCTCTGTGGCCACTACAAGGGTATAGACTACCGCATCCGCGAACATCTGATTACTCGCGAAATCTCTGTGGGCGACTATGTGCTGACAGGAGGCGAACTTGCTGCAGCTTGCATAACGGATGCTATTGTGCGTATCGTACCTGGTGTCATCGGCGATGAACAGAGTGCGCTTTCTGACTCATTCCAAGACAATCTGCTGGAGCCGCCCGTCTATACGCGCCCCGCAGAATATAAGGGATGGCGCGTGCCGGACATCTTGCTCTCAGGACACGATGCAAACATTGCCAAATGGGAGATGGAGCAGGCTTTGGAACGGACGGCACGACTGAGACCTGACCTTCTGAAATAGGTTGCCATGATGCTCCCCTCCACCATTTCAAAAGAGCGCATTCGGCAGAAAGGCAATCCTGCCCCTACCCCACCGAGAGATTACCTACTTAAATCATAAAAACCTTAATACCATATTTATGAAAATCAACAGACTTCTGATTGGAGCAGTCTTGGCCATGAGCCTCTCTGCTACAACAGGCTTTGCCCGCGACTTCAACCTAATCCCACGCCCCGTATCGCTGACAGAGTGTGATGGCGCGTTCGTCTTTGATGCCTCCACCGCCATCGTCGCCACTGATGCGAATGCCAAAAAAGTGGCTACATTCTTCGCCTCGAAGGTGAAGGCTTCCACTGGCTGGAACCTCAACGTCAGCACAGGAAAGGCTAAGGGCAAGAGCATCCGCTTCAACATTGACAGTCGTTTCGACAGCGGCATCAACTACACCTCCAATCCTAACAGCGCACAGGAGGCTTACCGCCTGACGGCATCGCCCACGGGTGTGGAAATAACAGCGAAGACTGCCGAAGGCTTGTTCAGAGGTATGCAGACACTGCTGCAGCTCCTGCCTCCTGAGGTGGAGAAGGCGGACGGCGGAAAAGGAACGGCTGCATGGGAAGTGGCAGGCGTAGATATCAAGGATGCTCCCCGCTTCGCTTATCGCGGTGTCATGCTCGACCCCTGCCGCCACTGGCTCTCCGCAGAGGAAGTGAAGAAGCAAATAGATATGCTTGCCACACTGAAGTTCAACCGCCTGCACTGGCACCTGACGGAAGACCAAGGATGGCGCGTGGAAAGCACAAAGCACCCCGAACTCAACAAGAAGGGTTCTTTCCGCACGGAAGGCGACGGAACGGTGTATGGCGGATATTACACAAAGGATGAAATCCGCGATGTCGTGGCATACGCCAAGGAACGCCATATCGAAATCATCCCGGAACTGGAAATGCCAGGACACGAGTTGGCAGCCATCGCCACTTACCCCAACCTCTCATGCAAAGGCGAGGCCATCACGCCTCGCATCATCTGGGGTGTGGAAGACATCGTGATGTGCCCGGGCAAGGAGGATATGTTCAAATTCCTCGAAGACGAGATTGACGAATTTACGGAACTCTTCCCCTACAAATATTTCCATATCGGCGGCGACGAAAGTCCACGCGGCGAATGGAAGGAATGTGCAAAATGCCAGCAACGCATGAAGGACCTTGGACTCACCAAGGAAGCTCAGCTGCAGGACTACATCATCGAGCGAATGGCAAAATATCTCGCCTCGAAGGGAAAGACCATCATAGGATGGGATGAAATACTCGAAGGCGGCAACCTCGACCCCTCTGCCATCGTCATGAGTTGGCGCGGCGAAGAGGGCGGCATCGAGGCTGCAAAGAAGAACCACCACGTGCTGATGACGCCGGGTAGCCACGGACTTTACTTCGACCACTATCAGGGCGACCCCATCACGGAGCCGAATGCCATCGGCGGCTATTCGACACTCGAAAAAGTATATGCCTACGACCCCGTACCCAAAGCACTGAAGGACGAGGGTAAGGACAGCTACGTGTTGGGAGTGCAGGCTAACAACTGGAGCGAATATATCCACAATACGAATGTGCTGGAATATCGCCTCTATCCGCGCGCCCTCGCCCTTGCTGAAGTGGCATGGAGCCCGATGGAAAGCCGCGACTTCAAGGATTTCCAACGTCGCGCCGACGGCGATGCTTCCCTGCGCCTCGATGCCCACGACATCAACTACCACATTCCCATGCCGGAACAGGTGGGGGCACAGTGTAACAACATTGCCTTCCTCGACCAATATACACTTGAACTGACCAGCACTCGTCCGCTCCGCATCGTCTATACGACGGATACGGCAGAGCCTACGGCTTCATCGAAGGAATACACCGCACCGCTGACCTTCACGAATACCACCGTGGTGAAAGCGCGCTGCGTGCTGCCCTCTGGAAAGCTGGGTCCCACACGCACCTTCAACATCAAAAAAGACACTTGGCACAAGGCTTTGGCTTGCAAACCGCTGCCGCAAGACGCACCGCAACCCTGCAAAGAGGCTGACAAGAAAGGCAAGGGCAAAGGGAAGAAGCAAGCGGGCAAGCAAACTTGCGAAACCGCTCCTGCCTGCCAGCAGCCCCTACAGGGCGTACGGATGCGCGTGGCTTATGGCGACTATAACTTCTCGGGCAATGTGCCGTGCTGCGCATGGAGCATCGACAGCATCGCTCCGCGCTTAGAGAGCGTTCGCACGGTAGAAAAAGTGCCTGGCAACGTTCGCGGTGTGAAGAACTATGCTGCTACGGCAGAATGCTTGGTAGAGATTCCTGAAGACGGTATCTACGAATTTTTCACCCTCAACTCTGTATTGTGGCTCGATGGTGAAATCCTCGTTGACAACCGCGACCTCTACATTCCGCGCAATAGCTACAACGGCACCCAAATTGCACTGAAGGCTGGAAAACATGCCCTCAAGACGCTCTTCGTGGGAGGCATCTTCAACGGATGGCCCAGCTATTGGGATGCAGCCAACGTCCGCTATCGCAAGCAGGGCGAGAAAGAGTTCACCGACATTAAGCCTGAACAATGCTCCACCCTGCCTGCACGCCACGCTGCTCACGGGGCTTGCCACGAAAAGATGACTTGCACAAAAACTGCGCAGGACTGCTGCAAGAAATAACTGAACAATTCTGTCTGATTCAAGGGGAGGAAGGTTTCTTCCCCCCCCCGAATCACAAGAAAAAGCACCACGAGATGACAAAACGCGCTGCAGCTCCATAAATTTACAAAGAAAACACTACACTTCGCGCCCCTAAAAAGAGAAAAGGGCGTAACTTTGCAGCGGTTTATTGAGTTTACCGTGTTCGCTCGGGAAACCCATCCACAAAAATAAACGAACAATTATAACCACTTACAAACACAATGAAAAAAGGACTCCATCCCGAAAATTATCGTCCCGTCGTATTCAAGGATATGAGCAACGGCGACATGTTCCTCTCTCGTTCTACGTGCAAAACGACTGACACCGTCGTATTTGAAGGCGTAGAATATCCTGTAGTAAAGCTCGAAATCTCTTCGACCTCTCACCCCTTCTACACTGGAAAGAGCAAGCTCGTCGATACTGCTGGTCGCGTTGATAAGTTCATGAGCCGCTACGCTCGCAGCCGCAAGTAAATCAGGCTATCAAACGCACGAGAAATACAATCTCCCACCCTCTTCTTCTGTGAAGAGAGTGGGAGATTTTTTGTTTGAAGAATATCGGTCAAAAAGAATGCTTGCGCCCCCTCTTTTCTGAGAGGGGGCGCAAGCATACAGAACGGAGGGAACCAACAGCCTCCTACAGATATTTCTGCAAGAAACGCTCCATGGCGCGATAAAAATCAAAACGGTTTTCCTGATTGCTAAAACCGTGACCCTCATCGTCCTTCACCATATACTCCACTTCTACGCCCCTGCTTCGCAAGGCAGCAACCATTTGATCGCTCTCAGCCTTATTGACACGAGGGTCGTTCGCTCCCTGCGCAATGAACAACGGACACTTGATGCGGTCTGCATGGAGAGCGGGCGAAGTGGCTTCTAACTGCTCACGATCAGCATCGGGATGTCCCACTTGTTCGTACATCATCTCCAACATCGGACGCCAATAAGGCGGTATCGTACGCAAGAAGGTCAGCAGATTCGACACACCCACATAGTCGATGGCACAACGGTAGAGGTCGGGCGTGAAGCAGGCTCCTGCCAATGCTGCATAGCCACCATAGGAAGCACCATAGATGGCGATGCGGGCAGGATCGGCAATGCCTTGATTCACGAGCCATTTCACACCATCTGTGATATCGTCTTGCATGCGCAGTCCCCACTGCCTAAAGCCAGCTTCAAGAAATTTGCGACCATAGCCCGTGGAACCGCGGAAGTTCATCTGAAACACGCCATATCCGCGAGAGCAGAGGAACTGCACGCAGCTGTCGTAGCCCCAATAGTCGCGTGCCCACGGACCACCGTGGGGATGGATAATCATGGGAACAGGCTGTTTTGCATCCTTCGGCAAGCTCAGATAGGCCTCTATCTCAAAGCCATCACGCGAGGGATAGGTGACAGCCTCCATGGCAACAGTGTCGGCAGGTGTTATCCATGGGGCGGTGTCGGCAATGAAAGTGAAGGTGGCTGTAAGAGTGTCATAAAGCCAATAGGAGCCTCGGCTGCGGTCAGACCCAACATAGAGCAGTTGGCGACATTCGGAGAGGTCGGTATCTGCCACTCCTACCCTATCTCCGGGGAAACGTTCTTCAAAACGCTTCCGCAGGGCTTCTTCTTCGGCATCAAACCAATGGCGAACAGGAGCCTTATGGCCAGAGCAATAGGCACTGAGAAGCCGCTTACGCAGACGACTATAGGAGACGCTGCTGACATCATAACGCTCATTTTCAAAAAGCACCTCTTTCTCCTCGCCTGTACGAGGGTCCATCACGACGAGGGCCGTACGGTCGCGATTGACGTTGGTAAAGGCATAGACATTGCGATTGTCGAAGGTGAAAAGCGGAAAGGAGACTTCCTCCTTAAAATGGGTGGTCAAGACGGGGCGGAAGGCTTCATCCTCCGTCTCGCGATAGAGCACTTGCATATTCACCCCATCAACGATGGCATAGACCACGCGCAGGACTCCGGCGTGGTCAGTGGTCCAGCCCTGCCAATTACCTGGATTCTCTGCCAGAAGCGTCAGCTCACCAGTGACAATGTTCAAACGATAGGGGTCGAAAGCCTCGGGATTGCGACGATTGAGGGAGATGAGCATTTCGTCAGGACACATGGGTAGCTCATCGATGAGCGTGGCACGTACACCCTCGAAAGGCGTGTAGCACTGCATCTCCGTGCCATCCACCTTTACACCGTAGAGTCGGAAGTTTTCGTCGCCATCCGTGTCGAGACAAAAGATGATGCGGTCATTGCCCTTCCACATATATCCTGCTACACTGCGCTTCGTCTCTTGCGTCAGGCGCAGGGTTTCTCCCAGGTGGAGTTCGGCAGTGACAGCGTCGGGGGGAAGAATGCGGTGCACGCAGATGTTCATGCGGTCTTTATACGGAGCAAGAAATGAGATGTATTGCCCATCGGGCGAGATGCGATAAGCCGAATTTTGAGAGTTGCGAAAATAGTCTTCGAGTGAAAGCATAGTTGAGAAAAAACAAAATGAGACAGCAAAAATAATCAAAAACGCCAAGAGAAGCAGCATTATTTCCTGTTTTCTTCGTATTTTTGCCACATAACCACCTTAAAAACTTCTCTCCACTATGGTAATGATTTCCCCTTCTATGCTGAGTGCCGACTTCGGCAATCTCCGCGCAGAAACCGAAATGCTCAACAACAGCCAGTGCGACTGGCTTCATATTGATGTCATGGACGGCGTGTTCGTGCCCAACCTCACTTTTGGATTCCCAATGATGGAAGCCGTGGCACGCCATGCTCGGAAACCTTTGGACGTGCATCTGATGATTGTACAGCCGGAAAAATTCATTGACCGTCTGAGCGATGTAGGAGCCTACGCCGTCAGCGTGCATTATGAGGCTTGCCCCCATCTGCATCGAGTGTTGCAAAGCATACGTGCAAAAGGCATGAAGGCGGGCGTCGTGCTGAATCCTGCCACTCCCGTCAGCGTGCTGGAAGATATTATTGAGGATGTGGACCTCGTGGTACTGATGAGCGTCAACCCTGGCTATGGCGGTCAGAAGTTCATCCCCCACACGGTCAAAAAGGTAGAGCGTCTGCGCGCTCTGCTGGAAGAGACGGGCTCAAAGGCTCTCATAGAGGTAGATGGCGGCGTAAACCGCGGCACAGGACGCCAACTGATAGAAGCTGGAGCTGACGTACTCGTAGCGGGTACGGCCGTCTTTGGAGCTTCTGACCCTGCTGATGAAATCATCGCACTGAAAAATCTTGCATAGAGGGCTTAATCTGACAAAACAACTTACTTATCACCCTTTTCAGCACTCTACCACCGAAATATGCCAGAACTTCAACCCTTATTGCAAAACGCAGCACTCCTCAAAGTGGTGACACTGCTGAAGAATGCTGGGAAAGCTGTCATCTTAGGTCACTGCCGCCCTGACGGCGATGCTATTGGTGCGGCTTTGGGATGGGCAGAATATCTGCGACATCTGGGAAAGCAGGTGAGCATCGTCATGCCTGACCCAGAAGCCGACTTCCTAAAATGGATGCCTGGCGCGCAGCATATCCTACATTTCTCTGACGATGAACAAAAGATTCGTGCTCGGAAAGCCATTGCGGCAGCCGACTTACTTTGCCTGCTCGACTTCAGCCAAACGCATCGCCTGAACGATGAGGGACTGATAGAACTGGTGAAGATGTCGAAGGCACAAAAACTGATGATTGACCATCATCTCGACCCAGATACTTCAAGCGCGGATTTTACGATTAGTAGCCCCGAAGCTTCCAGCACCTGCGAACTGGTGTTTCGCCTGATCTACACGCTGGGAGGTTATGACCATCTATCACGGTCGGGAGCCTGCTGCCTATATTGTGGTCTCATGACTGACACAGGGTCTTTCGCCTATAACAGCAACGACCCCGACCTTTATCTGATAGTCAGTCTGCTGATGCGCAAAGGCATTGACAAAGAGCGTATATACCGCAACATCTACCACTGCTTCTCGACAAACAGACTGAAGTTCTGGGGCTTTCTACTCAACGAGCGCCTGCAGTTCTACAAGTCGGGGAAAGCGGCCATCATTGCCTACAGCAGTAGTGACATGGAGGCCTACAAGTACAAACGCGGCGACGCAGAGGGCTTCGTCAACGAGCCGCTGAAGGTGCGCGGATGCCGACTCTCGATATCCCTGCGCGAAGACACCGTCGTTCAGGATAAAATTCACGTCAGCCTGCGCTCCATAGAGGATGTCCCCTGCAATCTTATTGCCCAGCGTTTCTTCAACGGCGGCGGACACCTCAATGCTTCGGGTGGCGAGCTGCGATGCTCGCTGGCGGAAGCTGTCAAGACGGCAGAACAGGCCATTGAGGCTTTCAGCGAGCAGCTATGATTATAGTTATAAAAATAAAAGTGAGCGGCACAGGAATCATTGCTAATTCCTGTGCCGCTCTTTTGAAATCTCGCCTCACACTGTTATTGAGCAAGGCGAGATGGGGAAATCAATACAGATTACTTAAGAGTACCATTGTTGGCAGATTCAATCATGGCAGCCGAGGGGAGGATGTAAACCTCAACGCGGCGGTTCTGAGCCTTGCCCTCAGCAGTATCGTTGCTGGCAACGGGATTGGCCTCGCCAAGTCCCTGTACGCTGCTAATCTGAGTAGCAGTAGCACCATTGCTCTTCAGGTAATTGCTCACAGCGTTTGCACGAGCCTGCGAAAGGTCGAGGTTCTTCTGTACGCTCTGCTCGGGGGTGCAACCTCTCCAAGCATCGTTGTCGGTATAACCAATGATGTTCACATCCATGTCAGGGGTGAGCACATTCTTTGCGAAGCTGCTCAGGCTGCTCTGTGCGGCAGCGTTGAGCACGCTCTTACCAGAAGCGAAGAGGATGCCACTATCGAAGGTTACTTTCACGTAGCTCGTACCGTCACCATCAGTGAGGACTTCGGCCTGTGCACCGTTCAGAGCGGCGGCAGCCTTAGCAGCCTTGTCCATCTTGTGGCCGATGAGCGAACCAGCCGTTGCACCTACTGCCACACCAGCGGCAGCAGCGATACTCGTGGTCTTAGCCGTATTAGTGCCAGCGAGCTTGCTGATGAGCAGACCTACAGCAGCACCAGCTGCACCACCGCTTGCACCACCAATCATACCACCCTTGGCAGCATTGGTCAGCGAGCAACTCGTGGTCAGAAAACATGCGATAAGCGCAAATACAAAAGTTTTGAGTTTCATAATGGTAAAAAAATAAAATAAATAATAGAGATGAAATATCTGCCAGTGGAGGGAGAGGAGCTAATTGCTCCTCTGTGTATGCGGTTATCTCCCAAAACATGAGTTTTTGAACACACAACATACACTTCATTCGGGAAATCAACGCAAAAGTACGGCTTTCAAGATAAAAGCACAAAAAAAATCAGGGAATTTCGTAATTTCGCGCTATCAACATAAAAAAAGAACAACAGGAGTTGCTATTCAGATTGTTTCACTCCTCGTCACTGCCGAGTTTGATATGATTGGATAGCCGCGCCACTCATACAGAAAACTTCAGACACAAGACTTCTTTCGGACACACTTATTTATATATTTATCAGAACAGTTAATATTCAAAGACAACCATCATGCTTATCATCAACAACTACGAAGAGTTTGCATCACACGTAGGCGAAACCCTCGGAATTTCCGATTGGCTCGAAGTTTCTCAAGAGCGCATCAACATGTTTGCTGATGCCACGCTCGACCACCAGTGGATACACGTTGATCCCGAACGTGCCAAGAATGGCCCCTTCGGACAAACCATCGCTCATGGATACCTGACGCTCAGCCTCCTCCCTCACCTTTGGGAACAGACCATTCAGGTCAACAACCTTAAAATGATGGTCAACTATGGTATGGACAAGATGAAATTCGGACAGGCCGTGCTGAGCGGACAGCGCATACGCATGATTTCCACACTCGCCGACATTGCCAATATCCATGGTATCTGCAAGGCTGTCATCGCCTTCAAGATTGAGATAGAGGGTCAGAAGAAACCGGCACTCACGGGTAATGCCACTTTCCTCTATCATTTCCTCTAAGATTTTCATAAAAACAATAGGGGGTGTGCTATATATCTGTATGGAACGCCCCTTTTTCATCTCCCCTACCCCATCCATCACCTCTACCATCATATTGCTGCTATGCTGAAAGTTGCCCTTTTCGACCTCGATGGTGTCATCATTGACACGGAAACCCAGTATTCAAAGTTCTGGCAGGCCATCGGACAAACTTACTATCCGCAACTCCCTGACTTTGCCTTCAGCATCAAGGGAAACGCCCTGACTGCCATTCGCGAAAAATACTTCCGCGATGATGCTATCTTTGACAATGTTGAAGCTCGCTTGCTGGATTTCGAAGCTACCATGCGCTACGATGTCTTCCCCGGGGTGGAAGAATTTCTCGGCCAGCTCCATACGGCTGGCATACCGTGCGCAGTCGTAACGAGCAGCAATAAGCAGAAAATGGCTTCGCTGGCAAAACAACAGCCCTCACTCCACCTCCTCTTCGACCGTATCTTCACGGCAGAAGATGCTGGCCGAGGAAAACCCTTCCCTGACTGCTACCTACGCGCGGCAGAGGCTATGGGAGCAGACATACAGGAATGCGCTGTGTTTGAAGATAGCATCAACGGACTAAAAGCCGCACGGACAAGTGGCGCTTTCGTAGTCGGACTAACTACGACTCACGATGAAAGCATCGTCAGCGAATGGGCAGACTTGACGTTCGGCGGGCTGCATGAATGTCCCTGGCCCTTGATTCCAAACGCAGAATCATGGGGGAAGGAGCAATAAGTTTCAAACGAAAAAAAGTAGCGAGGGATAAGTCCTTAATAAGACTTATCCCTCGCTACTTTTTTATTGAGCCTCATCAATCCATATTATGGTCTTCGAGCGTATGCAGACTGCTGCCATCGAAACAGTGCGTGCAAATCTTGCACTTCGGAAGTCCAATGGAAGCTACGAGGTCTTCGATGGTAGAAAACTTCAGCGAGTCAAGATTCAGACGTTTCGCAATCTCCTCCACCAATCTTTTGTATTCTGGCGAGCCCGTACGCGCGTATTCTTCCAAACGTTTGTTGGGGTCGCCTTCCAGCTCGGCAATGATGCGCCGCGTAATCAACTCAAGGTCAGATTTCGACGAGGTAAAGCCTATGAAGGGACAGCCATAAATCAGCGGCGGACAAGCAATGCGCATATGAGCTGCCTGCGCACCACATTCATGAAGTGCCTGCGTGTTGTCGCGCAACTGCGTTCCACGTACGATACTGTCATCGCAGAAGACGATGCGCTTCCCGCGAATGACATCCTTATTGGGTATCAACTTCATTTTTGCAATGAACTCACGACGGCTCTGCACACTCGGGGTAAACGAACGCGGCCACGTCGGGGTATATTTGCAGACGGCACGCTGATAAGGCACTCCGTGTCCTGCTGCATAACCGAAAGCCATGCCTACACCAGAATCAGGGATGCCGCATGCGCAGTCAACCTCCGTGTCGTCTTTTTCGCCCATCGCCTTACCTGTGGCGAAGCGCACTTCCTCTACATTCCGTCCTTCATAGCAAGAAGTAGGGAAGCCATAATATACCCAAAGGAAGGAGCAAATCTGCATTCCCTTGTTCGGCTTTCGCAATTGTTCCACACCATCGGCAGTTATGCGCACGATTTCGCCCGGACCAATGAAACGCTCGGTCTCATACCCTAAATTGTGGAAACTTGCCGTCTCGCTACCTACACACCAAGCTCCCTCCTTTTGTCCGATGACGACGGGCGTACGGCCCCACGTATCGCGGGCGGCGATGATGCCATCTTCCGTCAGCACGAGCAATGAGCAACTTCCCTTCACACGACGGAAGACATTTTCAATGCCATCGACAAAATTCTTACCACGACATATCAGCACTGCTATCAACTCCGTGGTATTGATGTTGCCACTCGAAAATTCGCTGAGTGTCATGCCCTCAGACAACAGTTCCTCTGCCAATTCTTCCAGATTTACCACCTTTGCCACCGTGACGATAGCGAATCGCCCTAAATGGCTGTTCATCAATTGCGGCTGCGCATCGGTATCGCTGATAATGCCAATACCACTGTTGCCAACGAATTTCTCTAATTCTGGCTCAAACTTTGTACGGAAATAGTTGCTTTCCAAACTGTGGATGGAGCGTAAAAAACCCTTCTCCTTAGAGAAGGTGGCCATACCGGCACGACGTGTGCCGAGGTGTGAGCAATAGTCTGTTCCGTAGAACAAATCGTTTACGCAGGGTACCTTGCTGATAGTGCCGAAGAATCCTCCCATATAAACTTATCGTATTAGTCGTTTTAGTTTTTTGTCGCTTGCGTGTCTGTAGTTGTCTATCGCCCACATGGCCGCACCCTGTGGGGGCAACGCATCGTAGTCTCAGGGCTACACTTTGGGGGCTATTTTGGGGATGCAAATATAGATAGGAAGCATCAGATACCCAAGGCTTTTATAAAAATTCCCTAACAAAATCAGGGTTTTGCGCCCGTTTCGTCCATTTTACTTCATGAAAATTGGCATATTCCGTCAGAGTGTCGTAATTTTGCAGACCCATAAAAAAACATAAAAAGGGGTCTATCCCCTCCGTTCCATCATGACAATTATACATACCATCTCTGAGTTGACCGAAAGTCTTGCTCGCGCCCGTCAGGCTCACTGCAATGGCATCGGTCTTGTACCAACGATGGGCGCACTTCATGCTGGCCATGCCTCCCTCGTACGCCGTAGTCTTGCAGAGAATGAACTGACCGTGGTCAGCATCTTTGTAAATCCCACCCAATTCAACGATTCGGCCGACCTGGACCGTTATCCCCGCACCCTGCAAGCTGACTGCACCCTGCTGGAATCGCTTCTCGCAGAAACCACGACACATGCCTGCCATCAACAGCCAGAAATCATGGTCTTTGCCCCCAGTGTCGAAGAGGTGTACCCCAAGCCTGACACCCGACGCTTCAGCTATCCCCCCACCGACAGTGTGATGGAAGGCGCACGACGCCCCGGACATTTCAACGGCGTATGCCAAATCGTGAGCCGACTGTTTGAATGGTGCTGCCCCGACAAAGCCTATTTCGGAGAGAAAGACTTTCAGCAAATTGCCGTCATACGAGCCATGATGGCCGACCTCGGTTTCCAGTTTGAATTAGTGGCCTGCCCCATCGTACGAGAAGAGAGTGGCCTTGCACTATCAAGCCGCAACGCCCTGCTGACAGACGATGAACGGCAGACGGCAACACACATCAGCCGCACACTCTTCGCCAGCGTGGAATATGCTCGCACACACTCCGTCCGCGAGACGCACGATTGGGTGATGTCAGAAATAAACGCTCAGGCAGGATTGGAAGTGGAATATTTCGAGATTGTCGATGCCCTCTCGCTGCTACCCGTGACGGCATGGGACGCCGCTCCTCACATTCAGGGCTGCATCACTGTTCACTGCGGGCAGACACCTATACGCTTGATTGACAACATTTGCTACCGATAACGGCAACAACCTCTCTCCCTCTCCATATATATATTATAATATGACGCTCAGCATTCTGAAATCCAAAATACACTGCGCCACCGTCACGGAGGCCAACCTTCACTACATGGGAAGCATCACCATCGACTCTGACCTGATGGATGCGGTAGGCATATTGCCGCACGAACGTGTCAGCGTCGTCAATAATATGAACGGCGAACGCATTGAAACCTATGCCATTGCTGGCCCGCGCGATACAGGATGTATCTGCCTGAATGGTGCGGCAGCACGCAGATTTCAAGTGGGCGATGAGGTTATCATCATGGCCTATGCAGCCATGACCCCAGAGGAAGCTCGCACGTGGGAGCCGAAAGTTGTATTCCCCGACGAGACCAACCATCTGCACTAAGGTTTCGCAAAAACATATACAGCTACCTCTAACATTCTAAAGAAGGGGGGGCGAGTCCGCATGAATTCGCCCCCCCTTTTTCTTTTAGGCTACAATGTGTATCTCGCGCCACATGGCAACCTACACATTATTCATGAGGAGAGGAGAGAAGAACACTGCAGAGAGCTACTTCTGCAAATGATACATTTCCTCGTAATAGCGCTGATAGTCGCCAGAAGTGACATTGTCCACCCACTCCTCGTTGTCGAGATACCAGCGTACGGTCTTCTCAATGCCCTCTTCAAACTGCAGAGAGGGCTCCCAGCCGAGTTCTGCCTGCAGCTTTCTGCTGTCAATGGCATAGCGCATATCATGGCCCAAGCGGTCAGCCACATAGGTGATGAGCCCCATATCTTCTTCTTCAGCACGCCCGAGCAAACGGTCGGCAGTACGGATGAGGGTCTTCACGATATCAATATTCTTCCATTCGTTGAATCCTCCAATATTGTAGGTCTCTGCCGCACGTCCCCGATGGAAAATGGTATCAATGGCCCGTGCATGGTCTTCCACATAGAGCCAGTCGCGCACATTCTCGCCACGCCCATAGACGGGCAGGGGCTTACGCTGGCGAATGTTGTGAATGAAGAGAGGAATCAGTTTTTCGGGGAACTGATAGGGACCGTAATTGTTCGAGCAGTTAGTGACGATGACGGGCATACCATAGGTGTCATGGTAGGCTCTGACGAAATGGTCGCTCGATGCCTTCGATGCGCTATAGGGAGAATGAGGATTGTATTTGGTGGTTTCCACAAAAAACTCGTTGCCATAGGCTTCGTGGCTGCTCGAGGAGGCGCGAGTGGAAAACGGGGGCTCGATTCCTTCAGGATGAGTCATTTCCAGCGCACCGTACACCTCATCGGTTGAGATATGATAGAAGAGCTTGCCCTGATATTTCTCCGGGCAACTCTCCCAATAGAGCTTTGCACTTTGAAGGAGGGTGAGCGTGCCCATGACGTTTGTGCGCGCAAAGGTGAAGGGGTCTTTTATGCTACGATCGACGTGGCTCTCAGCAGCAAGATGGATGATGCCATCGATTTTCTCTTCGCGCATCAGCTGCAGAGTTCCTTCAAAATCGCAGATATCCATCTTGACAAAACGATAGTTGGGCTTATCTTCTATATCGCGAAGATTGGCCAGATTGCCAGCATACGTCAGTTTGTCGAGATTGATAATGCGATACTCGGGATATTTATTGACGAAAAGGCGTACCACATGGCTTCCGATGAAGCCTGCACCGCCCGTAATGAGGATGTTGCGCTTGTACATGATGGAGGGGAGAAAGAAAATGGAGAAAGGAGATTGAAGATGATCAGATACATTCTGCAAGAAGCTCAGGAAGCCGCAAGAACCTGCATACAACGTCGCAGAGAATCTACCCAGTAGGGGACATCGAGGCCGAAAGTCGTCTTGAACTTTGTCTTATCCAGCACACTGTATGAAGGCCGAACGACGGGCGAAGGAAACTCCGAAGAATGGCACGGGAGAATGTTGCAAGAGATATTGCCGTGTATGTCGGCTATCATCTTAGCAAAGTCATACCATGATGTGACGCCTTCATTGCTGTAATGATAAATGCCCGTGTTCCCTTCGTATTTTCGGGAAGAAAGGATATGGACGATGGCGGCAGCAAGGTCGGCAGCATAGGTGGGAGTGCCACATTGGTCGAAGACGACATTGAGCCTCTCGCGCGACTGCATCAGGGCAAGCATCGTCTTGACAAAGTTTTTGCCAAAAGCGGAATACAACCATGCCGTGCGGAAAATAAGATAGTCGCATCCTGCTTCGACGATGCGCTGCTCGCCATGGAGTTTGGTCAGGCCATAGACTCCAGTGGGAGTTCCCTGCTGGTCTTCACGGCAGGGACGGTTATACGGCTCTGCCCCGAAGACGTAGTCGGTAGAAATGTGTATCAGCAGTCCGCCCGTCTCTGCCATGACGCGGGCCAGGATTTCGGGAGCCTGCGCATTGAGCTTCTCAGCAAGTGCCTCGTTTGTCTCTGCGGCATCAACATTGGTGAATGCTGCACAATTCACGATAGCATCAATGCCGCGACTGCTGACGATGTTGCCCACGGCCTGGGCATCCGTGATGTCAAGATAAAGCGTATCGTCGCCGTCGCCCGTGCAGACATCCGTAAAGAAATAGGTGTCGGCAGCAGCACGGCTGGCCATGCGCAGTTCGTGGCCCAACTGTCCGTTGGCACCAGTGACAAGTATGTTCATAAGGGGTGTTTATAAGCAGTCGTTAATATGAAAGTCGGCAGGAGCCTCTGCCAACAAAGGTTGCCGAAGGTCTTTTTCAGAGAGCAAAGCCTGCGCCTGCGGTATGCGCCAGTCTATGCCCAAAGAATCATCGAGGATGCTGATGCCGGCATCGGCTTCGGGATGATAGAAGGCATCGCATTTATACTGGAAGACTGCCGTTTCGCTCAGTACGGCAAAACCATGTGCAAAGCCACGCGGTATGAAGAACTGCCGATGGTTCTCCGCAGTCAGTTCCACCGCCACATGCTCGCCAAACGTAGGACTTCCATGCCGGATATCGACCGCCACGTCCAGCACACTGCCCTGCACCACCCTCACGAGCTTGCTCTGCGTATAGGGCATTCGCTGATAGTGCAGTCCGCGCATGACTCCGTAAGACGATTTCGACTCGTTGTCCTGAATAAAATGTATCGTATGACCCAGCAGGGGAGCTACACAGGCATCAAAGTCGCGCTGCGAAAAGGATTCGAAGAAATAGCCACGGTCGTCCTTGAAAATCTTTGGCTCCAAGATGAGCACCCCGTCCAGTTTTGTCTTTATTACTTCCATCTACGTTGCATGAGTGAGGAGAAAAACATTCGTGTGTGCGTGCGTCGGGAGAAGGGGAGAAGAAAGATTATTCTTCTCGCAGATTCTTTTCCCGTTTCACATCGTCAATCACCTTGAGCAGATACTGCCCATATTGGTTCTTGAGCATAGGCTGTGCCAACTCGCGCATCCGCTCTTCGGAAATCCATCCCTTGCGGTATGCAATGCCTTCCAGACAACCTACCTTCAGGCCTTGGCGCTTTTCGAGCACCTCTATATAAGTGGAGGCTTCTGACAGGGAGTCGAACGTCCCGGTATCAAGCCAAGCGAAGCCGCGCCCCAGCGTCTGCACCTTCAGCTCACCATCGTTGAGGAACTGCTGATTGACCGTCGTGATTTCATACTCGCCGCGCGCACTGGGAGCAATATGGGCAGCCACATCTACCACCTTGTTCGGATAGAAATAAAGTCCGACGACGGCATAGTTCGACTGTGGATTCTGGGGTTTCTCCTCGATGGAGAGGCAATTTCCCTGCGCATCAAAGGTAGCCACGCCATAGCGTTCGGGGTCGCTCACCCAGTAGCCGAAGACGGTGGCCTTCTGCTCCTCCTCGGCAGTACGTACGGCCTCGCGCAGCATGGCAGAGAACCCTACCCCCTGAAAAATATTATCGCCCAGCACGAGGCACACACTGTCTGTGCCGACAAAGTCAGCACCAATGGTAAATGCCTGTGCCAAGCCGTCAGGCGAAGGTTGCTCAGCGTAGGAGAAATGCACGCCATAGTCGCTGCCATCGCCCAGCAGACGCTTGAAGGCTGGAAGGTCAAAGGGGGTGGATATAATCAGAATGTCGCGAATGCCGGCAAGCATCAACACACTGATGGGATAATAAATCATCGGTTTATCATAAATCGGCATCAATTGTTTGCTGATTCCTTTCGTGATGGGGTAAAGGCGTGTGCCAGAACCGCCTGCCAGTACGATACCTTTCATAAGGATAAATGTTTTAATATTTAGAGGAATTTTCTGAAATGCAAAGAAAGACGAGGATGGATGCTCGGCATAAGTTTATTTTCATCAGTAGATAATGAAAATTAGTTTTATGCTTTTTACCTACTTGAAGGAAGACGCAAGAGTTTGTCTGTAGGTAGGTTCTATAAATTAGTTTTCAATGTAAGGCAGTGTTTCTGTTTTACTTGGATGTCTTCACGCCTCTCGCACCGTATCTTTTTGTCTTTCATTCGGTCACGTAGCCCGCTACGCTCCCTCGTGAAAAACAAAAACCTACGGCACGATAGTCGCAAATACATCGCAAGCTAATTGATAGAACCTACCTGTAACAATTATCAGATGTGCAGCCCTTATCCGAGCCATCACATGGGGCGCACTTCCCATTGTGTGAAGGCTTGCAGATAAATCAGTCTCAGGAAGCCCGGTTTTGCCTGTTCTAATCCACTGAGAAGCATTGTTTTGCACAGGCATGAAGCGTGATGCGGGGGTGAAAGCTCGGAGCTTTGCGCCCCCGTCTTCTGAACTTCTGCTTTCCCACTGCCCACTTTGCCCCCTCAAACTGACCATTTCAACCCCTGAAAGAAATCATTTTGACCCCTTCAAGTGGTTACTTAGAGACGCCATGTACATTCGGCGTAATGAATCTGACTATCAAGCAACTTTCATTACCTATACGTCACATCCTTATCTTCTGCACTTGCCTCGCGTTTTCCTCTCGCCGCAAAGATAATGCAAGGTGAGGGCAGAAAATCAAGCACTGCCTGAAATCTTATGCCGAGTCGCGGCTTGTCTTCGCGCAGCAAAGATAGTGGAAGGCGAGGGCAGAGAATCAAGCACTGCCTGAAATCTTATGCCGAGCCGCAGCCTATCTTCGCGCAGCAAAGATAGTGTATTTTCCTCGTTTCTCCTCCTTTTTCGCCTATTTTATTGCATCGGTTTTGCATTTACCGCCTTAAAAGCCCTTGAGAACTAAAAAAATGCACCTTACTATTTGCACATTACGTCAAAACGCCCTACCTTTGCACTCGCAATCACGCCCCAAGCAACTGCTACTGGCACACGCACGGGCAAACATTGCGGGTCGTTAGCTCAGTAGGTAGAGCAATACACTTTTAATGTATGGGTCTCGGGTTCGAGCCCCGAACGACTCACAGAAAGAGGGTGTACCAAAATCATTTGGTACACCCTCTTCTTTTTTATTTTTGCTGACAAATGCTGAAGGTAGGTTCTATAAATTAGCTTGCGATGTATTTGCGACTATCGTGCCGTAGGTTTTTGTTTTTCACGAGGGAGCGTAGCGGGCTACGTGACTGAATGAAAGACAAAAAACTACGGTGCGAGAGGCGTGAAGACATCCATGTAAAACAGAAACACTGCCTTACTTTGAAAACTAATTTATAGAACCTACCTGAAGTGTTCAGCCTCTTCCCCTCGCCTCCTCACAACGGGAGATCGAGGATTTCAGGAAGGGCTGTGATGATGTAATCCGGAATGTCTTCGTCGCGCTGAACGTCATTCCACTCTACTCCTTTGAACCATACGGTACGGCATCCGGCAGCCCGGGCAGGCAGGATGTCTTTGTCGAAACTATCGCCGATAGCTATGCAGCCTTCAGGCGTGCGCTGCGCAGCCTCCACGCCGAGCCGCCAAATAGCAGCATCGGGCTTGCGAACTCCCACCACGGCACTCTCTACGATGGTATCAAAGAAACCATCGAGGGCATACGATCGTAAAACCGCCTGTATATTACCATAGAAATTCGTCACGAGCACCATGCGGTGTCCGCGTTCGCGGAGCGTTTCGAGCACGCTGCGGCTTTCCGTCATGCGCTGCCGCACCTTGTCATCGCAATAGCGCGCAATGGCCTCTGCCATAGCTGCTGCCTCACCACTCAACGCAGGCACCGCCGCAGGATAAACCGCGGCAGAAAGACTGACATCCGTATGGCTCTCGCCATGAAGAAGGGGAAGGTTCACCTGACGATGCGTCAAGAGCCAATGGAGTTCGAGCTTCACCTTCTTCAGCAAGAGACTGAAGAAATCATCGGTGGGAAGAATAAGGGGCGAGCGCGCCAAAGCCCGCTCACCAAAAACGTAGGCTTCGCGCCATGCTTCACCGTCCACCTCATGAAGCCCCTGATGATGGTAAGCTTCAAGCAGGATAAAATTCCAGTGTACGGCCGCCGTGTCGAGCGTGCCGCCATAATCAAAAAGCAGTGTAGAAGGCATTGTCATTTCATGATTTTCTTATTGCCCACCTTCACCAGACTTACGCCGACTATAATCCAGAAAATCTCGCGAATGCGGGTGAAGATTGCCGTATAGATACCCACCGCCGGCGCAGCACCGTAAAGGATGGGGAGAATGATTGCCAGCGAGCCTTCGCGTGCGCCAATCTGCATAGGCAGGAAGAAGAGGATGTTGCCCATGAGCGAACTGAAAGCAAGAATCACGAGCGCATCGGCAAAACTGGCACTGCTGATACCGAAGGCAAGAAGGATGAAGTAGAACTCGAAGGCATTGAGCACGCGTCCGGCATACTCACAGAACAGGCTTCCCCATAGTTCACGCGGATGCTCGTAGAGAAAACGAATGTTGGCATCCGTCGTCTGGAAGGCATCGTAGTTGCGCTCATAGAAACGGCGGGCAGCCGGGATAAAGAAGAAGATATGGAAGAGCTTGCAGAGAATGCCGTATTTATAGCAATAGTTGAAGAAGGCAGCGGCGGCAAAGAATACGGTGAGATAAATGCCCATGAGCGTCCACAGCCACGGAGTCATCTTATCGAAATAGACCACCATAAACACGAGGCATCCCGTCGTCCACAGGAAGAAATGACTGAAGATGTGCATCATGGAATAGAGTGCCACAGAAGATATGGCGCGCGGAGTGCCGATATACTTGGAGAGTTCCATGACGCGATAAGGTCCGCCGCCAAAGCCAAAGGGAGTAATATAGCTGAAACTGAAGCCGCTGATAGTCAGCTTCAGGGCATTGCGGAAGACAAGGTGCTTATCGTGGTCAGATGTATTGACCAGCATCTGAAAAGCACGGGCATTAAGCAGATAGACGAAGAGCCATATTCCTACCACGCCAGGGAGATAGAGCACTACGTTCAGACGGTTTTCCTGCACCGTTTCCCAGCCATCGGGGAAAGAGATAATCATGACCACCAGTCCGACTATGCCGAAGAGCAGAAAAATATTGCGGTATAAAGGTTTCAAGAGTAGGAATTTTGAAAAGTGGGAGAATTAAGTAGGTAATAAAAATTATTTTTGAGTATAGTAAGGAATAATTTGTGGATTTGTATGTTTGAAATCCGCTCTTTGGCGCATCTTTTTAGCCTTGAACACAGTCATATAGCTCTCAATAATATAAGCTAAAGACTAAAAACCTGCATCGAAATAGAGCATTCTAACATAAAAATCATTTTCATTACCTACTTTTATAATTATTGCAACTTGTCAGCCATCTGCCTGCACAGACGTTCATGCCGCCACTGCATCTGCCAGCAAATGGGGGTAAAGACTACGATTTCAATGATGAAATACAACCAGGGAGACATCAGCAGCAGACTAAGATACAGGGAGAAAGCTCGGCAGTTGAAGGTCAGGATATTCGTATATTTCATCAGAGGCAGACTTCCTCGACGGAACTCTCCGCGCAGCTCTTCGGGGAGCGCTGCGGAGGAAGTGCCATATCGCTGTGCCAGCATCTGCTTCAGGCGTTGAAACTGCGGTGTACGGTTTTCCTGAGCGTGGGTATAACGCTGATAGAAGAACATATACAGCTTCAGGATAAACGTCTCACTCCATTTCATCTCGGCATATTGCCGGCGCAGAGCTTCATAGTTGTCGAGCTCGCTCCCACTCTCGCCTTTGAGAAACCAAAGGTGGATATTGCGGTAATAGTCTGCCAACTGACACTGTCTGCTGTGTCCGCCGAAACCACTTATGGCAGCCAATATCCAAATCCAAAGGCCAAAGGTCCCGTCGGTGAGGTGGGCTATCGGCTGTTCGCTGCGGCAAAGCTCGTCGAGTCCGAAAGGAAGCAGCTGGGGCGATAATCGCAGGCAAATGAAGAAATAAACCGCGAAGAAAATGACATCGGCAGAAGCTCCGTCCAAGGCTCTGCCCAATGCTGATTTCTGTCCCGTCATTCTCGCCAACTGTCCGTCGGCAGAATCGTAGAGATTTGCCCATACCAAAAGGAAGATTCCCAAGAGCGTCATGGGATAATTGTCCTCGAAGTAGTAGCAATAAGCGGCGATGACGCCTAAGATAATGCCCAATATTGTCACTACATTCGGATGAACTCCAAGGCGTGCAAACAGATTGGCCCACCATTGTCCGAGAGGCCGTGTGAAAACGAGGTCAAACCATTCCTCTGTATCTTGCGATTTGCCGTGTAGCGAAGTAATTTTATCTGACATGATTGTATATTCTATTTTATTGTTAGCGGCGGCTTTATAATTCTGACATCACGCGAGCGACAATCGCTTCGGCAGCAGCTTCTAAACAGGGAGAGAAAGAGGGGAAATCATTGAAATCGACGACAACGATGGTGCCATCTGCGCGTACAACTGCATCACCGCCATAGATGAACATGCCTAATTCTGCGGCAGCTTCGTCCATGCTCTCCTTCAGTTCTTCTGCATTGAAGGCGTAGCCCTGAGGCTTCCCGTTGTGAACCTCCTTGCCAAATTTGGAATAACCATTCTTTGTGCAAGGGTATGCCCAATAGAAGAAGTCTGTACCTTCCACGCCGTAGAACTTTATCAGGTCGCCTTCCACGTGTTCGCAGCACATCCATTCCGTACATCCGCGTTGCAGGAAAGTATCAATAGCCCGTTCGAGGCTCTCTCTCGAAGCGATATACTGCACATCGTCAGCAGTTTGCGTAGATGTTCTTGCAGTTTTTATCCACAATGGGAAACCAATTTCTTGCGCTGTCGTCTCAGCATCAGCAGCCTCAGAGAGCGTCTTCATGCCGAGCCCCACTTCGTCCATCACGGCATCTATCTGCAACCGCGAGTTTTCCAACAGCGAAGATGGAGAATTATAGACGCGGAAGCCCATCGTCTCCAGGCGTTCCAAGATGCGCAGGGTGCGCACATCACGTCCCATAGATACGATGATAGGACTGCCATAGCTGTCTGCTTCGAGGAGCAGTGTGGGGTCGGCGGTCAGCTCATCTTCTGAGTAGCACGCCACTTCCTCGCCATGCTTGATAAACTGGCGTCGTATCGCACGGAAAATAGCTTCATCGCGATGCACCGCATTGGGGGAAAACACCGCTGAACGAGATAGGAGATAAATCATGTTTACTTACTTATGGTGCGTAGCAACCCCATCTTCGTTTTCACCATTCAGGAAATCCTCCGCCTTCTGAATGTCGGCAGCATGATCTACATCGAGGATTTTCGGGAACACGTACGCCTTGAGGCGCAGCCCGTCGGCAACGAGTGCTCGCTGGAAATTGCGCATACGGCTTTTTCCCTCGCGCATACACTGCTCCAAGGTCTGCAAAGCCCGAGGCGTCAGCGCATAGATGCCGCCGGAAATGTATCGAAGGCCGGGGGCGTAAGCATCATAAAAACCGCTGATGTTCATCGCGTTATCTACACCGACATAGAGTGGCTTCTCATCGTCGATATAGTCCGTGACTGCCATACACCCGTCATACCCCTCACGGAGAGCCTGCTTGAAGGCGGCTATGTATGCTGCAAAATCTTCTTCACGGAAGATGGTATCTACCGTCGTCAAGCAAAACGGCGCGTCGGCGAGATGGGGCGACAAGACGGCAAAACTGTGCATCGAGGAAGGCGTGGTCTGCACTTCCATCGTTATGTTCCATTCAGGATGCTCCCGCCTCAGTTGCTCCACGAATGCTTGCGTCTCAGGATGCAGGCGATTGACGATGATGGCAATTTCTTCTGCATCATGCTGGTGGAAGATGCGCATCAATCGCTCCACGAGGTGCTCCCCTTGAAGCATCACAAGCGGTTTGGGCAGTTTCACTCCCTCCTCGGCAAGCCGGCTACCCTCGCCGGCGGCAATAATAGCGTATTTCATCTGCTGCACGTGTTGTTCCTGTTAATCCTTATTGTGCCTCTGCGGGGAAGCGTCTCCGCTCGCCGCCCATACGCTCATGCTGCGGCGTGTAGGGAGGCAGAGGGTTGGCGCGTGCCGCATCGTAGGCGAGGCGATGGCGCGTCACATCAATGACGGTATAGATGGCATGGCGGAACGATGCTTCATCCACCTCGCCTTTGCCTGCCTTATCAAATGCGGGGCCGTGTGAGGGTGCTGCGCATGCCACTTTCAATCCCGAAATGAGCTGCACGCCTTCCGTCATAGAGAGCGTTTTGAAGGGTGTCGCCCCCTGGTCATGATAGAGTGCCAACACGCAATCGAAATGCTTATACATGGCAGCCCCGAAGAAAGCATCGGCGGCATAAGGTCCGAACACTCCAGCCTTGCCCTCTTCCTCAAATTTCCTGACCACGGGCATCACGCACTCCTCATCGTCAGCACCCAAGATGCCTGCTGCTCCGGCATGGGGATTAAGCGCAAGCACTGCCACTCGTGGCGCACTGCAGAGAAAATCTCGTTTAACGGTCTCAAGTGCCTGCCGCACGCGAGCTTCCAGCATTTCTGCATTCAGCGTCGAAGGCACCTCAGAGAGTGGAATATGATTTGTTGCCAATGCCACACGCATATATGGATTGCAGAACAGCGTCAGCGCCTCTCCGCCTAACTGGGCAGCCAAGAAATCGTCGATTCCCTTATAGGGGAACAACTCTCTCGGCATGGCGGGAAGATGGATGGGACAGGCCACGATGGCATCAACTTTTCCTTCAGCGGCATCCTTCACTGCCATTTCCATGGCGACAAGTGCCAATCGTCCGGAAGCGAGGTCAGGCTTACCAAATGTCACGCTCACATCCACTCCTTCTACATCGATGGCTATCAAATTCAAGCGTCCAGCCTCTGCTTCATCAGGCGTACTGACGAGGGTATAAGGCACATTTCCCAATCCTAATGTCTTACGATGGAAGAGCAAGAGTTTCTCATTAGCATACAATATGGGAATGCAGAACTCAAACATTTCTTCTTGCGCAAAGGTCTTCAGCGCCAGTTCTAATCCCACACCGTTGCCATCACCTTGCGTAATGGCTATTTTTAGGATGTTTTCCATAGTTATCAATAGATGATTGAATATTTGCTTCAGGAAAATATTTGCTTCAGGAAAATATTTCCTCTTCTTGTTTTTTCGTTGAAAGAAGTCCGCAGGCAGCGTAAATATCTTGTCCGCGCGATGCGCGAATGGTCGTGGTCAGCCCGTGGGCATTCAGATAGTCGGCAAAGCGCTGCAGAGCCTCCTCATTCGTTGCATGGAAGGGGCTATCGGGTATCGTGTGAAAGCGTATCAGGTTCACCCTGCAATCAAGGGGTTTGAGCAGTCGAAGCAGGGCATCAGCATGCTCCTTTCCGTCGTTCAGTCCTCCGAAGAGGATGTATTCGAAGGTAAGGCGACGCTGCTTGGTTCCTTCCTCATAGTCATCCGTCGTCTGTCGGCAGAAATCATATTGCCGCAAGACGTTTACTACTTCTTGAATCCCCATACCACGCTCAGCGGGCATCATGGCAGCTCGCTCGCGGGGAATGGGATGATGCAGGGAAATAGCCAAATTACAGCGACTTTCTTCGAGGAATCTCACCAAACCTTTGGCAAGCCCGACGCTGCTCACCGTGATGCGCTTCGGACTCCAAGCGTAAGCATAGGATGCTGTGAGGATTTCCGTTGCCCGCAACACGGCATCCAGATTATCGAAGGGCTCGCCCTGCCCCATAAAGACGATATTCGTCAGCGTATCACGTTCTGGCAGGGAATATATCTGATTGAGGATGTCAGCTGCCGAAAGCTGTGCGACAAAACCTTGCCGTCCCGTCATGCAGAAAGCACATCCCATTTTGCATCCCACTTGGCTCGACACACAGATGGTAGCCCGTCGAGGTTCACCCTCTTCACGCCGTCCGTCGCGTCCATAGTCGGGGATATACACCGTCTCTACGAAATGCCCTTCGCGAGTACGGAAAAGATATTTGACGGTGCCGTCCTTGCTGTGCATGGCATCCACGGGGTCTGAAGCCCCTATGGTATAGGATTCCTTCAACAGCTCTCTTGCCGCCTTCGAGAGATTCGTCATCTCGTCGATGCTCTTCGCCTTGCGGACATAAATCCATTCGCACAACTGCTTGCCTGCGAAACGCGGGAGTCCTAAGCCTACAGCCACTTCCGTCAGTTCGTCAAGTGTTAGGGATAGCAATGATTTCTTTTGTTCGCTCATCTGTTTCTTGTAAGCATTATATATTAAGGGCAGTCAGCGTTTACCAAAAGCAGCATGCTGCTTCGTCAATGCTCGCCAGAGGCTATAGCGTGCCTCAGGGTTCAGGCTTTCGAGTGTATGAAAAACGGCGTTCATGTCGCTCCGCCGCGTGATGTCTTCATACGGGCACGCCACCTTCTGCCCTGCAAAATCATAGGCACGAGTCAAAGCTGCGATGTCTGTTTCCTGAACCAGACAGAGCGGGCGTATCAGCGTCAGGGCGTAATGTTCCATTTCCAGCCGTGGAGGCATGGTGTCGAACGCGCCCTCGTACGTCAGATTCATTAGCAGTGTGGTAAGTATATCATCCTGATGATGGCCCAGCGCCAGCTTATTGAAGCCCTTCTCTTGTGCAAAGGAGAAAAGGCACTTTCGTCTGTACCATGCGCAGAGGAAGCATCGCGTCTTTCTGCGGTCCGTACTTTCATCGAACGCAGTATGTAGCAGATGGAGGTGCACACCTTCCGCTTCGCAGAACTGTCTGAGATAGCTGCGGTCAGTCTCATAGGGAATATTATCCATGACGACGTGTGCTGCCTCCACATGAATTTTCGGCCGATGCAGTTTCGCACGCCGTGCAAGCAGACGCAGGAGCAGGAGCGAATCCTTGCCTCCTGACAGTGCCACCAGCACGCGGTCGCCATCCTGCAGCAAAGCATAGTCGGCGCAGGCACGGTGAAATCGCTTCACCACACGACTTTCCAAACGGCGTAGTTCCATGGGCATTTTAGTAGTTCCATAGGCATATTAGCTGACAGATGCTCCCTGCCAGAACTCCAGATATTGCTTTGCCACGGCCACGTGGTCATGGTATCGCTTCACAAAAGCCCAGCTGTCATGTCGCATGCGCGCTATCTCGTCGCGATGCTGCACCAGATATTCCAGCCCTTCGAAGACACTTTCTTCATTGGGCAAAACATTGACAATGGGCCGCAGCGTACAGTCGCTGCCTGAAGTCCGTGCGGTAAGGGCATAATATTCCGGCTCTGCCCCTCCCACGACGACGAGTCCCTGAGCCATAGCTTGCAGGGCGTTCATGGCGGGCGTGTAGGAATAGAGCTGATCGAGGATAATGTCTGAGGCATCCATCAGCCGCACATACTCTTCAAAGGGAACGTTCTCCACCTGATGCACGATGACATCAGCGGGATATTTCTGCTCAATGCGTCGCAGCGCGCGCAGCATGATGTCGGTTCCCTTGTAGGCAGAACGGCTACGCTGTATGCCAATGAAGCATTGCAGCGGTCCTGGCTCTCGCACAGGCTTTTCAGGCGGAACTTCGACAGGAAAGGGTATGTAGGTCATCTTCCCCTTTGCTTCCGGACAATGCGCCTCATAGCTGGCCCAATATTCATAGAGTCCGGCAATGATGCCATCACAGTCTTGCACCACCCTGCGGTTCAACTTTCCTTTCGGCCCATCGAGCCAGTCACGTATGAATGCCTCGTTTTCCGCCCCACCCCGCACCTCATTGCCGAAGTTGAAGTCAGAATAGCGGAATGTCTGGCAGTCGAGCCCGGCCTTCACCCAATAATGATCCATGCCGAAGGCACCCATGAACACTTTACGGTTGTGTCGTCGCAGAAAGCGATAGAAGGGCCACAGATGCTCTCCCCGCAATTCCAGAAACACAGGGTTGATGATTTGAACGACATCGAAATTTCTGAAAGCGAGGAACTTGCTGACCGTTTGCATCAGCCATTTCAGCGTTTCTGCCTTACCCATGCCAGGACGTCGGAGGTCGATGTCGCGCGGATAGTCCTTCCATCCATCGCCGTCTGATGCCACCACGACCTCCACGCCCAGTTGGCGGAGTCCGCGTGCTAACGTGGCATGAACGTTAGAATAGTCACCGAGAAGCAGTACGCGCATGATTCTTACATGGACACCCACAACGAGGAAGAGGTGTGATTATCGCCCCTTCCTCGTTCCATATACATTTTTATTCCTCAGCAGGCTTCATGTTGGTATAGACGGTCTGAACGTCGTCAAATTCCTCCAGACGCTCCACCATCTTATCAATCGTTTCGCGCTGTTCAGGAGTGACGTCCTTCAAATCGTTAGGAATATAGGTAAATTCGCCACCTACTTCCTCAAAGCCTTCGCCTTCCAGATACTTCTGAATCTCAGCATAGCTCTTGGGATCGCCATAGATGGTCATCGTTCCCTCTTCGGGGTCTTCGTCATACTCATCCTCTACGCCGAGGTCAATGACATTGAGGATGAACTCCTCCATATCCAAATCTGCGGGCTTCTTGAAGGTGAACACGCACTTATGGTCGAAGAGGAAAGCCAGACTACCCATCGTACCGAGGTTGCCGCTGAACTTATTAAACACGGAGCGCACATCGCCCACCGTACGCGTAGGATTGTCGGTCAGGGTATCTACGAAGATGGCAATGCCGTGAGGGCCATATCCCTCGTACGTCATTGTCTTATATTCACTTTGGTCTTTGCCGAGTGCATTCTTGATGGCGCGCTCAATATTGTCCTTCGGCATGTTCTCACGCTTGCAGACCACGATGACGCTGCGCAGTGAGGGGTTCGTATCGGGGTCGGGTCCGCCAGCCTTAACGGCGATGGCAATCTGCTTGCCCAGACGAGTGAAAGTCTTTGCCATGTGGCCCCAACGCTTGAGCTTGGCGGCCTTACGATATTCAAATGCTCTTCCCATAACGGTCTATATATAGGTGGGTTCTTATATTATATATATAAATAATGTGTGTATGTCTGATTTTTAGCGAAGCTCTGCGCCCAATTGTTTTTCGGCAGCAGCGATGATTTTCTTCATGACGGCGTCGGTCTGCTTGTCATTCATCGTCTTGCTCTCGTCCTGCATGGTGACGGCGAAGGCATAGCTCTTCTTGCCTGCGGGGAGATTCTTACCCTCATAGACGTCAAAGAGTTCCACACGCTTGATGAGTTTCTTGTCGGCAGCGAAGGCTATGCGCTCAATTTCCGCAAAGCTCACGCCCACATCCACCAGCACTGCCAGGTCGCGGCGAACAGCAGGGAATTTCGGCAACTCCTGATAGCTTACCTCCTTCTTCGGAAGTTTCTTCATCAGAAGCGTCCAGTTCAACTCGGCAAAGAAGACATCGCCATCAATATCGCAGGCTGACGTGAGGGCCTTGCTCACCAGTCCAAGTTCGAGATAAAGCTTACCATTGCGGTCTTTCACAGCCAGACTCTTCGAGAAGATGTCGTTCGCGCCCTCTTCCATGAGCAGTCCGCCCAGACTGATGCCCAAACGCTGCAGCACCGCCATGGTGTAAGCCTTCAGCTCATAGACGCTGGAAGCCTCGTCGGGGTGCGCCCAACTGCCCTCCACACGGTTGCCGTGGAGCCAAAGTCCGAGATGCAGCTCTTCGCTATATCCCGCCAACACCTTTGCTGGCACAGCCTTGATTTCTTCAGCCGTCAGTCCCTCCTGAGCCTGAGCCTTGCGGGCGGCATCGAAATAATAGCAATTGCCGAACTCGAAGAACCGGAGATTGCCCCTCTTGCGGTTAGCATTGTGAGCTATGCTCTCCAGACCTCCGAAGAGCAGCGTCTGGCGTAGCACATTCAGGTCGGTCGAAAGAGGATTGAGCAGACGCACAAGATGCTCGGGGGCAAAGGCTGAAAGCTGGGCGTAGTAGGCCTCGCGTGTGAGGGAATTATTGAGAATTTCATTGAAACCCTGTCCCACCAACTGTTCGCTGACCAGCGTCTGGAGCTTATAGCTGCGGTCGGTCTCGCTCTTCACCGTCAGACTTGATTTCAGCGTCTGCGGTATCTCTACATTATTATAGCCATAAATGCGCAGGACATCCTCTACGACATCGCACGGGCGCTGCACATCCACTCGGTAGGCAGGCACTTCGAGGCGCAGGCCCTCAGCCGTCTCCTCCGTCACCTTCATGTCCAATGCGGTGCAGATGGTGCGCACAAGGTCGTGCTCGATGGGCTTTCCTATCAGGCTATCTACGTACTGATATTTCAGCTCCACGTCAAACTTCTTCACGATGCCAGGAGCCTCCACGTCTGCAATTTCCATGGCAATCTCTCCGCCGGCCAGCTCCTTGGCAAGCAGTGCCGCCTGCTTCAGGGCGTAGAGCTGGCCGTCGGGGTCAATGCCACGCTCGAAGCGGAAGCTGGCATCCGTGGTCAGACCGTGGCGGCGCGCACTCTTTCTGATCCACGTGGGGTGGAACAGCGCGCTTTCAAACACCACGTCGCGCGTGGTCTCATACGTGCCGCTGCCCTTACCGCCCAGCACGCCGGCAATACACATGGGTTCTTCGGCATTGCAGATGCAGAGGTCGCGGTCGCTGAGCCGACGCTCCACGCCGTCAAGGGTTTCGAAGGGAGTGCCTTCAGGGAAGGTCTTTACCACAATCTCCCCGCCTTTCACCTTTTCGGCATCGAAGCAGTGCAACGGCTGTCCGTAGGCCATCATCACATAGTTCGTAATGTCAACGATATTATTCACGGGCCTCAAGCCAATGGTGGTGAGCCGCTCCTGCAACCATTTCGGGCTTTCACCCACCTTGCAACCCTTTACGCTGACTGCGCAATATCTGGGGCAAGCCTCCGTCTGCTCCACTCTTACCCGTATGGGGAGGTCGTGGTTGTCGATGGCGAAGTTTTCCGTGCCGGGGCGATGCAGTGCGGTCTTCACGCCGTGGCGCACGAGATAGGCATAGACATCGCGTGCCACTCCCCAGTGGGAGCAGGCATCAGCACGGTTGGGCGTAATATCCACTTCTATCAGATAGTCGCTCTCCACGCCAAAATAAGCGGCAGCGGGCATTCCCACGGGGGTATCTTCAGGGAGCACCATGATGCCGTCGTGGCTCTGGCCAACGCCAATCTCATCTTCGGCGCAAATCATGCCGTAGCTCTCCACGCCGCGTAGTTTTGATTTTTTGATGACAAATTCTTTGTCGCCATCGTAGAGTTTGGTGCCCAGTGTTGCTACAATCACCTTCTGGCCGGCTGCCACATTGGGTGCGCCGCATACGATTTGTACGGGCGTCCCGTCGCCCAAATCTACGGTTGTGATGTGCATGTGGTCAGAGTCGGGGTGAGCCTCACACGTCAGGACGCGGCCCACAACCAGGCCCTTCAGTCCGCCGCGTATGGTCTGCACCTCCTCCACACCGCCCACCTCAAGTCCGATGGAGGTGAGGGCTTCTGCCAATTCTTCGGCTGTCATGTCGAAATCGACATATTCTTTCAGCCATTTATAGGAGATATTCATGTGTATGAGTTTGTATCGTTTTCAAAAAAACATATCGTTAATGTTTGTTAGCCTTCCCCACCCACAGCCCCTTACAAAAATCAGCAGGAATGTGTGGAAACGAATGGGGCGGCAAAAGCAAACAAGGGCGATGGGAGAGCGCAACCATTCATTACGGTTCCCCTCCCCCGCCCCACGGGGCCGGAAAAACAGCGGTTTAGCAGCTTTGAAGCCGCCGAAAACGGCGCAAAATTAACATTATTTTCTCGTATTTGGCAACAACAAAGGTCGAAAAAACGAAAAATACCTTGTTATCACTGGCTTTCTTTCAACTCCACCACCGAAAAGCCATCGCACGAGGGCCGCAAACCTCAGTGAACAGCTGTTCTGCTGCCTTTCGCGTCATGCCAATTCGGACACTTCACGCAGAATGGCATTGGGCAGGACAGTCATTCATGCAAGCTGCAAGGCACGATGAGGGCGTGCCGAACTGTTTCGAGCACCTCCCATGCCATATCCGTTAATTATTTTAACACTCCGTCCCTGAAATTGCGTTAATATTTTCTAAATTTCAACCGTGAAACGCTCCTGTTTTCCCCTTTCCAACCCTCAAAAATCCCCATCGTTTCAAATTATTTTTCTGCACTCACAAATTCGGGCGTGCTGAGCCATCAGAAATTGGCACATGAAGCAGGGATTGACTTCTCTGAACTTTTCACCTCCAAAAAGCCTGCTTCACCCCTCATTTTGCTATCTGTCACCCTCGAAATTCCCTGTTTTGCACAGCCAACGAATGTGCCATCAGGATAAAAGCTCTGAGCATTTCGATATTTCTGCTGAGTTTCGGCCTCGCAAGTGGTCATTTTCTGCCGTTCAAGTGTTCACTTTCACCCCCAAAAGTCATCATTTTTCCCCCTCAATGTGGTCACTTGAGGACAAAAAGTGCCGTTGAAAATTGGGGAACAGCCCTCAAAGAAGGTAAAAATCAGGGCGAAATTGGCAATTTGGAAGCCAAAAGTGGGGGAAGACTTCTGTGGTTCGCCCCCAAAAGCTCTGTTCGGCCTACCGCGGACAACAGTCGCAGGCTTCTATTTCTCTGTTTTCGGAGGCAAGTCCGACATGATCCCCCTTTCTTTCGACCGTCAATGAATGTTAAGCATACAGACAAAGTCCTGTAATTAGCAACAGCTTCATGGATGATATGCAGGGGTATGGCTCGTGCAAACACTTCGCACACACATATAAGGTAGGTTCTATCAATTAGTTTTCAATGTAAGGCAGTGTTTCTGTTTTACTTG
>CALZJF010000017.1 GCA_945787885.1 uncultured Bacteroidales bacterium | reverse complement strand
TTAATTTAAGTTATTGATTTATAGACGATTAGAAAATGATTTAACGTACTATTATCAATTAGCTTGCGATGTATTTGCGACTATCGTGCCGTATGTTTTTGTTTTTCACGAGGGAGCGTAGCGGGCTACGTGACCGAATGAAAGACAAAAAGATACGGTGCGAGAGGCGTGAAGACATCCAAGTAAAACAGAAACACTGCCTGACATTGAAAACTAATTTATAGAACCTACCTTTACTATAACTATGAAATAATTTTCATTACCTACTTAACGAAATTTTTTTTACAGGAAGATGCCTTACTTCTACGGCACATTTCGTCTCAGAGTGACCATTTTGAAGGGAAAAATGACCATTTACTGGGGTCAGAATAATCACTTTGAGGGTGAAAATGATTACTTGTGAAGCAGAAGCTCTGTAGAAGGGCCTGCAAAGCCCAGAATTTTCACCACAGCTACACATTTCATGCCTGTACGGACAGAGTGGATTTCATGTTTTCCTTAGAGGAGGGCGAAAATGGGCTTCCTGACCCAGATTTATCAACAAGCATTCACACAACAGGAAGCATGCCCCGTATAGTTTTCCTCGGATAAGGGCTACACATTTGGTACTTACAAACTAATTCTTGCGACTTACTCACCTACTTACATCCATGCGCTGGTTTATCTTTCACAAAGGAAACATCCTGCTGACCACTGACAATCAGATTCCTGCTGGCGAAAACTGCCCTCTGCAGCTACAGCCAGCCTGTTCCCCTCAGCCTTTGCCCGACTTTGAAGGCGAAAAGACGTGTGCCATAGAGTTGCCGCCCGACGTTTCCCCACAAGATGTCTCCCTGCAGGCTATTCCCCTGCGCAACAGCTTCTATCTACTCTCCGAGCCTGCCTATCGGCTGGCAGGCAAGGCACGCGAACTCCTCTACTGGGATAGCACCACACGCTTCTGCAGCGTCTGCGGCGCACCGATGGAGCGTCATACCGATATCTCTAAACGCTGTACGGCCTGCGGCAGAGAGGTGTGGCCATCCATCTCCGTTGCCATCATTGTGCTCATACGAAGGGCGGCATCGTCTGGACGTAAAGAGGATGAACAGGCACTGCTCGTGCATGCCCGAAACTTTGCAGGCAACTACTACGGACTCATAGCAGGATTTCTGGAGACGGGCGAAAGCTTGGAGGAGTGCCTACAGCGCGAAGTCATGGAAGAAACAGGGCTCCGCGTCAAAAACGTCAGCTATAAAGCCAGCCAACCCTGGCCTTTTCCCGCCGTGCTCATGGTGGGATTCTTCGCCGACTACGATGAGGGCGAACTCCGACTGCAAGAAGAAGAATTGGCATACGGCGGATGGTTCACACGCAAAGAGCTCCCACTTTTGCCAGGACGCATGAGCTTGGCCCGACAACTGATAGAACGCTGGCTCAGCGAAGAAGGGAATCCCGATTCCACTCCGACATAACATCCTGAACCATTCCTGCCAGACAAAGCATGAGGGGCAACGCTGAAAACAGAGCGACCACATGGCGCACACACACCGTTTGAACAAAAAAAAGTAGAGCACACGCCAACTGGTTTTCAGAGTAGAATGTATAAATTCTACAACAAGTGGCACAAAATCTATTTTCAAACTTGCAAGAAATGATTCTTTGTCGTACCTTTGCCATCGCAAACGAGAGAGTTTGCAGGCATTACATAAACAAAGCCTCACCTTCAGCGAGTCAAACCCATCAGCCCACGACTGCACAGCGCAGCGTAAAAGCAGATGCCACTCGCAGAAATAAGATACAGGCTGTGCTGGTCAGATTGGGATACTCATCAATAATTACCAACAACCGAGAATGCCCCTCTTCTAATGGCGTGCCGGCGCTACGCTTTCAATGCAGCGCGGAAGACCGGATTACAAAGGAAGTGTGTGCGCTCAAATCCTATTTTACTCGGAGTTGTCATCATCGTTGCCAGCACAGCCTTTTTTATATCCCTACGGTTCCTGACTTCACCGGCTATCCCACCACGCAGGACCTGCATTTCCCCCACATCTCACACTTAAACATGATGAAACTCACCCCCATGCAAGAGGAGACTGCCACACTGATAGGCAGAAAACAGAGCGTCTTGTTGCTTTCGCCTACAGGTAGTGGTAAAACATTGGCATTCCTACTTCCCATCATGCGCCTGATAGAAGCGGGATGTGAGACGCCTTCGCCCACGGCAGCACGAGGGCCTGTGGCAGTAGTGGTAGCTCCAAGCCGGGAATTGGCACTACAGATGGAGCAGACTCTGAAGGAACAAAATATGGGCAGAAGCCTGAAGATAGCGGGAATGGCACTCTATGGCGGGCGGCCCACCATGGAGGAGCACCGCACACTGAAAAGCATCCAACCCCCAATCATATTTGCCACCCCAGGCAGACTGCTTGACCATATCGACAAAGGAAATATTGAAACCGCTGCAACGCGCATCCTCGTCGTTGATGAATACGACAAATGTCTTGAACTGGGTTTCCGCGAAGAGATGGATCGCATAGCACAAGCCTTCAGACGATGCCCACAAATCGTTCTGACTTCTGCCACACGTTCGGCAGACATCGGACAGGCGGCGGATGAATGCCCCACAATCTTACGCGGAAAGACCTTCGCCACCATTGATTATCTGGAGAACAATGCAGAACTTAGAAGCAGGATTGAAATCGTAGAAGTGCCTTCGCCTGAAAAAGATAAGCTCCACACTTTGGGGCAACTGCTGACGGAGGCTGGCGGAAAGAGCTGCATCGTCTTTGTAGCGCACCGCGAGAGTGCTGAACGAGTGGGGAAATACCTGAAGGAACTGCATTTCGATGCCATCGTCTATCATGGCGGCATGGAGCAAGACCGCCGCGAACGAGCTTTGGGAAAATTCAGAGCGGGAGCTGCAAACGTGATGGTCAGCACTGACCTCGCTGCGCGCGGACTGGATATACCCGACGTGGAACGCATCATACACTACCATCTGCCGCTCGACGAAGCCACCTTCACTCACCGCAGCGGACGAACCGCACGCTGGGAAGCCAGCGGCGAGAGCTGTCTGATTGTCGGACCAGAGGAAACACTTCCAGCATTCATTCAGACTGACCGTCTCCTCAATGTCAGCCATCTCGACATCCACCCCACTCCCTCTGCCTGGACGCTCATTTACATCGGTCGCGGCAAGAAAGACAAACTCTCAAGAGTCGACGTTGCAGGATTCTTCTGCAAAAAGGGTGGGCTCAATGCGCCTCAGATTGGCCGCATCATCCTGACAGATCATGCCACTTTTGCTGCCGTTCAGCGCAAGGCGGTCAGACAATTGCTGAGAAACGTGGCAGGAGAGAAAATAAAAGGAATGAAAACCATCATTGAAGAGATTAGAAAATGAAAATCAAACTGAAAGACAGTGCTTTGGCAGCCGCTGCCAATGAAGGCATGGACGCTTTCATACAGGTGGTGGTGGACGGCATCAAAGAGTATGTCGGCACTGACGAACTGACACAAGAGGCGATGCAGGTGCTCTCGCCTGACCAGATTACGCTCTGGGGCTACGTCATTCTCAGAGACGAGCTCTGCGATGGAGGCTTCATCCAGCTCATCCACAATGGATATGGCCCCTTCTTCTTCCTCAATCCCTTTGCCAAGGCCATGCGCCTATGGGGACTCAAGGATTTCTCAAAGTTCCTCTATCGAGCACGTGAAGTCTATGAGGAAAACCATGAGGACATAGAGCGCGACATGGACTACGATGCCTTCATGGCACTCTACGAGCAATATCCTGACTGGGAAGACCTCGACGATGAGTTCATCTGTATGGAAGAAAGCGTGACCGGGCAAGTGGCAACCTACTTGGACAATCATCTTTTGGACTTTGTTGATATCGTCAAGGGATAATTTATCGTATATAAATATATGAGTAAGAAAAAAAACAGCAAGCCCGGAAAAGTCAATATCAGGAACAAACGGGCTGAGCACGACTATCTTATCGTCGATAAGCTGATGGCTGGAATCGTGCTTACTGGCACGGAGATTAAAAGCATCCGTGCCGGAAAAGCTTCGCTCGTAGATACTTTCTGCTACATCCTTGATGGAGAAATCTGGGTCAAGAACCTCTATATCGCTCCCTATGAATGGGGCAGCTACAACAATCATGCAACGCGACGCGACCGCAAACTCCTGCTCAACAGCAAAGAGATACGCAATCTGAAGCAAGATTCGGCATCACCGGGATATACGATTGTGCCGCTCCGCCTCTTCATCGATGACAACGGAAGGGCAAAACTCGACATTGCGCTCTGCAAGGGTAAACGCGAATTTGACAAACGCACCACCATGCGTGAACGCGATGACAAACGAGAATTAGACCGTGTACTGAAACGATTCTGAAAACATGGACATCACACAAGAACTGAACCGGCGCATCCTGATTCTCGACGGAGCTATGGGCTCGATGATTCAATCTTATCATCTCAAGGAATCCGACTTTCGCCATCCCCAACTGCTGCCCTCTGAGGACTTTCCTCCACAGACGGGCAACAACGATGTGCTCTGCCTGACGCGTCCCGACGTCATCGCCGACATTCATCGGCAATACTTGGAAGCTGGAGCCGACATCATCACCACCAACACTTTTTCCGCACAACGCATTTCGCTCGCCGACTATGGCTGCGAGCATCTCGCCAGCGAAATCAATCGGGCTGCCGTACGAATTGCACGGGAGGAGGCTGCAAGGATGACGGCAAAAACGCCCGAACGCCCAAGATTCGTGGCGGCTTCCATCGGGCCTACCAACAAGACGGCTTCTCTTTCACCTGATATTGAAGACCCTGCCAAGCGCGCCATCGATTTCGACACACTTCATGCGGCATACTCCGAACAGATCATCACAGTGACAGAGGCGGGCGCCGACTTGCTACTGCTGGAGACCATCTTCGACACACTGAATGCCAAAGCCGCACTCCATGCCGCTGAAGATGCTTTCAGAAAGACTGGCAGACGCATCCCCATCATGGTCAGCCTGACGCTGAACGACCGCGGCGGCCATACGCTCTCCGGACAGACTTTACTGGCGTTTGCCACCAGCGTTCGCCATGCCCCACTGCTTTCCATTGGCATCAACTGCTCTTTTGGGGCGGCAGAGATGCTGCCCTTCTTGCGCGAACTGGCTGCCGACAGCCAGTGCTGCATCTCGTGCCATCCGAATGCGGGGCTGCCCAATGGTTTAGGGCTGTACGACCAAAGTCCTGCTGAGATGGCTGAACAGCTGAAACCTTATGTCGAAGAGAGGCTGGTGAACATCGTCGGGGGATGCTGCGGCACAACGCCTGAGCATATTGCCGCTCTGACTGACATGGTCGGTCAGCATCAGCCACGCATCACCAAACAGCTGCGCACCACTGCCCCACGACTGGAACTTTCGGGCATGGAACACCTGACGCTGACGCCCGAAATGCGCTTCATCAATGTCGGCGAACGATGCAACGTGGCTGGAAGTCGCAAATTCCTGCGTCTCATCAATGAGAAAAAATATGACGAGGCATGCGCCATCGCCCGAAAACAAGTGGAAGATGGTGCGCTCGTCATAGACATCAATCTCGATGACGGCTTGCTGGAGACGGAGCAGGAGATGGAGCATTTCCTCCGACTGCTGGGCACTGACCCTCAAGTGGCGCGCGTTCCCTTTATGATTGACTCTTCAAAATGGCACGTCATACGCACCGCCTTGAAAAACTGTCAGGGAAAATGTATCGTCAATAGTATCTCCCTCAAGGGCGGCGAAGAGGAATTTCTGCAGCACGTCCGCGAAATCCGCGAGTATGGGGCTGCCGTCGTTGTCATGGCATTCGATGAGGAGGGGCAGGCCACAACTTTTGAACGCCGGACTGCCATTTGCCAGCGCGCCTATCGGCTGATGACGGAAGTGGCAGGATTCCCTCCTGAAGACATCATCTTCGACCCGAATGTCCTCGCCATCTGCACGGGCTTTGCCGAACATCGCTCGTATGCTCTCGACTTCATCCGCACTGCGGCATGGATTAAGGAGCATCTGCCCGGCGCACACATCAGCGGCGGTGTCAGCAATCTCTCCTTCTCCTTCCGCGGAAACAACTTCCTGCGCGAAGCCATGCACGCCGTATTTCTCTGTCACGCCATACAAAACGGCATGGATATGGGAATAGTAAACCCTTCATCCAAAATCACTTATGCCGACATCCCTTCCGAACTGCTCCAACTCCTTGAGGCTGTCATTCTTCATCCTTCTGAAGAGGCTGAAGAAGCATTGATTGGCTATGCCGCTGCCATGACGGACGAGGCAAAAACTCAACCTGCGAAGGCAGGGCAGGATGCTTGGCGCGAGGCATCGCTCGAAGAACGACTGGCTTACGCCCTCATCAGGGGCATCGACGAGTCACTGGAGACGGACCTCAACGAGGCACTTGCCACTTACCCCACCCCCGTCAGCATCATCGAACAACCATTGATGCAGGCGATGGAAACCGTCGGACAGCTCTTCGGAGAAGGAAAGATGATGCTTCCTCAGGTGGTGAAGACGGCACGCACCATGAAGAAAGCCGTAGCCTACCTGCAACCGTATATCGAACAAAGCCGCACGGCATCAACCACGGCTGCCCACAATGCTCGCGGCGAAGGAATCTTCATCATGGCTACGGTGAAGGGGGATGTTCACGATATTGGCAAGAACATCGTGAGCGTAGTACTCGGATGCAACAAGTTCCGCACCATTGACCTCGGTGTCATGGTTCCCCCTGAAAAAATTGTAGAAGCAGCCATCCGCCACGATGCTGACTATGTCGGACTTTCGGGTTTGATCACTCCCAGCTTAGACGAAATGGTGCATACGGTCCGAGCCATGCAAGCTGCCGGCCTGACCATGCCCGTCCTGTTAGGCGGGGCTACCACCTCTGCCCTCCATACGGCACTGAAGATTGCGCCGGAATATGACGGCCCCGTGCTGTGGGTGAAGGATGCCAGCCAAATGGTCATCGTAGCTTCCCGCCTTAAACCGCTCGCAGCCCAGCTGCGCATGGCAGCAGAGCAGCAACTCGGACGGCAGGAACGACTGGCCATCATTGCCCAAGACTCCTACGTGGCGGAATGCCGACAGCACTACGCAGAACTCCGCAACAGCTATCAGCAGCGAGAAGCAGAACCACACAGAAACCTGGAAGAGGCTCGGAAAAACAAACTGCAGCTCTTCTGAAAATTGCCATGCTTGCCGTCATGGCGATGCTGGAATAAAGCCAAATTGCTCCATGGGAAGTCTGAACAAGCAAAAATGCAGCTGTTGGCAACGGTGCCGACTGCTAAAAGACGGCCTCGCACAGGATATTGAAATATAGCACGTTATGCCACTTCTACTGCATCAATGGTAGAAGTGGCATTCTTTTTATTCGTCTGACAATCCCGTGCTGCAAAACCATCATACACCGACCGACGTTTCAGCCCGCTCTTCTCCGTGCTTTCAGCAACATCTCACTTGCTCACACTCACGTTTTGGAGCGTCATCACGTCCCAACTCCTGACGCAGTCCTGACGATTGACGGGCTGTGCCACACCGCGTATATGCGTGCCTGCCACGTTCTTCATCGTCAGCGAGCCGCAGGTGTTGTCCTCGCCCATGCTATACGCCACCGGAGCCCACGAATTGTCGATGCTCACATTTTCAATGACGATGCCGTCCGTTCGCCCGGGGGCCTTACCCCAGGCCCCAGGCTCGATGACAATGCCATAAATAAGGTCATGGCCAGCTGGCAGCGGGTCAGTTATCGGACGTTCCAGACGAGTGCGGTGCGGAAAACGTCCGGGGCCGTATATCTCGCAGTCGCTCACCCTCACCTGCTCCGACGGCTCAATGATACGCAGACCATTGCAGGAGGAGTTCAACCGACAACGACGAATCTCCATGCCCTGCCAATATCCGCCGGCAAGCGCATCGTCGCCAGTGGCAATGTCGCAGTCGGCAATGACGATGCGTTCGCCCCCACGAATGTGTATGCCGTCCCATCCCTGTTCGATGTTCAGACGGCTGAAGCGGCAGTCCTTGAGTTCGTAGCCCAGCACAGCATAGTTTGAGGCACGCAGGAATCTCAGTCCCTCCACCCTGATGTTCTCCGCTTCCGCGAGCAAGAGGGTGTGTGGGCCGCGCATTTGCTCCTCGCCGAGAGGGTCTTCTATGTGCATTCCGTCGATGATTCCCCCGCCACAGAGAGTCACATCCTCCACGTTCTGCCCCAGAATGAGGGCGCGCGTCCAGCGGGCATCGCCCGTGAGGTTGGCATTGCGCGTCCCCGCTCCCGTGTCGTAGCGCGTCATGTCGTGTGTAGGCTGATAATGGTCGTAGATTTCAGGGTCAGATGCCGCCACCACTGTGGCACCCTGCTCTATCATGAGCGTCAGATGGCTTTTGAGGTGTATGGTGGCGGTGGTCCAGTTGCCAGCACCTATCACCACCGTGTCGCCCTCTCCGGCTTTAGCAATGGCGCGATTGATGGCCTCCGTGCAGAGGGCAGGATTACCACCGCGCGCTCTGGGCGGGGCTACACGGATGCGGCGAGCTGAGACTTCAGCATGAAAGGCTGTAAAGGCGAACAGCAGAAATAGCGAGAGGATTCGGTGTGTGGACATGATGCAAGAAAATAATAGGATAAGTAAGCGCTTGCGACGTCAGCAAAACAGCAAAGTCAAGGCAGGCGTCAGAAGCAAAAATACAAATTTGCCGCTTCCCAAACGATATAATGCCGCGAAAAACGACGGTAAATCCTGACATTCACCTACTTTTTTGCGGTTCTGACGCCTGCGGTAAGGGATGAATCCTGCACGATTGCTATCACTTTCAGATATAATTTTTCACACCTACCAAAGAAAACCGTACGCGAGACATGACGTGATGCCCCCTTACAATGGCTGTCTTCAAAACTTCGACTGCACATTTCATTTCTGAGTGACCACATCGAGGGATGAAAATGGTCATTTTGTGGGGTGAGAATGGCCACTTCATGGGGTGAAAATGATTACATGGATATCAGAAGCTCTGCAAGAAAGGGCGCAAAGCCCTTTGATTTTGAACACCTACTTAGACAAAAGAATATAAGGGATGGTCAGGATATGAAAGAAATCCGGATAAAAGAAGATGCAGAACTCTGAATCCCATATAAAAAGTTTGAGGAATGATTGCTCATTCCTCATTCTGGCGAGGAATCGGTAGTCATTAGCTACGGAATCCTCAATGCAAAAGTACAAAAAAATCCGTTACTCAATCAAAAGCAGCGGATTTTTTCATTTTCAACGCCTTTTATCAAGATTACAGGCTCTGGATGGCTGCAAACTGATACGTTTCTATGTTCTCGATAATCTCATCGTGGTTGTGGTTCGTGCGGCTTTTATTCATCCTTCGCAAAGAAACTTTGGTCTATCAGATTGTTGGCAATGGCATAAATGGTCAATCCCGCCACGGAGCGTATCTGCAATTTTCGGGCTATGTTACGGCGGTGGGTGATGACGGTATTGACGGAAATAAACAGCTGCTCGGCAATTTCCTTGTTCGACATGCCCTGCACGAGGCAGACAATGATTTCCTTCTCGCGTTCGGAGACCGTCTCGCAGCCTTCTCCCTGCTTTGCCCGACGGATGATGTCAGAAATTCTCGTCGATATGCCGTCTGTCTCCACCTTCTTCTCCAGCAGGCGGATGGCTGGCACAAAGAGATGGTCTTCCACCTCGGCATGATTGCTGAGCCATTCCTCATTATTGTAGATGTCATAGAGCGTAGCCGTGAGCTTATGGTTTGCCAAGCGGTCTTGCGGCAGATATTTTATCAAGATGCTCTTCAGCTCCTGAAACTTTCCGGTCGTGTCGCCATGATGTTTGGAGAAGATGTCGGCATTATACTTTGTGGTCAGGTCGCCGCGCAGCAAGGCTTCGACATAGGGGAAGAGCGTTTTTTCCTCGTAGCGCATGTGGCGCTGTATGTCGTGGGCATACTCGTCAAAGAGATGCAGTATCAGCGCGGTAAGCCCATGTTCGGGCGAGAGTGCATCTTGCAGTTTCTCGCGGATGGCGGGCAGTTGGAAGTCGAGGAAGTATTTGTGGGAAGCTCGCAGATAGCCCAGAATGGTCTGCACGCAGATGCGTTCATCAGTCTCTTTGGAAATATAGCCGTTGATAATAAAATTCACGACGGCAAGGAAGGTATAGCTATCCACCTGCTGCTCCTGGCAGACTTCCTCCACCGTCTTGTCGCCAAAGCCAAGACGAATGCCGAAAGCCCCAAGTCCCTGAAGCATACTATAGTTGTCGCTGATGAGGTCGCTCATCTTATCGCTGGCCTCGTAGAGTTTGAATCGTTGCATGGCAGTATATATCGTGGGTTGCAACTCCCCCTGGTTGATTGGTTATATCTTAGTTTTCGCGGCAAAGTTAGCGATTTCCCCACATTCCCGCAATCACAATTTATGGGTAAAAGGGGAAAAATCCATCGCCAACCCTCCTCATTTTCAGGTATCACACTACCTAAAACATGGTATCTCCGCCCTTCGGCGAGCTGCAAAAACCCCCATTTTTGCGTATTGCCTACTCTCGGAACTGGCGGTAACTTTGCACGACGAAAAAATTATCATTAACTCAAGCATGAACAGACACTTTATGGGGGCAGCCATTGCAGCTGCCATGATGGGCGTACAGGCCAAGGCTACCATCCCTGCACTTTTTCAGCCACCACCTCTGACGGAACGCCCTGACAGCACTGACTGCTTCGACGAAGAAGAAGAAGAAAGCCAAGCAGTATGCCTCGACGAGATTGTGGTCTCCGCGAACAAGAGCGTAGTGAAACGCAAGGATGCGCCCGTCGTGGTGAACGTCATCAACGCCCAACTGCTCGAACAGGTCAATGCCCCCGACCTTGCCAAGACGCTTTCATTCCAATCAGGACTGAGAGTAGAAAACAACTGCCAGAACTGCGGCTTTCCGCAAGTAAGAATCAACGGTCTGGAAGGTTCGTACTCGCAGATTCTCATCAACAGCCGTCCCGTGGTGAGTGCGCTGAGCGGTGTCTATGGATTGGAACAGATACCGGCAGCCATGGTAGATCGGATTGAGGTGGTCAGGGGAGGCGGCTCTGCCCTCTTCGGTGCCAACGCCGTAGGAGGCACCATCAACATCATCACGAAAGACCCGAGGAAGAATGGTTTTGAAGTGCGAAACACGCTCTCGAACATTGGCGCACAATCATGGGAAGACATGATGGGAGCCAACGCCTCTATCGTCAGCGAAGACCGCACCTATGGGTTGGCTCTCTATCAGACCACGCGCTATCGTCAGGAGTATGACCACAACGACGATGGTTTTTCAGAACTGGGCAAACTCTCTTCACATACTTTCGGACTGAACGGCTATTTTCGCCCAACGGGGCTCAGCCGCATCGGCATCGAATACCACACGACGAACGAATTTCGCCGCGGCGGTAACCTCTTCGACCTGGAACCGCACCTGACGGACATCACAGAGCAAACGCGCCACATCATCCACAGTGGCGGACTGACCTACGATATAGGTTGGCGCGATGGCACGCAGAATATCTCTGCATTTTCGTCGCTTCAGCACGTAGATCGCAATAGCTACTACGGGGCACAGCGCGACCCCAATGCCTACGGCAAGACGAAAGACCTGACGTACGTGGGCGGTGCGACGTATGTAGGGCGCTTCGAACGTCTGCTCTTTGCCCCTGCCACACTGACGGCGGGCACGGAATATCAGTATAACTCCCTCCACGACATCATGACGGGCTACGACCGCGACCTGACCCAAGACGTGCAGATAGCCAGCGTATATGGGCAGGGGGAATGGAAAATACAACGCTTCACACTGCTTGCCGGACTGCGAATGGACGTTCACAATCTGATTGAAAAGCCGATTTTCAGCCCAAGGCTCAACCTGATGTGGAAACCCATGGAGAAACTGCAGACCCGACTGACATGGTCAACGGGATTTCGCGCACCACAGGCATACGATGAAGACCTCCACGTCACGGCAGTAGGCGGCGAGGGCATCATGATTACGCTTGCCGATGGGCTAAAGCCTGAATATTCAAACAGCTTCAGCGGATCGGCCGACTGGACCATCCTGCGTGGGCACTACCTCTTCAACCTGCTGGGCGAGGTGTTCTACACGTATCTTTCCGATGTGTTCTACCTCCAAAACGTCGGCACCAACGCTGAGGGTCATGCCATCAAGGAGCGCCGCAACGGCGATGGCGCAAAAGTGTATGGCTGTAACATCGAGGCCAAGGCGGCACATGGCACCAATTTTTCCATATTGGCAGGCCTCACCCTGCAACGTAGCCGCTACACCTCGCCCACCGCTTGGAGCGAGGACCCCGATGTGCCTACCATTGAGAAGATGCCACGCACACCAGATGTGTATGGCTATTTCACGATGAACGTGCAACCGCTTCGCCGGATGGACTGCACCCTCTCTGGAATCTACACTGGAAGGATGTACGTGCCACACTACGCCGAGACGGACGAAATGGTGCATACACCCGGTTTCATGGAACTTTCAGCGAAGTTGGCCTACACTTTTATCCTGCCTCATCGCCTCCAGCTGCAGCTCAACTGCGGCGTGCAGAATATTTTTAATGCGTTTCAGAAAGACCTCGACCGCGGAGAATTTCGCGACTCAGGCTATTTCTATGGGCCGACACAGCCCCGCACGTATTTCGTAGGGTGCAAGATTGCGCTATAGGCGTATTCATCACGGATAATTCACTGATAAATAGCGTATTAAGCATCATTCATTTCCCCTTTACACTACACGCCCCCTTCACACAGCTACGCTATGCTGCTCTGTGTGAAGGGGGCGTGACGTATCAGGGGGTACGCTCTCAAAAAATGTCATAAATAGAAATCTCGGCAAAGCGCAGCATAGGCTTCCGAACGCTTGCCATCGGTCATCAACACCAGCACATCGCGCTCCACCCTCGTGGGCGACGGGCCTTTCTGAAAATGCAACAGACTGCGTTTTGGCAACTTCCTCACCACGGTCTGTACCGCCGTGGCATGATGGAGCGATAGTCCGCTGGCGGCACACAACACATGGAAATCATGCTCTGCAACCGTGGGGATAATGACGCTGAACACGCCTCCCCGGCGCAGCAGTGTGGCAGCCACCTTCACCAAAGCCTCGAAATTCAAGCCTGCCCGGGTATGGCGTGCAGCAGCACGCAGTGCGTCAGGAGGCAGGAGCGTCTCTTGAAAAAAGGGGGGATTGCTGACAATGAGGTCGAAGCCTTCTGGTTCCACCGTTGAAGCATAGGTCAGAATATCAGCACACTCCACACTGATGCGATTGCCGAAGGGACTTTCAGCAACATTTTCCGCAGCCTGAGCCGCAGCGTCAGGCTCTATTTCTACTGCCGTTACGCTGAGCATGGGATTTCGCTGGGCGAGCATCATAGCCACAAGTCCGCACCCCGCCCCTATATCGAGGGCAGTTGTGGCTTGCTGGCAGGGAGTCCAGGCTCCGAGCAATACGCCGTCGGTGCCCACCTTCATGGCGCAACGGTCATCATTGACCGTGAACTGTTGAAAACGAAACATTACGTCAGAGAATATCTTCCTCCCTCCATGATATACCACACCTGAGCAACTCTATACCACATCTGAACAACTCTGGAGGTTACATAAGAAAACGGAAAAGGCTCACACCATGTCTGGAGCAAGCCTTTATGATTGATTGGGAATAGGAAAAAAGCGTTGTAGCAGTTAAGAGAAATTACTTAACCTTGGCAACGATGGCCTTGAAAGCCTGGGGATTATTGACTGCGAGGTCAGCGAGCACCTTGCGGTTGATCTCGATACCAGCCTTATGGAGAGCACCCATGAGCTGCGAATAGCTCATACCCTCAAGACGTGCAGCAGCATTGATACGCTGAATCCAAAGAGCGCGGAAGTTGCGCTTCTTGTTGCGACGGTCGCGGAAGGCATAGGTCAGACCCTTCTCCCAGGTATTCTTGGCAACGGTCCACACGTTCTTGCGTGCACCAAAGTAGCCACGGGTGAGTTTCAAAATTCTCTTGCGCTTGGCGCGAGATGCTACATGATTAACTGATCTTGGCATAGTAGATTGTTTTTTGATTGCCAGCGTCGGGGTGTGAAAAGATAATGTTTATCCCGATCTTTCGGTGCTGGACATTCGGTGAATAAATGACTGTTGGTAAGATGTTGGAAGGGAGAAGATTAACGCATGCAGAGGAGTTCGCGAACCTGCTTCACGTTCGTGCGGTCAACGAGGGCCACATGGTCAAGGTTGCGCTTCTGCTTCTTGGTCTTCTTGGTCAGAATGTGACTGTGATAAGCGTGGTGACGCTTAATCTTACCGGTTCCGGTGAGCGAAAAACGCTTCTTTGCACCAGAATTAGTCTTTACTTTAGGCATTTGTTGTAAGATAAAATAATGAATGAATAATAATATACGGTGCGGCTGCGCATACCTGGCACAGCGCGCGACTATCGAAATACGGCAGGCATGGGAAGAAGGGAAGCGCCTTGCAGGATGATTTTTAGTGATATGGAAACTGGGGTAGTTCCTGCAAGAACTGATTCAGCCTGTCTGCCGGCATTCTCATTGTTCTGTTAGCCGCCTTCTACTCCTTATTGGGGTAAAATCGGCGTAGCCTTCATAGAAGCGGGAATCAGAAATCCTCGCCCTCTACCTTCGGGCCAGTATATTCCTTGCGCTCCTTCTGCTTCGGCTGTTTCTTGACCTGTGCTGCAGGCTGCTCCTCAACGTTGCTTTCAAGTTCGGGCTCTTCAGCCTCTACGTTTTCTACGACTTTCTTGGGAGCAGTCTTCTTAGGCGCGATATACATTGTCATACGCTTGCCTTCAAGCACAGGCATAGCTTCCACCTTGCCATATTCTTCCAAATCGTTGGCAAAACGGAGGAGAAGCACTTCGCCCTGCTCTTTGAAGAGGATGGAGCGTCCGCGGAAGAAGACGTATGCCTTCACCTTGTCGCCGTCAGCCAAAAAGCCTTTGGCATGCTTCAGCTTGAAGTTGTAGTCATGGTCGTCAGTCTGAGGTCCGAAGCGAATTTCCTTCACCTCTATCTTGACCTGCTTAGCCTTCAGTTCCTTCTGACGCTTCTTCTGCTGATAGAGGAATTTGCTATAGTCAATCAATCTACAAACTGGCGGCTCGGCATTTGGACTAATCTCTACGAGATCGACGTTCGCTTGCTGTGCCAGTCGGAGCGCATCACGAGTTGGCATGACCGAACTTTCGACATCATCGCCTACGATACGGACTTCGCGAGCACGAATCTGTTCGTTGATTCTGTACTGCTGCTGTTTCTTGTCTGTCTTTTGTGGTTTCAAGTTATAGATGCTGAATGGGTTTGTGATTGATAGATAATCTTTGCGTTTGCTTGCCGTGGCAGAGAGTCCATGCTATAGCTCTGCCTTTTTTGGCTTCACAGAAACGTTGATTATCGGGGCAAAATTAGCCTTTTCTTATTGCTTCGCAAAGGCTTCATCCTTCCTTTCTGAAAAAAAATGCCACCTCAAGGAATTTTATGTCTCCTTAAGATGGCATTTTTACAATCAAAAGATGATATTTTTATGTGCTTTTAACGTTATATTGAGCACTTTCTCACATCAGCCACAGGGGCTGTGCGCAATCCTTACTTAAATTCGCCCAGCTGCTCTGCCACCTCATCGTGAACGAGCTTCACAAACTCGGCAACGCTCATGCTGACAGGCTCGCCGCCCTTACCGCCCTGAACGCGAACATTGACGGTGCCTTCAGCTGCCTCTTTCTCGCCGACGATGAGCATATAAGGGATATGCTTCATCTCGTTGTCGCGAATCTTGCGTCCTATCTTTTCGTTGCGGTCATCAATGAGCACGCGAACATCTTCTGCCTCAAGCTGTGCCACTACCTGCTCAGCGTAGGCGTTGCTCTTCTCAGAAACGGGGAGCACCACCACTTGGTCGGGGGTGAGCCAGAGGGGGAAGTGTCCGGCCGTATGCTCAATGAGCACTGCCACGAAACGTTCCATACTGCCGAAGGGGGCACGGTGAATCATCACAGGGCGATGTTTCTTGTTGTCCTCACCAGTATATTCCAGCTCAAAACGCTCAGGCAGGTTATAATCAACCTGAATGGTACCCAACTGCCAACGACGTCCAAGGGCATCCTTCACCATAAAATCGAGTTTAGGACCGTAGAAGGCAGCCTCACCATATTCAATATGTGCGGGAAGTCCCTTCTCTTCGCAAGCCTCAATGATGGCGCGCTCAGCAGCCTCCCAGTTCTCTTCCGAACCGATGTACTTCTCGCGGTTCACCTTGTCGCGGAGTGAAATCTGGGCTTCATAATTCTCAAACTTCAGAGCCTTGAAGATGATGAGGATGATGTCCATGACACGGAGGAACTCCTGCTTCACTTGGTCAGGACGGCAGTAGAGGTGAGCATCATCCTGCGTAAAACCGCGCACACGCGTCAGACCGTGGAGCTCGCCGCTCTGCTCATAGCGATAGACGGTGCCGAACTCTGCCAGACGGAGGGGAAGATCCTTATAGCTGCGAGGCTTCGAAGCGAAGATGGCGCAGTGGTGCGGACAGTTCATGGGCTTGAGGAAATACTCTTCGCCCTCTTCCGGAGTAGTGATGGGGCGGAACGAGTCTTTGCCATACTTAGCATAGTGGCCAGAGGTGACGTAGAGGTTCTTCGAACCGATATGGGGCGTCATCACCTGCTGATAGCCATAGCGTTTCTGTATCTTCTTCAGCACATCTTCAAGGCGCAGGCGGAGAGCCGTTCCCTTGGGAAGCCACATGGGCAGGCCCTTTCCGACGAGGTCAGAGAACATGAAGAGCTCCATCTCCTTACCAATCTTGCGATGGTCGCGACGCTTGGCTTCTTCGAGGAGTGCGAGATATTCGTCGAGCATCTTCTTCTTGGGGAATGAGATACCATAGATACGCGTCATCATGGGGCGTTTCTCATCGCCACGCCAATAGGCAGCGCTGACGCTCATCACCTTGCTGGCCTTGATAGGAGCCGTCGTCATGAGGTGCGGGCCACGGCAGAGGTCGGTATATGCTCCCTGCGTATAAGTGGTGATATGTCCGTCTTCGAGTTCTGCTATGAGCTCGTTCTTGTAGTGCTGTCCGTGCTCACCGAAGAACTTGAGGGCATCGTCTTTCGAGATGTTTTCGCGGACGAGAGCCTCCTTCTTCTGCTGAAGCTCCTGCATCTTCTTTTCAATCTTCGGAAAGTCCTCTTCACGGATGACCACTCCCTCGGGGGGCATCACATCATAGTAGTAGCCATTTTCTATGGCAGGACCGATGCCGAACTGAGTTCCAGGCCAAAGCTCTTGCAGGGCTTCAGCCATCAAGTGTGCAGAGGTGTGCCAGAAGGCATGCTTGCCTTCAGCATCTTCCCATTTGTAGAGGGCGATAGTGGCATCCTCACAGATGGGGCGATTGAGTTCTTGCGTCTCGCCGTTTACTCCGCATGCCAACACATCTTGTGCCAGGCGGCTGGAGATACTTTCGGCAATCTGCAATCCGGTAACTCCGCTCTCATACTCGCGGACACTACCGTCAGGGAAAGTAATTTTAATCATATCTTTGTATTTTCTGAGTTCAATGAAATGGAACTGTAAGTATAAGCAAAGACGTATATATATATTATATATATGAGTAGATGAAGAAGCATGCGGATGAGCACAGAAAGCTATGAGCCATCGCAACAACATTGCAGTGGAATTGACTTGAATCGCCCTGCCCTGCTCCTGCTCTATTCTCTACTACAGCTGTTTTGCATTTTTCGGAGAGGATTCCTTCCTCAAAATACAGCCAAAAGTCCCTGCAAAATTACTAAGTTTTGCGTTTTCTGCAAAATTTTCTCTCTTAAAAGAGCTTATCCCTAACCAAGGATGCCGAGCTAAAAGGGTTTCCATAGTCGAAATGCCTCTGATTTTCTCCGGCACAATCTCATCATTTTCAGCATCTCGCAGTATTCAGCGGCCCGTGCCTCTCAGGTTTTACTCTGAAAAAGAAGCTCCCCACAGACTCCGAAAGCCTGTGGGGAGCAGTTCATTTCAAATTATAGGGGGAGGGATATTTATGCCCACTTCACGTAGCACATATCCTGACGGCTCGTAAGGTTCTTGTTCTTGGGGAACAGACGATAAGCCGAACGGTAGCTTCCAGCCACATCGATGTTGGCCTTCACCTCGAAGGTGTAAAGATTGCCCTCGTGAGATACCACCTGCATGGGGAAAGTACGGAAGACAATGTCCTTGCCCGTCTCAGCATCAGTGCGGAGAATCACGATTTCTGCGCCGATAGCATCTTCAAGTCCGCGCTCGTCAACGACGACACGTACGGTAAATTCGCGGTCGCTGACAATCTGTCCGGTCTCGTCTGCACCAACGCGCTCTACAGATACCACGTGGATTTCATCCCAACGCTGAGCGACGGTCTCCTTCCAAGCGGCGATTTCCTTGGCCAGACGATTGTCGTTGGCAGACACCACAGCGAAGCGGTCGCGGAGCTTGTTGTAGAAACGATCGTAGTAGTCGTCGAGCTGACGCTTCATGGTATAGTGGGGAGCAATCTGAGCGATGCTGTTCTTCACCGTCTTCACCCAACCCTCAGAATAGCCCTGAGCGTTGCGGCTGTAGTAGAGCGGAATAATCTCGTTCTCCAAGAGGCTGTAGATGGTAGCAGCATCGAGCTGGTCCTGCTGATCCTGGTTCTGATAGGTGCGCTTGTCGGTCAAAGCCCATCCTGCACCGGGGCGGTAGCCTTCATACCACCAGCCATCGAGCACGGAGAGATTGACAACACCGTTCATCAGAGCCTTCTCGCCCGATGTTCCGGAAGCCTCAAGCGGACGGGTCGGGGTGTTCATCCAGATATCCACACCGCTGACCAGACGGCGAGCCAGCTCCATATCGTAGTTATCGAGGAAGATAATCTTGCCGATGAACTCCGGACGATGGCTGATTTCGTGAATCTTCTTAATGAGTCCCTGTCCGGCTCCGTCAGCGGGGTGTGCCTTACCGGCGAAGAGGAACTGTACGGGATACTGAGGATTGTTGACAATCTTGGCAAGACGGTCAAGGTCGCTGAAGAGAAGGTGAGCACGCTTGTACGTAGCGAAGCGGCGTGCAAAACCAATGATGAGAGCGTTGGGGTTAATCTTGTCGAGCAGGCTTACAACGCGTGCAGGATCGCCCTGATTCTTCAGCCAGTTGTCACGGAAACGGTCGCGAATATACTTCACGAGCTTGTTCTTCAGTGCCATGCGGGTTTCCCACACCTCCTTGTCGCTCACCTTATAGATGTTCTCCCAGATGCTCTGGTTGCTCTGGTCCTTCATGTGCTCCGGGCCGAAGTACTTCTTATGCAGTGCCTTCCACTCGTGTGCGCACCAAGTGGGATAGTGTACACCGTTCGTCACGTAGCCCACGTGGCTCTCGGTAGGATTGAGGTCATAGATTTCCTCATACTCAGCGTGCGTGAGGATTTGGTGCTCGCGTGCGGGCTCTTCAGGCATGTAGCCAGGCCAGATGGGAGCAAACATGCGCTCGCTGACCTTTCCGTGGAGCCAGCTCACGCCATTCACCTCCTGACAGGTCTTGCAGAGGAAGGTTGACATGCAGAAACGCTCGCCCTTGTCAGCAGGGTTCTGACGGCCGAGGCCCATCAGTTCATCCCAAGAAATACCGAGCTTAGCGGCATAATGTCCCAGATACTTGCTGGCAAGACCTTCATCGAAGTAGTCGTGGCCAGCGGGCACGGGTGTGTGTACGGTATAAAGGCTGCTGCTGCGCACGAGTTCGAGAGCCTCGCCGAAGTTCAGGCCGCTCTGTACGTAGTCAGCCAGACGCTGAAGGTTGGCAAGTGCGGCGTGGCCTTCATTGCAGTGATAGACATCCACCTTAATGCCCAGCTTCTGCAACGTCAGGACACCACCGATACCGAGCAGATATTCCTGCTTCATACGGTTCTCCCAGTCGCCGCCATAGAGAGTGTGGGTGATACCCTTGTCAAACTCGGCGTTCATCTCATTGTCAGTATCGAGGAGATAGAGTGTCACGCGTCCTACGTTCACCTTCCATACGAGGGCATGCACGGTGAAAGTTCCGAAGGGCACATCTACTACTACCTGCTTACCCTCGCTGTCGAGCACGCGCTCGATGGGCATACGGTCGAAGTCCTGAGGCTCATACTTTGCAATCTGCTGTCCGTCCATCGAGAGGGTCTGAGTGAAGTAGCCATAACGATAGAGGAAACCGACGGCAGTCATATCAACGTTGGAGTCAGAAGCCTCCTTCACATAGTCGCCCGCCAAAATACCAAGACCACCGGAATAGATCTTGACGTTGTGGTTCATACCATACTCCATGCAGAGGTATGCCACACTGGCACGATCCGTACGCTTCGGCTCGTCCATGTACTCGCGGAACATCTTATAGACACTATTCATGCGTGCCACGAGTTCCTTGTCGGTGCTCATCACTTTCAGACGCTTGTAGCTGATGCGGTTGAGGAGTTCCACAGGGTTCTGCTGCACCTCGGTCCAGATTTTCGGATCAAGGCTCTTGAAGAGTTCGAGTGCCTCCTGATTCCAGCAGAACCAAAGGTTGTGGGCCATTTCGTCGAGGGGTTTCAGCAGTGTAGGGATGTGGCTTTTCACCGTCACCGTACGCCACTGGGGCTGATTGGCATTTGTGATGTTGATCATTTCTATAAAAGATAAGAATTAATTTTTGCTTGCGTAGATGATTTTGTGATTTTGAAAGGCTCATGCGCATCGCGCACATACGATTTTACCCATATATATATTACGCGCGCGCACGTGTGCGAGGGAATCATGCCCTCCACTTTGCACCCTTACGACCGCTGGAGCGCGAAGTCGTAGGCTTCGTAGTAATACTTGATAAAGTTCTTCCACTGTGCCTTCGTGGCAAACTTGGAGGCACTGCGGCGCATATTGTCCATTTCGGTATGCGAAGCGTTCATCACGCTCTCAATGTTGTCGCAGATGGCCGCGGCACATTCGTAATAGTTTCTGTCGTCGCGTCTCAACACTGCCACACCGTCGGCTATCGTGCCCTCGCGTCCGAGCACTTCGTTCACCCACTGTCCGAATCCGCTCAGGTCGGTAGTGATGCAGGGTGTCTTGAACGCCACACTCTCCAGCGGGGTGTAGCCCCACGGCTCGTAGTAAGAGGGATAGATGGTCAAATCGTTGGCGGTCAGCATCTCGTAGTAGTGCAGATTGAAGATGCCATCGTTGCCATCGAGGTAGCAAGGCACGAGGATTACCTTCACCGCGTCGTCCTGACTATTGAAAAGTCCCAGTTGCTTGATGAGGCAGAGTATGCGGTCTTCGTTCAGATTGTAGAGGTCGTGCGAAATCATCGGGGTGTCCAAGGGTGCAGCGGGCAGCTGAAGCTTTCCGGCTTCAATGGCCTGGAGGCGTTCCTGCACGTCCTTACGAGGTCCGAGGAGCCAGCATGGCACTTCTATGAGCGACACCACTCTGCGGTCTGACCCACGCAGGCGGTCGCGCAACTGCTTCATGGCTTCGAGATAGACATCAAAGCCCTTGCATCGGAAGTCGTTGCGGCCAGAAGTGCTGATGATGAGCGTATCTTCGGGCAGTGCCTCGCCCGTCAGTGCCGAAGCAGTCTGGAGGATACGGCGGCGGGCATCGCGACGCTGGCGTGAGAACTCCGTGGCTTTCGGCACGAAGTCGAGCTCAAAGCCATTGGGGAGCACCACATCGGCAGCCTTGCCGAGGAGCTGGCGACACTCGCGGTCCGTGAAATGGCTTACCGTCGTAAAGCAGTCTGCCCGCAGCGCACTCTGCTTCTCAATGCTGTGCTTCGCCTCCATGTTCAGTTCGGCTGCCATTTGGTCGCCATCATAGCCATGGAAGTATTCATAGAGCAGTTTGTTGTTGCCGCTGATGGAGCGTCCGATGCTCGTGGCGTGTGTCGTGAAGATGGTCTTGACCGTGGGGCACTGCTGCTTGAGGAAGAGCATGCCCAGTCCGCTCATCCATTCGTGAGCCTGATAGATGACCTTCTTCTTCTCAAAATATTTCTTGACAATGATTTCAGCAAACTTTCCGGCAGCATACGAGAACATGCTGCTCTCATCGTAGTCGCCATAGGCGTGCAGGCTGTCAACGCCGAAATTCTCCCATGCCTGCGCGTATATGCTATCTTTCTGTGCGAAGAATCCTCTAAAGTCCACCAGCACGGCTACGGGCTGCCCGGGCACTGCCCAGCGTCCGATGCGCACGGCGAAGCCTTCGCGCAGCGCATCCATACGCCATTTCTCATGCAGTTTCGGGTCTTCATGGAAGAGGGGATTCTCCTTGCCAGTCCAGATGTCCGGCCCAATGAATACGAGGTGGTCTCCAAACCGCTCCTTCAGCGTCTTTGCGCGACTGGAAAGAACCGTGTAGATACCGCCTACCTTATTACAAACCTCCCAACTGGTCTCAAACACTACGTCGGGCAGATTCTGATTTTTTGCCATAAAAAAATAAATTTCTGCATCCCACCGACTCAGAGGACTGCACCACTTTCCGCCCCGCGCAGCTACCTTATTATTATATAATAACAGAGCAGCACGCGAGAAACGTGCAGGATGCCATCCTGCAAGGCACGCTGAGCCTCGCGGAAGATACCTATTATCCATCATGTCCCCGACGCTTCTCGTCAGGAACGTCCCCGAAACTTCTTCCGGGGCATCTTGAAAGAGCTAATCTTGTCCTCTGATTGCAAGGGGATTTCCTGTTTATTACGGGTGCAAAATTACGATTTTTTTCATATATCGGGCGGAGCAGACCTGCGTTTTTTTCCATTTTTCACAGAAAACAGCCTTATTTTTTCGCCTCATGTCGCCACTTTAGAACATTTTGGCAAGTCGGCTTCAGCAATTTCACAAGAGGAACTGCACATTTTGCGGCCTCGCGCGCAAATTCCACCATGCCTGACGAACATACGCTCTGCTATCTCTACCTTATAAACGGCTATAGCACACTCATTTACGGTAGGTTCTGTAAATTAGTTTTCAATGTAAGGCAGTGTTTCTGTTTTACTTGGATATCTTCACGCCTCTCGCACCGTAGCTTTTTGTCTTTCATTCAGTCACGTAGCCAGCTACGCTCCCTCGTGAAAAACAAAAACCTACGGCACGATGGTCGCAAATACATCGCAAGCTAATTGATAGAACCTACCTTACAGGCATCAGCCCTGAAAAATCCGTTTCACCGTACGATTCGCGCCGTGTGCGTTCCGTCCTGAACAAAGCATGCCCCTACGGCGAACACCGATTTGCACGGCCGCCCTTCTCGCTGCCTTGAAAACTCCTCACTGCCGCAAAGAACTCGCGGGCGAACAGGATGCCTGCCAATGTCAGGCCGAAGGGAATGCCCCACCAAACGCCGACGGCTCCCTGCTGCAACCTGAAAGCGAAGAGATAGCTCAGGGGGATGCTGACCAGCACGTAGGCGACGAAGGCTGAGAACATCATCGTCTTCACGCGAGCTATGCCGCGAAGGGCATTGGCGAACGTGATTTGCAGCGAATCGCCAAACTGATAAAAGACGAAAGGCAGCATCAGGGCGATGACCATGCCCTCCACTTCTGCGCTACTCGTAAAGAGGCGCGTCAGGGGATGTCGGGCAAGCAGGATGCTGCCCGTCGTCAGCACCACACAGCAAAGCGATATGCCCCACGCTGTCAGCGCCACACGCCTCACCTCATGCCAGTCCTCCCTACCGCTGTAATGACTGATGCGAATGGCCGCGGCTGCGCCCACTCCATATACCATCTGGAAACAGAGCGTGGCAATCGTACACATCACTTGGTGGGCGGCAAGGGGAACGGTGCCTATCCATCCCATGAAAATGCCGCAGACATTGAACGAGGCCGACTCCAGACAGAGCTGCAAGGATATGGGGAGCCCTAACCGCAGCAGACGCATGCAGCCTCGCCTGCTGACGCGCGAAGGCACATGTACCATCGTGCGATAGATTTTGCTGCCAAAGACGATGGCAAACAGCAGCGCCGTCATGAATATCCGGCTGACCAGCGTGGCAATGCCTGCTCCCAATAGCCCCATAGCGGGAATGCCCAGCGTCTGCCATCCGAAGATTAGGGGAATATTCAGCAGAATGTTGAGGGCATTGGCAGCGAGCATCACCCACATGGGCAGGCGGGTCTGCCCCAAAGCATCCGAAAACTGCTTCAGGGCATTGAACAGGGCCATGCAGGGCACTGAGAGGAGCAGACAGAGGAAGTAGGGGCGGGCTATGGGCAAGAGTTCTTCCGGCTGGCGGAACACTTCGATGCGGGCATAGAGTCCTGCCAGCAGCAGCATGACGCCTACAGCCACCAGCAGATTGACCAGCAGACTCTCGCGCAGCGTGCGTGCAACGCCCTCCCGGTCTCCATTACTATAATATACGCCTGCCACGGGCGTCGTGCTGTACGACACTCCGAGCAGGAAGAATGTGACGAAGGCGAAAACCGTCCCCACAAACCCTGCGGCAGAGAGGTCGGGAGTGCCGTAGCGTCCCACCATCGCCGTGTCGGCAAACTGCTGGACGATGATGCCCAACTGGCCTACTATGAGCGGTATGCTCAGGCGGACGATGGGGAATACGTGTGAGGTATTGGCTGTCTGCTTCATTTCAGATTTCTTAGACATGATTGATTGGCACGAGATTATTTAGTGCTACGAAGCAAAGATACGATTTCATTTCGTTTCTGCCACTATCGCGTTCGCCGAAGTAGGTAATGAAGATTAGTTTTATGTTTGAATGCTCTATTTGGATGCAGGTTTTTAGCTTGAAATAAAGTGGCGAACTTATATTATTGGGCCAAATTATAGGTGAATCATGACTGTTTTCAAGGCTAAGACCTGCGCCAAAGAGAGCGTTCAAACATACAAGGTAGGTTCTATAAATTAGTTTTCAATGTAAGGCAGTGTTTCTGTCTTACTTGGATGTCTTCACGCCTCTCGCACCGTAGGTTTTTGTCTTTCATTCAGTCACGTAGCCCGCTACGCTCCCTCGTGAAAAACAAAAAACTACGGCACGATAGTCGCAAATACATCGCAAGCTAATTGATAGAACCTACCACAAACCGAAATGCTTCTTACTATTCCTGCTTATCAATCAGGCAAGCGGCTCTGCGCAGGAGGCTAAGCATGGAAGCAGGATTGCCATTCCGTTCGCCTTTCTTAGCGCACGGCAGCAAGAAGTCCATGCTTTCCGTCGGTAGGTGAGAAAAATGGTTTTCACCACCTACTTGCCCACTAATTTTGCAATATATTAACATTTTCAATCCGTACAAACGTTAATGTATCTTAATATCGCTCTCTCCCGAAGCCCCTTCCAACCCCCGAAAAACCCCGACGTTTCAAAATATTTCTTCTGCGCTCGCACAGAGGCAGTGCTGTGGTTTTGGCATTCAACTGCTGATGCAATGGTTCACATTCATTAACCCAAAACACATCAAAAACTATGCCTCACCCCTCATTTTGCTATCCTTCACCCCTAAAAACGGCGTTTTCTGACAGGAGGAGACAGCTCCTCGTTCGCAAGATGCCAGAGCCTTCTGCCATTTTCAGGGAACCACGGTCGAAAAAAATGACCATTTTCGCCCTGCAAAGTAATCATTATGCCCCTCAAAAGTAGTCAGTTTGAGGGCAAAAATGCTGTAGAAAATAGGAAAATCACCGTCGGAAACGGGGAAAATCAGGGCGGAAACGGCTGTTTTGAAGCCTAAAAGTGGGGGGAAGGAAACGGGAAAAGACGGAAAAACTGCCTCTCAGGCCATCAAATCGCTGCATTTTCGAGGCTTCAACGCCTATTTTTCGGCAGTAAACCCGACGGGCTTTCCGCCTCACTGACAGTAAAAAAAAGTTAATCTTGCCCACATTTGCGTCAGCCCCGCATACGCCCACCAGACAACAAAAGCCCGCAGCAATGCCACAAGGCTCTTGCTGCGGGCTTTTGCGAATGGAAAATTCGTCTGCACGCCAAGACTTCAGGCGAAGTCCGCATCAGGGAATCATCAATATTCCGCCAGAAGATGGCGGTATCTGCGCTGATAGCACATCACACGGAAACGCTTCCAGAAATAATTGGGGAGGAAGACGCAAAACAGATAGGCATACGCCTGCACCTTCGTATAGCCGAAGACGAGCTGATAGACTTGTATGGCATAGGCAATCAGTCCGAACTTCTTTGCCGACAATGATGTCTTGCGATGGCGATAGATGGCTATGGGCTCCTGCACGGCATACGCCACACCGCAATGCTGCAGAATCATCAGCAGATAGGCCCAATCCTGCCGTTTCCGCAGGGTGGGCATGGGGATTTTGGGGCATTTCTGCGTATCAATGACTACGGTGAGGAATCCTATCTTGCTGTCGCGCTTCATCTGCTGCAGCGTCTGCCGCTTCGGCGCGATGATGATGCCACAGCGTTCGCCATCGTCGTTGCACACTAAATATGAGCCATAGACGATGCCGCACTCACGCTCACGCATAAAGGCCATCTGACGCTCCAATTTGTGAGGCAGCCAGAGGTCGTCGCTATCGCAGAATGCCAGGTATCTGCCCTCAGCGTTGGTAATACCGTGGTTGCGCGAATGGCCCGAACCCATGTTCTTCTCCAATCGGAAGAGGCGTATTCGCTTGTCCTGCGCGGCATATTGCGAGACAATGGCTATAGTCTCGTCGGTCGAACAATCATCGACGACGAGCAGTTCCCAGTCTGTATATGTTTGTCTCAGGATGCTCTCTATGCTTTCGGCTATATAGGTGGCCGAATTAAAGGAGGGCATGATGATAGACACTAAACTTTCGTTCATTCCTGTTTCGAGGTAGAGCTATTGATGAGCTTGAATGCCTTCTCTGAAGGGGGATGAGAAGCCGTAGAATAATAGGGCGAGGCGATTGGCGTACTCTCCCTTTTTATAAAAGAACGTCATTTTTGAAGAAAAATTGCACCAAAATGCAAAAAAACTTTCCCTCGGAAGGGGGAACACGCCCCACTTTTCCCCTGACAATGACCTGTTTGTAACGGGCAAAATTAGTGCATTTTTTCACATTTCGCCCCTTTTCCCTGAAAAAACGGCCACAACGCAAGGTGAAACGACCACAAAATGACTTCTTTGCACTACTTTTCCATCTGTTTCTCCTCCATATTTCCATCGTTTCCTGTAAATTTGCACCTGTTTTTTTTAGCATTTGCCTGAAACGAGGAAACACACCAGCCAAACGCATCTCCTATTTTACGACAGGGAGGTTCTATCAATTAGCCTGCGATGTATTCGCGGCTATCGTGCCGTAGGTTTTTGATTCTTATGAGGGAGCGTAGCGGACTACGTGACCGCATGAAAGACAAAAAGATACGGTGCGAGAGGCGTGAAGACATCCAAACTGCGCAGAAACACGGCCTTACATCGCAAACTAACTGACAGAACCTGCCTATAAAGGAGTCAAAACAAACAGTTTGACCCTCGCCTTATGATGAAAACCTTCACAAAAACCACAACTTACCTCACCAGATGGCTAACGGTCGTCCTGCTCGCCTTTGCCATTCTGCCAGCCTGCGCGCAGCAGCTCTCTGACAAGGAGATTCTGGAATATGCGGCGAAGCGACAGAAGGCAGGAGCTGAATCGGGCACGATTCTGAAAGAACTGAATGCAAAGGGCATCAGCAATGCCCAGATATTGCGCATTCAGCGCTCCTTCCAACGCGGCAAGGCGCAGACCCCTGACCTCCAACCCCCGACTGCTGGCGAGCTGGACGAAAAGAGCCTGCGCCTCAACAATGGCGAGACACCGGACGCGGCTGCCGACGCAGCAGAATGGCCTGCCGCTCAGACATTCAGCCCGCACGAGGCTCCCCCCATCTTCGGACACGACATCTTCCGCTCCCAAATGCTTAGCTTCGAGCCCCATGCCAATGTGGCGGTTCGCGATGACTATGTGTTAGGGCCAGGCGATGAGCTCCACGTGGAGGTCTATGGCACAAGCCAATATTCCTCCAAGCAGCTGATTTCGCCGGAGGGCGACATCACGCTGAAATACATTGGTCCGATAGCCTTGGCAGGGAAGACATTGGGCGAGGCCCGCAGACTGGTGAGCACGCGCCTCGCCGCCCACTATGCGGGCTGCAACGTTCGGCTCAGCGTGGGGCAGACGCGCACCATCGGCATCCACATCATGGGCGAAGTGGCTGTGCCGGGCAGCTATACCCTCAGTGCCTTTGCCACCGTTTTCCACGCCCTGTATATGGCAGGAGGTGTGGCAGACATCGGTACGCTGCGCGCCATCAAGGTGGTACGCGGCGGACACATCGTGGCGAACGTGGACATTTATGACTATATACTCAACGGCCGCCTGACGGGCAACATCCTGCTCCACGATGGCGACGTAATCTTAGTGGGGCCCTACGAGCAGCTCGTAGAAATCCGCGGACGAGTGAAGCGCCCCATGCGCTACGAGATGCGGGCGGGCGAGACGCTGCTGAACCTCCTCGATGCGGCGGGCTCCTTCGCCAAGGGAGCGCATCAGGGTTCACTGCGCGTGGAACGCCGAATCGACACGCAGCGCATGGTCTTCAATCCTGCTGCCGATGAGTTTGCCACCTTCCTCCTCACTGACGGCGACATCATCACGGCCGACTCGTCTGCCACGCACACGGTGAACATGGCGAAGGTGGAGGGAGCCGTGGTGCGGCCGGGGAGCTACGAACTGACGGCAGATGTTGCCGACATTCGCACCCTCATCGGGCAGGCGGGCGGACTGACGCCGGATGCGCAACGCGAACATGCCGTCATCATCCGGAAACGGGCAGACGGGAACCACGAAGCATTGGGAGTGGCACTCGATGATATTCTGACGGGCACGACTCCTGACGTTCCGCTCCGCACCGACGATGTCCTGCACATTGCCTCACGACAGGCACGCCTGAACGAGCGCTATCTGCTCATCGACGGCGATGTCTTTGCGCCGGGCAAATACCCCTTTGCCGACAACATGACGGTGGCCGACCTCATCACGCTCTCAGGCGGACTGAAGGAGGGGGCATCGACCACGGAGATTGAAGTGGCGCGCCACCACATGGATGCGCCTGAGGACTCCGACGGCACGAATGTACAACTCTTCAAAGTGAGCCTCTCGCCCGACAGCAGCTCGGCTGCCATTGCCGCTTCTGACCTCGCGCTGCAGCCTTTCGATGAGGTCTTCATACGCCGCAAGCCGGAGTATGCTCCGCAATCTTCCATCAAAGTTCACGGCGAAGTGAACTATATGGGCAGATATGTGCTGACAAAACAAGAGGAACGCCTGTCTGACATCATCAAGCGGGCGGGCGGGCTGACGCTGCGGGCAAGCATGAACGATGCGAGACTGCTGCGCCGATGTACGGAAGAAGAGATGCTGCGCCGACGAATCATACGCGAACGAAGCCGCCTATTCTCTGACTCCATCACCATTGATACGCTCGACACGAGCAACACGTATCACGTAGCCATCGACCTCCGCACTGCCATTGAGCATCCTGGCTGCTGCGACGACCTCATCCTCCGCGATGGCGATGAGCTCTTCATACCGCAACATGCCAACACCGTCACGGTGAGTGGCGAAGTGTTGCATCCCAACACCGTCACCTTTACAGAAGGGAAATCGCTGGACTATTACATCAATCAGGCGGGCGGCTACAACACGCGCGCCCACTCGCGCAAGACGTTCATCATCTACAACAACGGTCACGTCTCGCGTGCGAAGAAAGGGAAGGTCATGCCGGGCTGCGAAATCGTAGTCCCCACACGCCACCGACGCGACGCGAACAAGAACATGACGACGGGGCTCTCCGTCACCACCGCCATCGCCACCATTGCAGCCATACTCATCACGGCTCTGAAATAACAGGTTTACACCTCGCATAGGCTCCTGTTTATATAGGTAGGTTCTATAAATTAGTTTTCAATGTAAGGTAGTGTTTCTGTTTTACTTGGATGTCTTCACGCCTCTCGCACCGTATCTTTTTGTCTTTCATTCGGTCACGTAGCCCGCTACGCTCCCTCGTGAAAAACAAAAACCTACGGCACGATAGTCGCAAATACATCGCAAGCTAATTTATAGAACCTACCTATACATCATCATCATTTATATATATATTATATATAGGAGTAAGGAGGGGATAAATGAGGTAAAGTCATAAAAATGCCTCATTTATCCCCTCTTCTGCGTTGTGAAGAGCGTTTTTCTACATAAAACAGAGCTTCATCTCATAGTTTTTCCTTAAATTTGCACAAAATTACGGATAATTTCCCCTGTGATAAAGTCAAAGATTGCCTCATCTTATTTCCAATACCACATTCCCTCCTGCATGAGACCCTTTTTACTTCGTCTGCTGATGATAGTCCTCCCGCTTGTCCTTGAAGGGGCCAGCGCCATGGCGTACGACTTCGAGGTGGACAAGATATACTATAACATCACCTCCGTCAGCGAACTCTCGGTAGAAGTCACCTATAAAGACAAGACGTTCAACAACGGCACGCTCTATTCCGGCGACATCATCATCCCCAACGTTGTGCGCTACGGCAACCGCACCTTCACGGTGAAGGGCATCGGCGGCAATGCGTTCTACAACTGCAGCGCGCTGAAGTCCATTCGCATCGGCAATGAGGTGAAAAGCATCGGCAGCTATGCCTTCAGCAATTGCCGGCGGCTGACATCGGTGGAGATTCCATCGTCGGTGGAGGTCATTTATGAAAATGCTTTCAGCAACTGCGACGGACTGACGAGTGTGCGCATTGGCCATGCCGTAGAGAGCATCGGCGACGAGGCATTCAGAAGTTGCAGCAGCCTGACGAACGTACGCATGGGAAACAGTGTCCGCCTCATCGGCAACCGCTCTTTCCAGTATTGCACCAGCCTGAAGAGCATCAACTTTCCGCAGTCGCTGGAGCGCATCGGACATAATGCCTTCCACAACTGCCAGAAACTCACCTCTGTGAATCTGCCTGCCGGACTCATGACGATTGGCAATTCTGCCTTTGAAGAGTGCATCAGCATGACTTCGCTAAACGTCGGACGCTCGCTGACTGACATCGGGAACTCTGCCTTTGAGTCGTGCGTGAAACTATCGTCGGTGCGTCTGCCAAGCACGCTGAGAAGCATAGGCAGTTCGGCATTTGAAAGCTGCGCAAGACTGGACAATATCACCCTCCCCGATTCGCTGCAGAGCATCGGCGGCGCGGCGTTTGAAAACTGCACCAGCCTGTCGAGCATCACCATCCCTAACAGCGTGACGAGCATCGGGAGCTCTGCCTTCAAGGCTTGCTCAAACCTGAAGAATGCCATCATCGGAAACCACGTGACGAGCATCGGGCAAAGCACTTTCTCGCAGTGTACGGAGCTGGAAAACGTGGTCATTGGCAACAATGTGACATACATCGGCAGTTTCGCCTTCGACAAGTGCAACAAGATGGAGCGCATTGACCTCCTCCCTGAGACTCCGCCTGCCGTGGGCTACGACAATTTCTCCAATTTGCAGTTCACTATGGTGGACCTCTACATTCCTGAAGGCTGCCTGAGCAGGTACAAAGTGGCGTTCATGTGGGAGAAATTCGTATTTATCTACGAAAAGGGAACGAAATAATCTTGGATTTTAGCCAAACCTTCCATTTACTCTTACCGTCTCTACGGAAAAAATAATAGAACAGAGATGACACCACACCCTACCCTTACCTTCCGTCCTGCCATCCCTGAAGATGCCAGCTTCATAGCAGAAGTGGTGGCAGTAGCCTTAGGGGCTGACCTATGGGACAACGAAAACGCTGCAAAGCAGCCCGATGCGGCACTCATTGAAGTATGCCGACGCACTGATACGCTCTACTCCTGGCAGAACACGGTGATTGCCGAAGTGGAGGGAGCGCGCGCAGGAGGCATCGTTGCCTACGATGGGGCTGACTATCACGACATGCGCCTGCGCACCTTCGATGCCCTCAGACATCTGCTGACCTTCGACCCCGAACAAATGGTGGATGAAGCGCAGCGCGGAGAGTATTATATAGACTCCGTGGCGGTGAAGCCCCAGCATCGCGGCTGCGGCATAGCAGGCAGACTGCTGAATACGGCTGTAGAAGAGGCACACCGCAGAGGTCTTACCACACTCCTCGCCTGCGACCCTCAGAACATTTTGGCAAAAAAACTATACGAACGCCTCGGATTTGCTGAAACGGGGCGTTATTTCATTTTCGGACATGAGTATTTGCGCATGACGCATGATTGAACGTTGCGCATAAATGCTCAGAACGATGAGGAACTTCAGAAGCCTTCACAACCAATAACCCCCATTTCATTAACTCCCTCACGATGAAGAAGCCTGCACTACAGCTTTTCCTCCTCCTTTCTCTTGCTGCCCTGCCCTCCTCTTTTGTAGCTCTGCCCTCCTCGGCAGAACATTTCCCTGACCGTACGGGCAAATTGGCAGCCATGCGACAATCGGTTTGGACTGAATGGTGTGATGCGCTGGGCCGTTCGCTGCCCGTTTCGCCCCTCGCCATGAAGCCTCTGAGCGAAGGAGCCATCACCAGTTGGGAGATTCCTGACTCGCTGGAACCCCATGCTACGCTTGATTTCCGCTCAGGCACAAAGGGAACGGAGCCTGAAGCCGGATGGCCCTGCTATCTGTATCTCCACGGCTCAGGTCCTCGCGATATGGAATGGCAGACGGGATGGCAATTGGCACAGGCTTTCGATGATGCTCCTGCCTTCTATTGCATTCCGAAAATTCCCAATGAGGGAAAACTCTACCGATGGTGGCAGCGCGGAAAGCTGTGGGCATGGGGGAATCTGCTGCGATGGACACTCGCGCAGCCCAATGTGGATGCCTCACGGCTCTATGTCTTCGGCATTTCGGAGGGAGCCTATGGCAGCCAGCGTCTGGCATCTTACTATGCCGACTATTTTGCTGCTGCCGGACCAATGGCGGGAGGCGAACCGCTGAAGAATGCGCCCGTAGAGAATCTGGGGCATACGGCTTTCCATTTCCACACTGGCGACCAAGACGCGATGTTCTATCGAAATCTGCTCACACAAGGAACGGCGGAAGCACTCGACAGTATCGAACGTTTATACCCCGGCGAATACCATCACAGCATCTCGCTCATACCGGGACGCGGACACCACATCGACTATTTCCCCACGACACCTTGGCTCAGCCGTCACCGACGAACACCGCAGCCACACCACTTTCTTTGGGAAAACATGGAGATGGACAGCGTGAAGCGCAATTGTTTCTACAATCTGGAGGTGCTGGCTGAGACGGATGCCTATCGCACGGCCTACGAGTTCAGCACCGACGGCCGCAACCATATAGACATCAGCGTAAAACGCGTGGAATATGCCACAACCTTTGTAGATAGAATGTGGAATATCGACCTATTCTTTGCCCGCCACTACGCGGATGCGGAGCACGGCCGACTGCGGGTGTTCCTCTCCGAAGAACTGATTGACCTGAATCGGCCTGTCAGCATCACTATCAATGGCCGCACAATCTATGAAGGACGGGCTAAAATTTCGCGCGAGACGATGCGCCACGCCGCCAAACTGTGGGGCGATCCGCTGCGTCTCTTCCCCGCTGCTGTAGAAGTGGAATGGTGAAAGCGCAACACAAACCCTTACAGATTATCCTTTTCAGAAAGAGGAAAAATGAAAGTACTGACCATCATCGTGACCTACAATGGCATGCGTTGGGCGCAGCAATGTCTGCAAAGTCTGCGCGACTCGGAGGTGGCGACGGATCTGTTCGTCATCGACAACGGTTCGACTGACGGCACGCAGCAATTCATACAGGAGCATTATCCGGAAGCATACTTTGTGCAAAATTCCCACAACGAGGGGTTCGGACGTGCCAACAACCAGGGAATGATTTACGCCCTTCAGCATGGCTACGACTATGTGTATCTGCTGAACGAGGATGCTTGGATCATGCCCGACACCCTGGGACTGCTGATTGACTGCCATCGGCATCACCCGGACTTCGGGATTCTCAGTCCAGCGCAACTGCAGGCCGACGGGCTACTGGACCGCAACTTCGCCCAGGGGCCCTGCTCGCAGAACCCTCGTTTGCAGCACGCCATCACGACGCAGCCATTCAAAAATCCTGACAGCCTTGAAGCAGATAGCTTTGAAGAGGTCTATGACGTAGAGACCGTCATGGCTGCCCACTGGCTACTGCCCGTCTCTACGATACGAACCGTCGGACTCTTCTCGCCCACCTATCCGCACTATGGCGAAGATGATGACTACACGGCTCGCACGCGATTCCACGGATTGCGGACGGGCGTGGTGATGAAGGCGAAAGCCATCCACGACCGCCAATATCGTCAGGCATCGAAGCAGCAACTGCTGTATCTCCACTACATCGGTCTGCTCAAACTGTTCAGCAATCCTTTTCTTTCGTTGCGCCGCGCCTGGTATCGCTGTCTGGGCGACACGCTGAAGGCCATCGTGCGCCAGCATTCACTGCACCCTGCCTGCCACATCCTGAAAATTATAGGGCAATGGCGCACGATACGACGCAACCGCCACATCTGCATCCACCAAACAGGAGCCTTTCTTCCCTCATGAAAGTATTGTATATCACCCAAACTCAAGATATGTCGGGGGCAGGCCGCAGTATGCTGCAACTGATAAAGGAGCTGCGCGCCAACCATGGAATAGAGCCTTTCGTTGTCATGCCGCGTGTTCATCTCAATGATGCCAGCACGCTTTATACGGAATGCCAAGAAAATCGCATTCCCTGCATTGTCCTGAAGATGTCGAACTTCAAGCGTCATGAAGGCTGCTCGTGGATAGAGAAAGCATACTTCATCGTTGTTCACGGCTTTTCCGTACTAACTTTACTGTGGAAACTGCGCAAAGAGCAGTTCGACCTCGTACACAGCAATACCAGCGTGACAGATTTGGGAGCCTACGCATCGCGCTGGAAAGGCATCCCGCACATCTGGCATCTGCGCGAATTTGGAAAAGAAGACTTCGGGCTCACTTCTTGCCTGGGCGAAGGCTACGAACGCTATGTCTATGGCAAATGCGAACGCTTCATCGCTATCTCCGAGGTGATCAGACGCGCCTTCCTGCGCGTCATCGACGGCAAGAAAATCACAGTCATCCACAATGGCATTCTGCCGCCTGCCGAGGGCATGGATGCCGTCCACGAACCGGGCAGACTAAACATTTGCATGGTGGGCAGAATAGAGCCGGGCAAAAACCAGATGGAAGCACTGCAAGCCATCGCAATCCTGAAAGAAGAGGGCGTGCAGGATTTTCATCTCCACCTCATCGGGCGGGCCAAAGATGAACACTATCTTGCCAGGATGCAGGCATTCATCAAGGCCCACCAACTGGAGGACTGCGTCAGCTTCTTAGGCGTTCGGTTCGATGTGCCTCAACTGCTCCGCCGCATGGACGTGGGGTTGATGCTCTCCACCAGCGAGGCCTTCGGACGCGTCACGGTAGAATTTCAGATGCAGCAGGTGGCAGTAGTAGCAACGGATGCCGGTGCAAATGCCGAACTCATTGACCATGGCCATACCGGGCTTCTCTATCCTTTAGGAAAGCCCGAAGAATTGGCAGCATGCCTGCGCCGCCTTATCACAGACCGAGCAACATTGCTGCGCATAGCCAATGAAGGAAAATGCCACGCCATGGCAAACTTCACCTCTACCATCAACTCTGAACGTATTTTCATGGTTTACAAAGACATCTGTCAGGCAAACCCATCATAACAACATAGAAAACGGTGACACACACAACATCCCACCACATACACATTGCAGCCATACTCACCTGCTTCAACCGCAGGGAAAAAACCCTCAGCTGCCTGCGACATCTCTATCATGCCCTATCGCAAGACGATACGACGGCTCTGACGGTTTACCTGACGGACGATGGCTGCACAGATGGTACGGCAGAAGCTGTCCGCAATCAGTTTCCTGACAAAGACATTCATATCCTGCAAGGAACAGGCTCGCTCTACTGGGCTGGCGGCATGATTTTCGCTTGGAAGGAAGCATTGAAGCAACGCGATGCCTACGATTTCTATCTGCTCCTCAACGATGATTCCTTCGTGAAGGACAATGTCTTCAAGGAACTCTATGCTGCCCATGCTTTCTCGCTGCAAACTTATGGCATGGCGGGCATATACAGCGGTGTCACCTGCGACCCGAACGATGAAAGCCTCATCACATACGGCGGCGGCGTCTATGAAAATGCCTCTCGCAGCAAGATTCGCGAACTGAAACCTACGGGGCAGCCGCAGATGGTAGATAAGACGAATGCCAACATCCTCCTCGTTTCGCGTCAGGTGGTAGATAGCGTAGGCATTTTCTACGATGGATATATACACAGCGGTCCCGACTTCGACTATAGCCTCGTAGTGCGCAAGGCGGGATTCCCCGCACTCATCACGGCAAACGTATGTGGTACGTGCGAATTTGACCATACATCTGATGCTGATATCTGCGAGAAACTGAGGCACATGACGCTGAAAGAACGCATCGCCTACCTCGACAATCCGCTCCATCGTGAACACGATTACCTCGTCTTCGTGAAGCGACACAACCCAAAGAAGTACCCCGTCACCTGGATGCTCCATAAAATTCGGCGCTATTGCCCTTCTATCTACCTGTTTATCAATCGTCGTCGCGGTCTGTATTAACCCCCCGTCGCTCCATCAAAATCCCGTTTCTCCTTCAACCTCATGAAAATCTCCGTCGTCGTTCCCACTTACAAGCCTCAGCATTATCTGGAAGAATGTCTGCAATCGTTGGAAAGGCAGACTTTAGACAAGCAGCACTACGAGGTCATCATCGTTCTGAACGGATGCGGCGAGCCTTGGCTGGGACAGGTGAAGGCATGGCTGCGGCAATTCACCATGAACACCGTGCTCATTCATACCGAAACGCCCGGTGTAAGTCATGCAAGAAACATGGGCATCGACTGCGCCAAAGGGGAATTTCTTACTTTCATCGACGACGACGACTGGGTCAGCGAGCCTTACCTACAAAGCCTGCTCGAACGCGCCTCGCAGCAGAAGCCTACAGTTGTCACCTCCAACGTCATCGGCTATCGCGATGAAACGGGCGAATATATCCCTGACTATTACCTGGCCCGACTCTTCAACCGCATTCACAATGCTGGCGGCGAGGCAAGTCTGCTACAGGGACGCAGCTTCCTGTCATCGTCCTGCTTCAAACTTATCCCACGAAAGCTGATTGGCGGGCGATGCTTCAACACGAAATACCAGTTGGGGGAAGATGCTCTATTCATGGCTACCCTAACGGATGGCTTTTCATCTGTTGCCACGGCTGCCCCCGATGCCATTTACTACAGGAGGCTGCGCACTAACTCTGCCTCACACGCAGACAGTCGCCAGACGTTCGCCCACTTGCTGGCCAATGCCTTGAGTTTGGCTTGGGCATACACCAGAGTCTATCTGCAACATCCGTTTCGCTATAATCCTCTTTTCTTTGCAACGCGCATCTTAGCAGGATTCACCAAACGGCTATTTTGTTACAACTAAACAATTTGTTAGAACTACCAATGAGGTCTAAAGCTCTTATATTCAATCCCTTTTGGGTGGCAGGCGTGATATGGAAACATGGTCTTTCACGCTTTATCACAGACGACAGACTCTATCTCAAGGTCGCATATTTCCTGAGTATGAACGGAAGGGTGCTCCACCTTGACCATCCGCGTACCTACAGCGAAAAGTTGCAGTGGCTCAAGCTGAATGAGCAGCATGAGGAATACACCAAACTGGTGGACAAGGTGCAAGCCAAAGAATATGTGGCGAGCATCATCAGCGACAGCCACATCATCCCTACCTTGGGCGTATGGGAACGCTTCGACGATATCGACTTCGACAAACTTCCCAATCGTTTTGTCCTCAAGTGCTCACACGACAGTCAGGGTATCGTCATTTGTCGCGATAAGTCGCAACTTGACATTGATGCAGCACGACGGAAAATCAACCGATGCCTGAAACGCAACTACTATTATTGCGGCCGGGAATATCCTTACCGCAACGTTCCAAAGCGCATCCTGGCAGAACAGTTCCTTGTAGATGAGTCTGGCACTGAACTGAAAGACTATAAATTCTTCTGCTTCGACGGTGAAGTGAAAATGCTCTACGTGGCATCAGAACGAGGAAAGGCTACGAAATTTGATTTCTTCGACTTGGATTTCAATCATCTCCCCTTCCGTCAGTCCTATCCCACCAGCAAGAAGAAGCTGGCGAAGCCCAAGAACTTTGACCAAATGATAGACATTGCCCGACAGTTGTCGCAAGGATTCCGACACGTTCGGGTGGATTTGTACAATGTAAACGGAAAAATCTATTTCGGCGAGCTCACATTCTTTAACAACGCCGGTCTTCTGCCATTCCAGCCTCATGAATGGGATGAAAGAATTGGCGAATGGCTGAAACTTCCCGTATAACCCCACGTAGTCTCTCCCACATCAATACCTTATGTCACACCCCAACTGATTGGCGCGCCGGATATTGGCGATGAGTTTCCGCTCCGCCTGTTGCCAATCGCCAATCTCCTGATGCGGGAACGATTCCGCTTTGCCAATATATTGCGACAGATGTTCAAGTGCCTTTCTCACACGGGAAGGCACTTTTTTTTGCAACACACACATATCCATGATATGTTGCAGATTGGAAACGGAATAACTGAACACCTTGGTTCTCCGCAACTGTATAGGCTGTGTGCCGTCGGCCTCAATCTGGGCATTGATGCGCTTCTCCTCAAAATTTTCAGCCACACGGCGTGCCGTCGCTGCATCGCCCGTGAAATCAGAGAGATAGCAGAGCAAAATATCGTAGGCAGTTCCGATGTTGTGGTCGAAGTTCTGCGCCGTCTGCCCCATCGCGCTCTGCTGCATCCATACGGCAAAGTCTCCAAACCAAGCCTGCAACTGCCTCCAGCGTTTCCGCCCCATAGGCCGCACGCTCTCCACGAGCCGCACGCTCTCCAGCACATCTATGAAATTGTAGGCATCAATCATTCCTGCTGCCGCCCCCCTGCCATCGTTGCGCCCTGGAATGAACTGCGCATACTCGAAGTGGGGGTTCATGCGCGTCTGCCTGTCCAGAAACCACACATCAATCTGCTGCAGAAACGCCTTGCGATAGCGTTCGTCGCGAGTGATGTAATACGCCTTTGCCAGATAGTGCGTACGCTGATTGAGGGCTGACATTCTGGGCAAGTCGTACGCCTTGCATTCAGGGTTGAACTGCCCATCTTTCACCTTATAGGGGCCACCGGGATTTTCAGGGTCTGGCCACCAATAGGGACTCAGACTCTCAAAATTATGCTTATCGCCCGACCGTGCGAGAGCCTTATCCGTCACCGCCACGGGCTGACTCCCTACCGCAGCCTCAGCCTGCTTCAAAATATATCTGCGCTCTGCATGCTCCGCATCTTGGCGCATCTGCTCCAATTCGCCCATGTCCCACAGCCGTGGCTGGGCGTTGAGCAGAAGGGCAAAGCAGAAAAAGAAGAATAGCAACCCGTGTCTCATGACAATAAATAGAGAGAAATAGAATTAGTGAATGTTAGAATCGCCCGCCTTGCAGGGCTTGTTTCTGATTGTGTTAATGCTTGTTGATAAATGCGTTCATTTTTTTCCCTCAAAATGACCATTTTCACCCCTCAAAGTGGTCACTATGAGATGAAAAGCAGCGTCATGAGAATGAATATCACTATCAAATTTTTCATCAAGCAGATAATAAAAATTATTTTAGGTAGGTTCTATCAATTAGCTTGCGATGTATTTGCGACTATCGTGCAGTAGCTTTTTGTTTTTCACGAGGGAGCGTAGCGGGCTACGTGACTGAATGAAAGACAAAACCCTACGGTGCGAGAGGCGTGAAGACATCCAAGTAAAACTGAAACACTACCTTACATTGAAAACTAATTGATAGAACCTACCTTGTGTTAGTCAGCATAGGAGGACTTGCCAAAGTTGTCCTGTAAATCATACGCCAAATATACGAACAACGCTTGTCTGCACCAACTTGCCGTGGCATTTTCCGCACAATCAAGGCGTTGAAACACCGCAAATTGTCTATTCCGGTTGTCCGCATTTATCTATAAATGGATGAAAGTAGTTGATTCTTCACTCATCAAAAGCCTGATTAGAATCATGCTCAAGGGCTTTTTCTCTGCAAAAACTTTGCAAGATTGTCAAAAAGGCGTATTTTTGCAAAAATCCCCTGCGTTTTTGGGGACCAAGACGAGCGGAAGGATGCCCTGAAACTGCGAGGAAACGTAGGAAAAGATTGATGAAGAACCATCATCGCTAAAGCATTGAATGCTAATTTAGGTAGGTTCTATAAATTAGTTTTCAATGTAAGGCAGCGTTTCTGTTTTACCTGGATGTCTTCACGCCTCTCGCACCGTATCTTTTTGTCTTTCATTCAGTCACGT
>CALZJF010000016.1 GCA_945787885.1 uncultured Bacteroidales bacterium | reverse complement strand
GCGGCGGCATGGCGCGCCGCGGCGGCATGGCAGTGGGCAGCCCGGGGCGGCCATGTCCCTCAGCGTCTCGCTACGCCTGAAAATGATAATGCGACAATGCAAAAAAGTTGAAAAAAATATGTTTTCTGAGAAATTGTTCCGGAAATTCTTGTACACGCGTATATAAAAGATGTATATTTGCAGTGAATTAAGGTTCGTGAGGGGCTCTTTCGGAAGCTCCTCACTTCTTTTTACTATCTGCAAGACCAAGAAATGATCAGCAAAGAACTTGTACAGCAACTCGTAGAACAGTGGTTGGAAGGAAAAGACTACTTCCTGACCGACCTCACCGTCAGTGCCGATGCCCGCATCGTCGTCGAGATAGACCACGAAGAAGGCGTGTGGATAGAAGACTGCGTAGAGCTCTCGCGCTTCATCGAGAACGGCCTTGACCGCGATGAGGAAGACTTCGAGCTCGAAGTAGGCTCGGCAGGCCTCGGTCAGCCCTTCAAGGTGCGCCGCCAGTATGACATCCATGTGGGCGACGATGTCGAAGTGCTGACCGCCTCGGGCAAGAAGATGACCGGCACTCTCGCCGAGGCTGGCGATGAGGGCTTCACCGTCGTCACGCTCGAAAAGGTGAAGGGAGAAGGCGAGAAGCGCCCGCATCTTGAAGAGACGGAGCACAGGCTGGCCTACGACGAGGTGAAATGGACCAAGCTCCACATTGATTTTAAGTAGTGGCACCTTGAATTTACGCAATGCCGCTTTGAACGGAAGCAGTGCCACTTTTCCCCCTCCTCCTAACGAAACAATAAAGAACACCCCAAAAGACAGATATGGCAAAGAAAGCAAGTCAAGAACCCGTCCAGACGCTCATTGAGACCTTCAATGATTTTAATGAGATGAAGCACATAGACAAGACCACGCTCCTTGGTGTGCTTGAGGAAAGTTTCCGCAGTGTCATCGCCAAGCTCTTTGGCAGCGACGAAAACTACACCGTCATCGTCAATCCCGACAAGGGCGACCTCGAAATCACGCGCAGCCGAGAGGTGGTGGCAGATGAAGACCTCATAGACAGCAATAGCCAGATACCCCTCTCCGAAGCCCGGAAGATAGAAGAAGACTTCGAAATCGGCGAGGAGGTGACGGAGCTGGTGAACTTCGAGAGTTTCGGCCGCCGCGCCATCCTCACCCTGCGCCAGACGCTGGCGAGCAAAATCCTCGAGCTTGAGCACGAGACGCTCTTCAACAAATACAAAGACCGCGTGGGCGAGCTCGTCACTGCCGAGATTTATCAGATATGGAAGGGCGAAACGCTCCTCGTAGATAAGGAGAAGAATGACCTGCTTCTGCCAAAATCGCAGCAGATACCCCGCGATTTCTATCGCAAGGGCGACAACGTGCGTGCCATCATCTACAACGTGGACAATACGAACGGCAATCCGAAGATTTACGTCAGCCGCACGCACCCCGATTTCCTGCGCCGCCTGCTCGAACTGGAGATTCCTGAAATAGCCGAGGGCGTGATTCGCCTTGTAGATGTGGCCCGCATACCTGGCGAGCGCGCAAAAATCAGCGTCGCCTCGAACGATGTCAATATCGACCCCGTGGGAGCCTGCGTCGGCATCCGCGGAACGCGTATCAACAGCATCGTCAAGGAGCTTCACAATGAGAGCATCGACGTCATTCCTTACAGCGCCAACACGGAGCTTTACATACAGCGCGCCCTCAATCCTGCCCGCATCCTTGAAATCAACCTCGACGAGGAGAAGAAGAAGGCGGAAGTGTTCCTCGAGCCAGACCAAGTGAGCCTCGCCATCGGCAAGGGTGGCCAAAACATCAAGCTCGCCTCTATGCTGACGGGCTATACCATTGATGTGTTCCGCGACATGAGCGGCGGACAGCTGGCCGACGACATTAACCTCGATGAATTCAGCGATGAAATTGACCAGTGGGTCATTGATGCCGTCAAGAGCATCGGGTTCAACACGGCGAAAGATGTGCTGAAGGCTCCGCGCAACATGATCGTGACGAAGGCCGACCTTGAGGAGGAGACCGTCGATCATATGCTTGAAGTGCTCCGTAAGGAATTTAAGGAGTCTGACACAAAGGAGTAAGTCTTTGTAAGCCCCCTTGACACCCTCTCTCTCATCGACGCTGGGTGGACAGGGCAAAGCCTCCGCAACGCGTGTGTGCTGCTGCGTGGGTCGTCGCCCCAGTTCCCTGCCCTCCGCACGCTCACGGGCATACCCCCTTCCCTACGCATATCCTTAACAGCCGTTGGCAGGACGATGCCAACGTATGCTGACTCACACACACACCCATCTATCAGACTCTCCCACTTCCCTTACCACAAAAAATAATTTATGCGTCTAAGCAAAGTAATCAAAGAATTTAATGTAAGTCTTCAGCGCGTGGTCGATGTTCTTCAGGAGAACGGCATCACCGTTGAAGCCAACCCGAACAGCAAAATCGACGACAAATACTACGATCTGCTGGCAGAAAATTTCGGTGCTGACCGTGCCCGCAAGCATAAGGCCGCAGAACTCTTCCAAGGTCGCCGCGAGGAAAAGCAGGCAGCACTGGAGCAGGCGCGTGCCGACCGCGAGGCTGAGAAAGCCGCCGCACAGGCTGCCGCACAGGCCGAGGCAGAGAAAATAGCTGCCGAAGAGGCGGAGAAAGCCGCTAAGGCTGAGCAGGCTGCAAAAGCTGAGCTGGCAGCCAAGGCTGAAAAAGAAGAAATGGAGCGCAAGAAGGCGGAAGCTGCCGCACAGCGTGAGAAAAAGAATCAGGAGCGGAAGGCTGAAGAGCAGGAAAAGCCGGCACAGAAAGTGGGAAAGACCAACGATAGCGCCGGCGATAAGCCGCGCGACAAGCAGGATGCTCCGAAGAAAGAGAAAAACCGCGAGGAGGCTGCGCGAAAGAAGAAGGAGGACATCGGCACCGTCAGTGAGGATGGCATCTTCAAGCTCAATTCCACCCCGTCGCTCGACGGGCCAAAGGTGCTCGGCACCATCGACCTCTCCAACCTTAACTCCAACACGCGCCCGAAGAAGAAGAAGGACGGCAAGAAGGGCAATGGCGCCGGCGGCGAGAAGAACGGCGGCGCGGGCGGCGAGAAGAAGAAGAGAAACCGCATCGGGCGCGAACGCGTAGATATTGCTGCCGAGAGCCGCAACAACCAAGGCGCGGGCGGCGAGAAGAACGGCGGCAACAAGAAGAAAGGCCAGGCAGGCGGCGGACAGCAGCAGGCGGGCGGCGGAAAGAACCAGCAGAACGCCGGCGGACAGAACGGAAAGAAGCGCGGTAAGAACCAGCCCAAGCAGGAGCCGCAGGCCATCAGCGATGAGGACGTAGCAAGACAGGTGAAGGAGACGCTTGCACGCCTGCAGGGAAAGACCAAAGGCGCGAAGGGTGCCAAGTATCGCAAGGAGAAACGCGAGGCTGCACGCGAAAGGGCTGAAGAGGAAATCATGCTCCACAATGCTGAGGCAAAGACCCTCAAGCTCACGGAGTTCGTCACCGCCAATGAGTTGGCTACGATGATGGATGTCCCCGTGACGAAGGTCATAGCCACGTGCATGAGCATCGGCATCATGGTCAGCATCAATCAGCGTCTGGATCAGGAAACCATCGACCTCGTGGCTGAAGAATTCGGATTCTCCACGGAATACGTCAGCGCAGAGGTGAGCGAGGCTATTGAAGAGGTGGAAGACCGCGAGGAAGACCTCCGCGAACGCGCTCCCATCGTCACCGTCATGGGACACGTCGATCACGGAAAGACATCACTTCTCGACCATATCCGCAATGCCAACGTCATCGCCGGCGAGGCAGGTGGCATCACGCAGCACATAGGTGCTTACAACGTGCGCCTGAAGAATGGCAGGGAAATCACCTTCCTCGATACGCCGGGCCATGAGGCGTTCACCGCCATGCGTGCGCGTGGAGCACAGGTGACTGACATCGCCATCATCATCATTGCTGCCGACGACAATGTCATGCCGCAGACGAAGGAGGCCATCAATCATGCCGTGGCGGCAGGAGTGCCTATCGTCTTCGCCATCAACAAGATAGATAAGCCCGGAGCAAACCCCGATGCCATCAAGACGACGCTTGCCTCGATGAATTTCCTCGTGGAAGAGTGGGGCGGAAAATATCAGAGTCAGGATATTTCTGCCAAGAAGGGCATCGGCGTCTATGAGCTTCTGGAGAAAGTGCTCCTCGAAGCCGATATGCTCGAGCTCAAGGCCAACCCGAACCGCAATGCCACGGGTACGGTCATCGAGTCGTCGCTCGACAAGGGTCGTGGCTATGTGGCTACCGTCCTCGTCAGCAATGGTACGCTTCATCAGGGCGACATCGTCGTTGCCGGTACGAACTACGGCCGCGTGAAGGCACTCTTCAATGAGCGCGGACAGCGCATCAGCGACGTTGGGCCTGCTCATGCCGCCACGCTCCTTGGCTTCAACGGTGCGCCGCAAGCAGGCGACCAGTTCCACGTCATGAGCACGGAGCAGGAAGCCCGCGAGATTGCCAGCAAGCGCCTGCAGCTGCAGCGCGAGCAGAACTTCCGTACGGCGAAGATGCTCACGCTCGACGAAATCGGACGCCGCTTGAAGATTGGAGACTACCAGGAGCTCAACATCGTGGTCAAGGGCGACGTGGATGGTTCCGTACAGGCACTCTCGGATTCCTTCATACGCCTCTCTACGGAGAGCATTCAGGTGAATGTCATCCACAAGGGCGTGGGCCAAATCAGCGAGAACGATGTCACGCTCGCCGCTGCTTCGAAGGCCGTTATCATTGGTTTCCAGGTGCGTCCCTCTGCCGGTGCGCGCAAATTGGCAGAGCGCGAGGGCGTAGATATCCGTCAGTACTCCATCATCTACGATGCTATCGAGGAGGTGAAGGAGGCGATGGAGGGTATGCTCAAGCCTATCGTCAAGGAGGAAGTCACCGCTATGGTCGAAGTGCGCCAGGTATATCATATCTCGAAGGTGGGCTATGTGGCAGGTGCCTATGTCGTCGATGGTAAGGTGAGCCGTTCAAACAAGGCGCGCATCATTCGCGAAGGTGTCGTCATCTACACTGGTGAGATTGATGCCCTGAAGCGTTTCAAGGACGATGTGAAGGAGGTGACGACGAACTTTGAGTGTGGTATCTCGCTCAAGGGATGCCAGGACATCAAGGAGGGCGACATCATCGAAACCTTCACGGAAATCGAGGTGAAGCAGAAACTCTCGTAACAGACGGACTATAGGATTTCCGTCGGCGGGGGGGCATCAACGGTGCTCCCCCGTATGTATCGCAAAAAAATCTTACGCATTCTATCACAATGAAAAAACTAATTCTACCCCTCTGCATCGCCTCTCTTGCCCTTTCACTGACGGGCTGTCTCGGCGGTATGAACACGCAGGGCAATGCTGCGCAGAGCAATATCGGAAGCATTGTCAGCGGTGTGGCTGGCGCTGTTGCCAATACGGGAACGCTGGAGAATCTGCTCAGCGGATTCCTTTCAAAAGCCACGTTGAATGAGAGTTCGCTCTACGGCACATGGAAATACACGGGCGTGGACATCGTCTTCGAGACCGACAACTTCCTGGCAAAGGCTGGTGGTGCTGTCGCTGCCAACTCTTTGGAAGAGAAACTCGATGCGCAGCTCGCCAAAATCGGAATGAAGGAGGGTAACTGCACCTTCGTCTTCAATCAGAACAAGACGTTTCAGGCTGTCTTGAACGGAAAAACCATTCAGGGCACCTATGTATATAACCCTTCTACGCGCTCCATCACGCTGACCGCTGCGCTCGGACTCTTCAACCAGACTGCCACCGTGGGCTCGACGACCTCGGGAATCAGCCTCCTCTTCGATGCTGACAAGCTCCTTTCGCTCGTCAGCGCAGGCAGTTCGCTGCTCGGTGGCAGCAATAGCACCCTCTCTTCGCTGACCAGCCTCGTCAATAACTATAACGGCATGAAGATAGGACTGGGAATGTCGAAGTAATTAAATTCAAATCTCTTACTCTCTCACTTAAACAATCACAACAAGCTATGCAAGACAGCAAAAAGATAAAGACGGCACTCGTGTCGGTCTTCCACAAAGATGGTCTCGACGAGCTTCTCGCCGAACTTCACGCACAGGGTGTGCAGTTTCTCTCTACGGGCGGAACGCAGACCTTTATCGAAAGCCTTGGCTATCCCTGTCAGAAGGTAGAGGATGTCACTACTTATCCCTCCATCCTGGGCGGACGCGTCAAGACGCTCCATCCAAAAGTGTTCGGCGGAATACTCGGTCGCCGCGAACTTGAGAGCGACCGCCAGCAGATGGCTCAGTATGAGATTCCTGAAATTGACCTCGTCATCGTCGATCTCTATCCTTTCGAGCAGACCGTGGCAAGCGGCGCAGACAGTGCTGCCATCATCGAAAAGATTGACATAGGCGGCATCAGCCTGATTCGTGCGGGCGCAAAGAATTTCAATGACGTTGTCATCGTGCCTTCAAAGGCTGAATATGGCGCACTCCTTGATATCGTGAAAAAGCAGGGAGCCGAGACTACGCTCGAACAGAGAAAATGGTTCGCTGCGCAGGCGTTCGGCGTCAGCAGCCACTACGACACCGCCATTCACGCATGGTTTACGAAATAGAGACTCTCGTCAGAGACTTGAAAAAACTAACACTTTAGAGCCCCCTTTACTGTAATATGGGATTCTTTTCTAATTTCTTCTCCTTCAAGCGTTTCTTCTCGATGAAGCGCGAGCTGGCAATGGACCTCGGAACGGCGAACACCATCATCATTGCCGATGGCGAAATCGTCGTTAACGAGCCTTCTGTCGTAGCGCTCGACCCTCATACGGAGAAAACCATTGCCGTTGGCGAGCGTGCGAAACTGATGTATGAGAAGACGAGCGAGAAAATTCATGTCGTTCGTCCGTTGCGCGATGGTGTCATCGCAGACTTCAACGCCTGCGAACTGATGATGCGCGGGCTGATACAAATGGTCAGCACGGGCCGCCATCTCTTCACTCCCACGCTCCGTATGGTCATCGGTGTGCCTTCAGGCTCTACCGAGGTGGAACTGCGTGCCGTCCGCGACTCGGCGGAACATGCTGGCGGACGCGATGTCTATCTGATTTTCGAACCCATGGCGGCAGCCATTGGTATCGGACTGGATGTCAATGCCCCCGAAGGCCAGATGGTGGTGGATATCGGTGGCGGTACGACGGAAATCGCAGTCATCAGTATGGGCAACATCGTCACCAACAACTCCATCAAGATGGCGGGTGACGACTTTACTGCTGACATCCGCGAATATATGGCACGCCAGCACAATGTCAGCGTCTCTGAGCGTATGGCAGAACGCATCAAAATCAGCGTCGGTTCGGCTTTGTCTGAACTTCCCGCCGATGAGGCTCCGAGCGATTTCGTAGTCCACGGGCCCAACCGTATCACTGCCTATCCCATGGAGGTGCCCGTGTGCTATCAGGAAATTGCCCACTGTCTGGAGCGTTCCATCGCACGCATCGAGACGGCTGTGCTCAACGCACTCTCGAACACTCCCCCGGAGATTTACGCCGACATCGTCAAGAACGGTATCTACCTGACGGGCGGCGGCGCATTGCTCCGCGGACTCGGAAAACGCCTGACCGACAAAATCAACATTCCCTTCCACGTGGCAGAAGACCCTCTCCTCTGTGTAGCTCGTGGAACTGGAAAGGCTCTTGAAAACATTGATGACTATCCTTGCCTGATGCGATAAGGACACCAATATGCGGCTTCGCCTTACCCATTGAAGGCGGAGCCGCTTTTCAAGAACAGGCGGAACGGTTCCTTGCACATCAGGCTGACGGCGCACGCCAACGCCTGTTTGCCGTCATCTTACAGAAACCCCTACTTACCTCAGAACTTTCCACACTTTCCATACTACTCATGCAAGTTCTTCTCGACTTCTTGCGGCGATACAACTATCTCTTCCTCTTCCTTCTGCTGGAGATTTTCTGCATCGTCATGCTTGTGCGCTTCAATCGTTACCAAGGCTACGTATGGCTGACGGCATCGAACGAGGCGGCTGCGAGCGTGAACGGCGTCTATCAGGATGCCGTTGCCTTCACCAGACTGAGCGAGGTGAATGAGCAACTGACGAGCGACAACATACGCTTGCAGCAGGAAAACCGTGCGTTGCGTGATGCACTGCGCGATGCACGATACGATACGACCTATACGCACCGCTGCGTCCTGAAGCAACTCCAAGGCTATCAGCTCATTCCCGCACGCGTGGTGGGCAACAAGGTGCAGGTGGGGATGGACAACTATCTCGTCATTGACCGCGGAAGTGCAGACGGCGTGACGGCAGAAATGGGCGTTGTCAGCGGCGGCGGAGTGGTAGGCATCATTTATCTTGCCAATGTCCACCATTCGTTAGTCATTCCCGTCACGCACAGCAAGTCGAGCATCTCGTGCAGCGTTCGCGGGCAGGATTATTTCGGCTATTTGCAGTGGGACGGCAGCAACACGCGTACCGCCTACGTGGCAGACGTGCCGCGATATGCCAAGGCCCGGAAGGGTCAGGTCATTGAGACATCCGGCTTCTCCAGCGTTTTCCCGCCGGGCATCTTCGTCGGGCGCGTCAATCGCGTGCGCAATGCCCCCGACGGTCAGAGCTATCGCCTCGATGTCGTACTCGGAAACGATTTTGCAGCATTGAGAGATGTGAGCGTCGTAGCCACTCCGTATAAAGCTGAGGTCGATTCCCTGAAGGCGCGTGCCGAACGTCTTGAGCTCAACGAGGCGGGTGCGCCATAACCATATACTCTCCAGTCCCCCTTCCGCTATGTTTCCTACTTCACTGCAAAACGGATTTTGGGCCATCACGCTCATTTTGCTCCAAGTGATGGTGTTCAATCATATACATATCATGGGATATGCCACTCCCATGCCCTTTGTCTATCTGCTCCTCATGCTCCACAGCCATACGGAACGCTGGATTTACGTAGTTTGGGGCTTCGCCGTGGGGCTCATCGTCGATGTTTTCAGCAACACCCTCGGCGTTTGTGCCGCAGCGATGACGTTCCTCGGGCTCGTCGCCCCCCTGCTGCGCGATGCCTTCATGCCGGCTGACCGCGGCGAAGACGGCATCACGCCATCGCCGCGCTCCATGCAGTGGAGCGGCTACCTGCGCTATGCTGCCACGACCACTATTCTCTTCACCAGCGTCTTCTACGTCATGGAGTGCTTCTCATTCTTCGATGTCGTGCGCCTGCTCATACATATCGCCACATCGTCTGCACTCACGCTGCTCATCATCTGCTCCATCGAGCATATCCGTCAGAACGTGGTGCGAGGCTGAGGGACGTTGCTCCATGAAGCCCTGCGATGGCAGGAGAACGGTGCTGATGGAAGGACGGGAACGACGGCGCGCTGGCTGAAATCTTCTGTAACCTTACGTAAAAATGCCCAAGGACTATAGCTTCGAAAAGCGGAAATACATCATCGGCGGGGTGGCGGTGGCCATCATCGCCCTCTACATCGTGCGCATTTTTACCCTCCAGCTCCTCAGCGACGACTATCGGCAGCGGGCAGACTCCAATGCTTTCAGGAAGGAAGTGCTGTTCCCCGCACGCGGACAAATATCTGACCGCAACGGGTTCCTCATGGTCTATAACGAGCCGTCGTATAACATCACCGTCGTCATGCAGGACCAGCACGGCATCGACACCCTCGATTTCTGCCAGACCGTAGGCATCACCCGTGAGGAATACATAGCCCGGATGGCAGACATCAAGGACTCTGAGAAGCATCCGAACTATTCGCGCAATACGCCCCAACTCTTCATGAGCCAGATTCCCGCTACCGAGTTCTCGAAAATCCGTGAGAAACTCTTCCGCTTCAATGGTTTCGCTGCCGAGAAGCGCACCGTCCGCTGCTATGCCGGCCCGTGGGCAGCCCACGTTCTGGGCGATGTGGGCGAGGTGAGTCAGGCAGACATTGACTCCGACAGCTATTACAAGAGCGGAGACTACATAGGAAAGCTGGGCATCGAGCGCTCGTACGAGAAAGTCCTACGCGGCGAGAAGGGCAAGCGCATCATGCTGCGGGATGTCCACGGCAGGACGAAGGGGCACTATCAGGATGGAAAATACGATGTGGCACCCGTGGCAGGCAGAAATCTGACCCTCGGCATGGACATCGAGCTCCAGAAGTTGGCTGAAAGGCTGCTTGAAGGAAAGCTGGGAGCCATCGTCGCCATCGAGCCTTCCACGGGCGAAATCCTCTGCATGGCATCGTCGCCTACGTACGACCCCCGCAAAATGGTGGGGCGCGACCGCGGAAAACACCACCTCGAACTGGCGGACGACCCCATGCGCCCCCTGCTCAACCGTGCCATCATGGGGTGCTACCCGCCCGGTTCCACCTTCAAAACCTCGCAGGGGCTTATCGGACTGCAGGAGGGTGCCATTCAGCCCAACACGGCGTTCCCCTGCGCCCACGGATTCAACTATAAGGGTTTGCATCTGGGATGCCACGGCCATGCTTCGCCCATGCCCATCATCCCTGCCCTCGGCACTTCCTGCAATGCCTTCTTCTGCTGGAACCTCATGCGGATGTTTGGCAACCGCGCCAAATACCCCACCGTGCAGGATGCCATGACGCGATGGAAGGACCACCTCGTCCGCATGGGCTTCGGCTACAAGCTGGGCATCGACCTCCCCGGCGAGAAGCGCGGCATGATTCCCAATGCTGCCTATTACGACAAGGCATACAAAGGCTCGTGGAACGCCCTCACCGTCATCTCCATCTCTATCGGGCAGGGCGAAGTGACAGCCACTCCGCTGCAGATAGCCAACCTTTGTGCCACCATCGCCAATCGTGGCTACTACTACATCCCCCACGTGGTGCGCTCCATTCAGGGCGAACACATCGACACGCTCTACACGCGCCGCCACTATACGATGGTCGATGAGCAATGGTATGCCTACATCGTGGCAGGAATGCGTAAGGCAGTCGTCGGCGGCACCTGTTCCGGAGCCAACATCCCCGGTTATGAGGTGTGCGGCAAGACTGGAACGGCGCAAAACCGCGGTGCTGACCATTCGGCCTTCATGGGGTTCGCACCGATGGACAAGCCTCGCATCGCCGTGGCTGTCTATGTGGAGAACGGCGGCTTCGGCGCACATTTCGGCGTGCCGCTCGGCAAACTCATCATGGAGCAGTATCTGAACGGCAAACTCTCAGAGGCTTCGCTCAGGCAAGCCGAGGATTTCCAGAACAAACGCATCAACTACGGCACGCGGGTGCGCTGACGCTCCCTCCTCCCCCTCCTCATCTTTTCTCCTCCCCCCACGCTCCCCCTCCTATATATATATAAGGAGCATGGCTCCCACACATAAAGGTGCATATATCTATAAGGAGCATAAATATATATATATATAAGGAGCATGGCTCCCATACATAGAGGAGTATATTGTATAGCCGTGTCCAACAATTTAGCTCAAATCGTTTCACTCTATGCGCGAAAAATCCGTCAATCCCATCTTTCGCATTGATGTCTGGGTGCTGCTCATCTATTTTCTCCTGCTCTTCTTCGGGTGGGTGAGCCTTTGCGGTGCCAGCCACAACATAGGCGATGTAGATTTCCTCTCGTGGGATTCGCGCACGGGCAAGCAATTGGCGTGGATAGGCTGTGCCATCGGGCTTGGCAGCGTCATCATGATGATAGAAGACCGCTACTATGAAATCCTGGCCGACGTCTTCTATTGGTTCATGGTCATTCTCCTTTTCATCACGCCCTTTATCGCCCACGATGTGAAAGGCTCGCGCTCATGGCTCCCCCTCGGCCCCGTCAGTCTGCAGCCTGCCGAGTTTGCGAAGTGTGCCACTGCGCTGGTCCTTGCAAAGCTCATCAATCAGTATGGCTTCACGCTCAACAAATGGCAGAACCTCCTGCGGGCGGCCATCGTCGTCCTGATTCCCCTCGTGCTCATCATCATGCAGAAGGAGACGGGCTCTGCCCTCGTGTATTGCTCCTTCAGTCTGATGTTCTATCGCGAGGGGATGCCGGGCTGCATCCTCTTCTGCGCCGTCGCCGCCGTGCTGTATTTCGTCGTCGGCATAGGCTACAGCCTTACCCCTCTGCCCGGCACGCTGGGCGATGTCGGCGAGTTTGCCGTGCTCAATATTATATGGATTTTCGTCGTAGGCATGATAAAAATCTATCTGCCCCGTCAGCCCGAGCACGTCAGTCGCCTCTCGCTCATCGGTCTTGGCGTGAATGTGCTGGCATGGAGCTTCTCCGCCCTCATCGCCCCCTTCGATATTTCGTGGGCACTGTTGGGATTCAATGCCTTCGTGGCTGCCTATCTGGGATGGATGTGGGCAGGCCAACGCCTCTCGCAGTGGTTCCTCATCTTTCTCTTCTCCATCGGCAGCATAGGCTTCCTCTATCTTTCCGACTTTGCCCTCAACAATGTCCTGAAGGGCTATCAGCGCACCCGCGTCTGCGTGCTCCTCGGCATCGAGGAAGACCGCGATGCCGCCTACAACGTCAATCAGTCGAAGATAGCCATCGGCTCGGGCGGACTGATGGGCAAGGGCTTTATGAACGGCACGCAGACGAAGCTGGACTACGTGCCAGAGCAAGACACTGACTTCATCTTCTGCACCGTCGGCGAAGAAGAGGGTTTCGTGGGGGCATCTGCCGTGCTGCTCCTCTTCCTCGCCCTCATCCTGCGCCTGCTCTTTCTGGCAGAGCGGCAGGCCACGGTCTTCGGCCGCGTCTTCGGCTATTGCGTGCTGAGCATTCTGCTCTTCCATGTCTTCATCAATATCGGCATGGTCACGGGTCTGGCCCCCGTCATCGGCATTCCGCTCCCCTTCTTCTCCTACGGCGGTTCGTCGCTCTGGGGCTTCACCTTCCTGCTCTTCATCTTCCTGCGCATTGATGCCGGCAGAAAGCGCAGATAGCCCCACGCCCCCCTCTCTCCATTCCCCTGAAAATTCCTGCCTCCGCGCCGAGGCGTTATGATACAAAGCAACGTATGTCAAACCAGAAATCATCTGCTGACTCCACTCAGTTCATTCGCGCCGTGACGTTCGTCGTGATTTTCGCCCTGTCCGTCGTCACGGTGATTTATTTGAAGCGTTCGTCGGATGTCCCCCTTACGCCCGAGGGAATTGCTGCGCGCGATTCTCTCAGAAATATCGTCCACCCCGACACCACCGCTGCCCCCGAGGTGCAGCCCGCTCCCCCTCCCACGGCATATCCTGCCGAGCCCGACTCCATGTCGATGGACCTCCGCGTGCCGTCGGACGCAGGCTATGAAGATGGCTACTACGCCGGCATCACTGACGGAGTGGTGGGGCAGGAGCGTGCCTCCTACGACGAATCATCGCAGTTCCCCCATGCCTCCCAGCGCAGAAACTACGCCGAGGCATACCGCCGAGGCTATGCCCAGGGCTATGCCGACGGACTCGAAGGCAAAGAATTCGGAGTCGTCCCTGCCGACCCTGAAGACGAGGAGTTGCTCGAAGAGGAAGAGGAGGGCCACGAGGCCGAAGCCCCCGATGCAAGACCCTGATGCGCAGGGCGGCGAAGGCGGTTTGTCAGTGGGAGTCCGCCGGGGCGTATGCGTCTGCCCCCTCCCCCTTGTGGCGCGTGCTGCCTGATGTGCTGATGCGTGATGATGAGTCAGCCTTCGGCCTCCCGTTTCCCCATTCTGATGGCTTGAAATCCACTGTTCTTCTGACTGCCATGAAGCGCGCGGCGGGGGCTGCCCCCTGAGCTTCGCGCCCCCCCCGTCAGAGCTGTTGCTCCGGAAGTGGCCATTCTCACCCCCAAAACTGACCGTTTCCGCCCTTCCTTCTGGCCATTTTCGCCCCTCAAAGTGGTCACTCCGAGGCGGAATCCGCAGTCGCCGGCGGCGCAGCCTATGGCCCGCTGCCTTTCGCGGCCTCGCCTTTGCAGCCCCAGTGCAGGCGCAGCAGGCAGCAGGCTCAGGCAGAATGGGCCGAAACACCTGCCGTGGGCGCATTCTCGCCCCTGCAAATCTCTTGAGGCAGGTGGTCTCAGAAGCCTGAAGTCATCCAAGTAAGGCCGAAACACCGCCTTACATGGAAAACTAATTGATAGAATTTACCTGAAGGTAGGTTCTATCAATTAGCTTGCGATGTATTTGCGACTATCGTGCCGTAGGTTTTTGTTTTTCATGAGGGAGCGTAGCGGGCTACGTGACTGAATGAAAGACAAAAACCTACGGTGCGAGAGGCGTGAAGACATCCAAGTAAAACATGAACACTGCCTTTCATGGAAAACTAATTGATAGAATCTACCTTAAATCTCCCCTGAAATCCACTTTTTTCCCTTCGTAGCGCAAAAAAACACACCGTCGAGGGGTTACTTTCGCTGTCTCACGAACATTAAGAAATAGGAAAAGATACAACGTCATGACTCGCTTCCCTGTTTTCCGGCTTGCTTTCCTGATGTGCCTCTGCATCGGATGGATGTTCTGCCCTCTCTCCGCGGCAGGACTGACGAGGCGCGCCTTGGTCATTGGCCTCGGCGAGCAGCAGGACAAGGCTTGGAGCAAAATCAACGGCGACCGCGATGTGCCTATGGTGCAGCAGATGCTCCGGCGTTCGGGCTTCTCTGACATCCGAACCTTAGTCAATCAGCAGGCCACGAAGGCGGGCATCGTCCGGGCTTTGCAGACGTTGGGGAGCGATTGCCTGGCGGGCGACGTCGTCTATGTGCATTTCTCCGGACACGGACAGCAGATGACGGACCTCAACGGCGACGAAACCGACGGTTACGATGAGGCTTGGATTCCCTATGATGCCTGCAAGGAATATTGCAGTGCCGACAGGGGCGAGCGCCACCTGACGGACGATGAGCTCGGCGTGCTGCTCTCTGCCATCCGCCAGCGCATCGGGAAGCGCGGCAAGCTCCTCGTCGTGGTCGATGCCTGCCATAGCGGCGGCATCACGCGCGGCATGGAGCCCTGCGGCGAGGAGGCGGACGATGTGGAGCGAGGCGCACGCAATGTTTTCTCCATCCCCGGCAAGGCCGCACCAAGAGGTTCGGCAGGGCAGGAGGAGGAAGAATGGGTGACCATCAGTGCCTGCAAGAGCTATCAGACGAACTTCGAGCTCAAGGACAAGAAGGTGGGGAAGCTCTCCTATGCCCTTTGCCAGCTCTTCGAGCAGCATCAGGCGCTGACGAACGAGCAGATTGAGGCGGAGCTCAGGGCGTTCATGAAGAAGCATCCGGGCAGAATGCTCCAGACGCCCGAACTGACGGGCCGGAAGCAGACCATGAGCGTCAGCGGTGTGTTCAGGCGCGCGCGCAAAGGCCAGTAGTTCTTTTCCTTTTTCTCTTCTCGGCGTGCCGAAGGCCCATGAGCCTCCATCCTGGGCGGCAGGGCAGAAGAGAGACAGGTGTAGTTTATGATGTATATAGATGTACCTGTGACCATGTTTTCAACAATCTTTCAAGACTCCTCCCCCTCAGGGCGGGACGAACCAGAATATACGGACGTGGAGGTAGTGGCCGGACTGCTGGCAGATACGAAGCTGCAGCGATGGTTCTACAAGCGCTGGACGCGCTATTTCCTGAGACACGGCTACAAATTCTCCACCGGACTCAACGACAAACAACGCGACAAACTCATTCACGAGACCTTCCTCCACTTCTGGACGAAGGTGGAATCCGGCCACATCAGAGTGGCCGACGGGAGCATCGTAGGAGCCGACGAAAAGCCTTTCGCGTGCAGCCTGCTGACGTTTCTGATGGCTGTGGCGAAAAATCAGAAACACGTCATCCTGCGCGAGGAGCACACCGGCCTCTCGATTGACGACCCTTCGCCTGCTGCTGCCGGCGAGTCATTCTTCTCCCTGAGCAGCATCGGGCAGGCCAACGAAATTTCTGACGCCCCCTATGATGAGGATGACCCCGAGCCGGGGGAAATCGTGCGCCAAATGGTGAACGCGCTGCCCGAACGCTGCCGGCAAATCCTCACGCTGTACTACTATGAAGGCCTGACGCTCGATGAAATCATGCTTTGCCTCGAAACCTACACCAGCAAGGACGCTTTGAAGTCGAAGAAGAAGAAATGCTTCGACAAGCTCAGGGAAATGGCGAACATGGAATACTTCAGGCGCCACCATCGCTGACGGCCCAGGCCGCAGTCCTTTCAGAATCAACATTTATCTGCTTATGAATGACATGAAACACGATGCCGAAAGGCAGGAACGTATAGACTCCTACGTACGACAACGCATGGATGCCGACGAGGCGAAAGCCTTTGAGGATGAGCTGAAAGCTGACGAGACACTGCGTCGGCAGTGTGCCTTCACACATTGCGTGAAGGAGGCCGTGACGCAGCGCGCAGCCTTGGAGGAACGTATGGCGAAGTGGGACGCTGAAGAGCGTCGCACGGGCGTTCGGGGAGGGTATGCCAGCGTGCGCCATGCCATGTCGTGGCTGCCGCAGCGCACGCCCTGGGTGGTTGGCTTGGCTGCCGTGATGCTGATAGCCGTTTGGCTGTTTCCCGCACTCTTCTCCGCCAAGCTCTCTCCCGAAAACGGCATCCTCGACGACGAGGCGGCACGGGGGGATTCTGACCTTTCGCAGGTGGAGACGATGATCGTGGGGGGAGAGTGCCAGCACGCGTTGCAGACCATCAGCAATGAGGAGCGGATAGCCCATATCGAACTCCGGAGAATGGCCTGCGAAGGAGCGCCTGCGAATGAGGAAGAGAGCGAGGAGATGGCCTACGAGCGCGAGGAACTCGAGATCCGCGTGCAGGATTTGCAGTGGCTGAAGGTGTATGCCCTATACGGGGCGGGGCAGTACGATGCTGCCATCAGGCTGGCGCAGCAGATTAGCCACAAAAAGGGCATTTACAGCTCGAAGGCTGACTCCATACTCCGTATGCTGAAACGGCAGAAGCCGGCGAAGGAGTAGGGGCGAGGGCGTGCAGGCGAGGGCACGCCGCCAGCGTTTTTACCTCGTCTGAGGTAAGAAATCCGGAGATTTCAGTGAAGAATCTCCGGTTTTTTTGTGCAAATGTCGGAGGTTTGGGGCATGGCAGGCAGTAGCGAGCGCTTCTTTCTCTGCTTATCCGCCTTCCTCATGCAATAAAAAAGGGAAACTTGCGTTAATATTTTCGTAGAGGTGCAGTGCCTCTCTGCTCTTTTTCTCTTGTCAGGGACGGGAAAAATCCCCACGTTTATCAAAATCTAATTGGCAACTTCTTCCACTTCCTCAGAAGCCAGCATGGGCCGCGTGCTGAAATACATCAGCGTCTTCGGCGGCGTGCAAGGCTTGAACGTGCTTTTCAGCATCGTGCGCAATAAGCTGACGTCGGTTCTCCTCGGTGTGGGGGGAGTCGGCCTGATTGACGTGTATAGCCGCACTGCCGACTTGATAGGCAGCAGCACGAATTTCGGACTCTCCTTCAGTGCCGTGCAGCATATCGCCGAACTCTATGGCAAGGGTTGCCTGCGCGATGGGCAGGAATTGCCGCCGCGCGAGAATGCCGCCTTGGTGCATTATGTGAAGCTCGTGCGCTCGTGGGTGGTGCTGGCAGCATTGCTCGGCTTCCTGCTCACCTTCCTGCTCTCGCCCCTATGGGCCGCCATCTCGCTGGGCTCCAGCCGCCACACCACGATGGTCATGGCGCTCTCGCCCCTCGTGGCCCTGCTGACGCTGACGGGCGGCGAACTGGCCGTGCTGCGCGGACTGCGGCGGCTGAAGGCCATAGCCATCATCTCAAGCATCGGAGCCTTCCTGGCCATCCTCATCACGCTCCCCATCTATTGGCATTTCGGCACGGTGGGCATCGTGCCCGCACTCGTGATTTCTGCTGCCATGATGTTCCTCATGCAGCTTTATGCCGCCCATCAGGTCATGCCCTATCGCATCAGTCTGCGCTCGTGGCGCTTCCTGCGTCGCGGCGCAGGGATGCTCCGCCTTGGAGTGGGCTATATCTGCACGGGCATGATTTGTGCCGCCTGCGAGTTGCTCGTGCGCTCCTTCATCGTCCACTGCGGAAATTTCTCTGACGTGGGCATCTTTGCCGCCGGACTCACGCTGACCGTCACCTATACCCGCCTCGTCTTCACCTCGATGGATGTGGAATACTTCCCCCGTCTGTCGGCGGCGAAGGGCGAGCCCGAACGGCTGAACCTCATGGTGAACCGCCAAATCGATGTGCTGACACTCCTCATGGCACCCCTCCTCATGGTGTTCTGCATAGCCATTCCCCTCATCATCCCCCTCCTTTATACCCGCGACTTCATGGAGGCCGTGCCGATGGTCTATGCCGCTGCCTCACACATGTTCCTCAAGGCCATCTCCGTGCCTATCGGCTATCTCTCGCTGGCACACAGCGAGAGCCGGCTGTATCTGCTGGTCGAGACATCGTATAGCATCGTCTTCCTCCTCCTCTCCATCGTCGGCTTCCTCCTGCTCGGCGTCGTGGGCGTAGGTCTGGCGCTCTCATTGGGCAATGCCGTCTATCTGGGCATCGTCTGGGCGGTGTATGCCCGCGCCTATGGCTTTTCGATGTCTGCCGCCACGTGCCGGCGTTGCATGGCGCAGTTCGCCCTGCTGCTGCTCGGCATTGGGGCGTGCGCTTGGGGCGAGGGTTCGGCGGTTTCGATAGGCGTTGCCGGCATCGTTGCCCTCGTGCTCGCTGCCCATTCCATCCGCATTCTGAAGACCGAGGTGCAGTTTGCCGGCCGTCTGCGCAATATCTTCAGAAGAAGAGGGACGAAGGAGGGCCATTCCTGAGTGGCGCGAGCGTCAGCGTCCTCAAAAAACAAATCCGATGACACCGGAAGCTGCCGGTGTCATCGGATTTTTCGTTGCGGAAGCAGGGAGAAGTTTACTTCGCGTTCGTGTTGGTCAGGGGTTTGCCCTTATATTCTCCGGTGAGAGCTTCGAGGAAGCTGACCACCTTCGTCACTTCTTCCGCCTTCATCTCGCGTCCCGTCTGGTAGCGCGCCATCATGCTGACTGCCTCGTCGAGCGTCTGCACGCTTCCATCGTGATAGTACGGCCAGGTGAGGGCCACGTTGCGCAGTGTCGGAGTCTTGAAGCGATAGCGGTCGCGCTCTACGTTCGTCTGCGCCCAACGGCCGTTGTCGGCATCCGTCAGCCCCGACTTCACGTTCACTTCGCGGTCCTTGAAGTAGTCTGCGCGCTGTCCCATGAGTTCGTAGGAGAGGCCGCCCATGTTCACGCCCGCGTGGCACGTGGCGCATTTGTAGTCCTTGAAGAGGGCATAGCCTTCCTTTTGCTCAGCCGTCATGGCTTCGTCCTCGCCCTTCAGATAGCGGTCGAAGGGAGAATTGGGAGTGAGGAGGGTCTTTTCGTATTCAGCGATGGCATCGGTGATGGTGGCTTCGTTCAGGCCCTCGGGATAAACCTCGCAGAACGCCTTCTTGAAGGCAGCGTCGGCCGAGAGGCGTGCGGCAATTTCGTCGAAGGAAGCCGAACCCATCTCTACGGGATTGAGGGGAGGGCCTCCAGCCTGGGCAGCGAGCGTCTCGGCACGGCCGTCCCAGAACTGTACGAAATTGAAGACGGCATTATAGGACGTCGGTGCGTTGATGCCACCCTTCTGTCCGCCGATGCCCTCGGAATACTGCTTGTTGTCAACGCCAGCCGTCTCGATGCCGTGGCACGTGGCGCAGGAGATAGTGCCATCGCCCGACAGACGCGTGTCGTGATAGAGGGCTTCGCCAAGAGCCACCTTTCGGGCATCTACGCTGACGGAGTCAGGAATGGGGCGCACGGGTTCGTTCTTGAACTGGTCGGCAGCGAGGGGATTGGGGAAGAAGTTGCTGCGCTCTGCTGCCACCCAGCTGAGCAGTATGGCCTGCTTCTCGCTCGTAAGCGATGAGCCCCAGTGGGCAAGGTAATACTGCATGAGCGGCATGGTGCCGTCCATGACGCATTTCTCCACTTTTGCCAAATCTACCTCGTTGGGGGCAGTGCCGTCTGCCAAAGCCTTCAGCAGCGGCTCGATGTCAAAAGCCTTGTAGCCCTCCTCGACATCTTTCTTGATGAGGATTTTTGCCACGGGATAGTCGGCATAGAAGGGTAATTGCGGATTGGCGGTGTGGCAGAACACGCAGCCGCCATCGTCAAGAATCTGTGCCACGGCCTGATTGGCGGGCAGAGAAGCATCGGGAGCCTGATTCACCATGCGATAGGTGATGGCTGCTCCTGCCAGAACAATGGCCCCGGACAGGAGAATCGTGCTTGATTTCTTCATAGTCTGCAATCTTTTGGGTATGTTGATGGGTGAAAAAGTTGGTTTCGTCAGAGATTTTCAGCTGTAAGTGTGCATACTGCCCTGTGCAGCAGGCAGGAGATTGACGCCGTACCAGCACATTTGCAGGAGTGCAAACGTGATGATGAGCCAGATGTAGGGAGCCCGAAGCCCCGCATCGCGCTTCAGGCGCAGATGGATATATACGAGTGCGGCGCACCATGTAGCGGCTGCCCACGTCTCCTTCGGGTCCCAATTCCAAAAACTTCCCCAAGCCTGCTTCGCCCATATGCAGCCCGAGAGCATACCGAGGGTGAGAAAGAGGAGGCCGATGCCTGCGAGGCGGTCGGTCGAGGGAAGATATTTCCCGCTCCTCTGACATAGTCCTGCCACTGCCATCAGGGCTGCCATGCCGAATATGCTGTAGGAGAAGATATAGACCGTCACGTGCGGGACGAACCATAGGCTCTGCAGGGCGGGCATTAGCGAATGGTCGTGAATCTCAGGGCGGAAGATGTTGATGAAGATGAACACCGAGGCAACAACGAGCGAGACGGGCAAAATCCAGCGATAGCGCCATTGCCGATAGACCATCCATCCTGAAAAGATGAGGAAGAGGCTGTACCAGAGTCGCGTCTCTCCCATCGTGCGCAGTGGCGGACGGCCCAGCGAGAGCCATAGTCCGCCGATGAACGCCGCATACACGGCTATGCCTGCCGCAGTCAGGGCTTGTGCGGTGAGCGGTGAGCGGGCGTGGCGCGATGGGGCGAGGGCGGAAAATGCCGCTCCGATGAGCCATAGCAAGATGGCGGTGAGGGAAAACCAAGGGAAGACGTTCCAGGAAATCATGGGCGAAAGGGAAATAATGGGGAGCTGCCGGCGGAAACTTCAGAGGTTGCGGTGAAAACTTCAGAGGTTTTGGCGGAAACTTCAGAGGTTGTGGCGGAAACTTCAGAGGTTGTGGTGAAAACCTCAGAGGTTGCGGTGAAAACCTCAGGGAGAATGCTGCCTGCCTATATGCCGGCTACCTATTTATATATATAAGGAGTGCGGCCTTTGAGCACGAGCCAGACAATGCCGATGGCAAGCTGGAGAATACCTGCGAGCAAGGCGTATTTCCACGGCTCGCGCACGATTTGGACGATGGCGTATTCCACCTCTTCGCCTGTCGCACCGTGGCGAACGTCATAGCTGTTGAGGTAGAGGTCTTCTGCCCAGCCCGTGGCGTAGGGGTGATTGACGGCGAGAGTGGCGTGCTCCGTGCTGTCGATGTCTATGCCCGCCGTATATTGCACTATGCTGCCATCCTTTTCGTTGCGTTCAATGCTGAAATCCGTCAGGTGCATGCCGAATCCCAACGGCACCACGCTCCCATCGCGCAGGAACATGGTGCGGCATTCCGCCTCACGGCTGACGATGGCGCGCCCTTCCACACGGTCGGTTGTCCCCACGAGTCCGCCCGTCAGTGCTGTCAGCAGGCCGAGATGTACAAGCAGAAAGGGGGCATCGTGGCGGAGTTGCCGTTTCCGGATGCGGTGGATGACCACGAGTGCCAGATGGGAAAGCAGGAGGAAGAGCAGCAGATTGAAGCCCCATGTGGCGGGAAAAAACTGAAATCCCAGTTTCTCCCACACATTTCCGCCTGTCGCCCATTGCGGCGGCACAAGTCCGCCCACCACGCACCAGGCCACCAGAATGCCCAGCAGCCAGCAGGAAGCTGTGAGACTCCGCAGCCAGCGCACGATGCGCCTCTCGCCGCCCTCGCTTTCTATCACCCACAGCAGCAGGAGACAGGCGACGAGGAGACCCATATTGAGGGGGAAGGAGAAAAGTGATGACATTTTTATTCTTGCGTTTAACCCGCTTGTTAATATTACATGGAACTGCCGCACGGCGAGAGGCGCAGCGGGCTTTTACTGCCTTCCCGTCAGGATTTTCCGTATCTCCGACAGTTTGTTCAGGCATTCTATCGGCGTGAGGTTGTTGAGGTCGAGACCGAGAATCTCATCGCGAATCTGCGAAAGCACAGGGTCATCGAGCTGGAAGAATGACATTTGCGTGCCAGTCGCCCCACTGTATTTCCCCGCTGACTCTGTGTCCGCCCGCTTCACCTCTGCCTGCTTGTTCGCCTCCAGCTGTTGCAGCACCTCTTCCGCACGCCTGACGATGGAGAGAGGCATGCCCGCCAGCCGCGCCACATGGATGCCAAACGAATGTTCAGAACCTCCCGGCATGAGTTTGCGCAGAAACACCACGCGCCCATCCTTCTCCAGCACGGAGACGTTATAGTTCCTGATGCGCGCGTAGAGGCGTTCCATCTCGTTGAGCTCGTGGTAATGAGTGGCGAAGAGTGTTCGGGCGTGCGCCCTCGGGTTCTCGTGCAGATGTTCTACAATGCTCCAAGCTATGGAGATGCCGTCGTAGGTGGAGGTGCCGCGTCCCAATTCATCGAAAAGCACGAGCGAGCGTTCCGTGATGTTATTCATGATGTTCGCCGCCTCAGTCATTTCCACCATGAACGTAGATTCGCCGATGGAAATGTTATCGCTCGCCCCCACGCGGGTGAAGATTTTATCGACCATGCCTATATGCGCCGCCTCGGCAGGCACAAAGCTTCCCATCTGCGCCATAAGGGCGATGAGCGCCGTCTGGCGTAGCAGTGCCGATTTTCCCGCCATGTTCGGGCCCGTGACGATGATGATTTGCTGCTGCTTGGTGTCCAATCGCACATCGTTCGGCACGTAGCTTTCCCCCGGGGGCAGCATTGTTTCGATGACGGGATGGCGTCCGGCGCGGATGTCGATGACGTCAGAGTCGTCCACGATGGGGCGCACGTATTTTCCCTCGCGAGCCGTCGCAGAAAGGGCGAAGTAGCAGTCAAGGTCAGCAAGCAGGCGGGCGTTTTGCTGCAACTGCCGCATACACTCGCCTGCGGCATCCACCAGACTGGCAAAGAGGCGCGACTCCAGCATCAGGATTTTCTCCTCCGCGCTCATGATTTTCTCCTCATACTCCTTTAGTTCCTGCGTGATGTAGCGTTCGGCGCTGACGAGCGTCTGCTTGCGAATCCACTCCTTCGGCACAGCGTCGCGGTAAGTGTTGCGCACCTCCATGTAATAGCCAAAGACACTGTTGTATCCAATCTTCAGGCTCGCTATGCCCGTGCGTTCCACTTCGCGCTGCTGTATGTGGAGCAGATAGTCCTTGCCTGAGCGTTGAATCTCGCGGTATTCGTCGAGCTCGGCATTCACGCCTGCCGCTATGACGCCGCCCTTTGCCACCGCCATCGGCGGATTGGGCAGGAGTTCGCGTTCTATGCGCCCCCGCAGCGTCGTGCAGTTGTCCAGCTGCTCTCCGATAAGCCGGATGCTCCCCTGCTCAGCCGTGCAGCAGGCATTCTTCAGCACGACGACGGTCTCCAGAGCCGTGCGCAGCTGCTCCATCTCACGCGGAGTGATGCGGCCCGTAGCCACCTTCGACACCACGCGCTCCATGTCGCCCACCTTCCCCAGTTCCATCTCGCAGAGCTCCCGAAATTCGGGATGGCGGAAGAAGTGTTCCACGCAGTCAAGCCGCTGGTTTATCTCCGCCGCACTCCTCAGCGGGAAGAGAATCCAGTTGTGCAGCTGCCGCGCCCCCATCGGTGTTCGCGTGCGGTCGAGCACTTGCAGCAGCGTCGTGCCCTCCTCCTTGTTCCCCGTGCTGACGAGTTCGAGATTCCGCGTCGTGAATTTGTCAAGCCTCACATATTTCTCCTCCTCTATGCGCTTGAGGGCAGTGATGTGGGCAGTCTGCGTGTGCTGCGTGATGTCAAGGTATGCCAGCACGGCACCAGCGGCGGCAATGGCGCTGCCCAGATGGTTGATGCCGAACCCCTTGAGATTCCTGACGTCAAACTGGCGTTTCAGGCGTTCGCGCGCAGTGGTTTCGGCAAACGCCCAGTCTTCCATCTCGAATATAAAGGCTTTGCTGCTGAAATGCTGCATGAAGCGGCCCTTGTCGCCATTGCTGATGAGCACCTCCTTCGGGGCAAATCCCGTCAGGAGCTTGTCGATGGTGCTGATATCGCCCTCCGCCGCCAGAAATTCTCCCGTGGAGATGTCGAGGAAAGCAATGCCTACGGCAGCCTGCCCGAAGCAGACGGCAGCGAGGAAATTGTTCTCGCGGCTGTTGAGCACATTGTCGCCCAAGGCTACGCCAGGCGTCACGAGCTCCGTGATACCGCGTTTCACGAGTTTCTTCGTGAGCTTCGGGTCTTCCAGCTGGTCGCAGATGGCTACACGATAGCCCGAGCGTATGAGTCGCGGCAGGTACGTCTCAAGGGCGTGATAGGGGAATCCCGCCATTTCTATGTCCTTGGCCGCCCCTTTCTGGTTGCGTCGGGTCAGCGTGATGCCCAGCACGCGCGATGCCGTCACGGCATCCTCGTTGTAAGTCTCGTAGAAGTCACCGCATCGAAATAGCAGCACAGCGTCAGGATGCTGAGCTTTCATGTCGCAGAACTGCTTCATCATCGGGGTGAGTTCTTCCTTTGCCATAGAAAAGTAGGTGATAAGAATTATGGTAGGTTCTATAAATTAGTTTTCAATGTAAGGCAGTGTTTCTGTCTTGCTTGGATGTCTTCACGCCTCTCGCACCGTAGGTTTTTGTCTTTCATTCAGCCACGTAGCCCGCTACGCTCCCTCGTGAAAACCAAAAGCCTACGGCACGATAGTCGCAAACACATAGCAGGCTAATTTACAGAACCTACCATATATATATAGGAGTGGTTGAAAAAGATGAGACGAAATGAGAGAGGCTTATCTGACTTGCACCTTCGCCGTCAGCACGCCGCCTGCCGTCTGAGCCTGCAGCAGATAGACACCGGGGGCGAATGCCTGCAAATCAAGCGTCGCCTCGGGCGATGTCTGCGCTGCTACGCAGCGGCCATCGGCGGCGAACACCCTGACGGAGCATACGCGCTCGCCTGCGAGGCGATAGCAGTTGCGCCCGTTGGGCAGCAGGCGGAGCGTGCCCTGCGCTTCGAGTTGGCGGATGCCGTCGGCGTCGCAGGGCTCGACAATGAGGTAAATATCGTTGAGCATGGACGAGCCGTTGATTTCATTGAGCACCACGGCCCCATTGTCGTTATATCCAAACGCCGTGCGCACCTCGCCGGGATAGTCCGTAGCATCGAAGTGTACCTCCTGAAAGGTGGCGTCGCGCAGTTTCGAGAGCATGACGCAGAGATTCGTGCCGTCGTAGAGGAAAGGCTCATTGAACGGCAGCCGCAGCACATGTCCGCCCACGCCGAAGGTAGTCTTGGCGTCATACACCGTTGTCAGCCCGTCCTCTTCCAGCCATCCCTCCTTCGGCGACTGCTGAGGCGTGTTGGCCAGAGCCAGTCTGAGCTGCACGTTCTCAATGGGCGATGCCGCCTTGCTGTAGTAGCTGTAGCCAATCTCCTTCAGCCATGCCGCCCCCGATGCCAGTTCTTCCGGACGGTAGATGGCCTGCGAGAAGCTGTAGTAGTAGCCTTCAAACGCCACGGGAATGAGGAATGGCGAAGCCGTCTGTGTGCCGATGCGCACGATCTGCTCCGTGGCGGGGCGCACCTCCAGCGTGAAGGGGGCAGAGCAGTCGTTGTCAGCATTCTGGTCGCCCTCGGCCGCAATCTCTGCGTGCAGTGTCAGCACGCCCTCCGCCTGCGGCACGAAGGAGAGTTCAAAGTCGTGCGCGGAGCCTGCTGCAAGGCTTTCGCTGAACGCCGCTTCGCAACAAGCGTTGCCGGCATCGTCCAGAAGCCGCAGGCTGAAGTTGCTCATGGCAGTCTCCCCTTCATTCTTCACCCTCACACTGCAATCGTAGCTCCTGCCAGCGATGGCGAGGAAGTCGCCTGCGGGCGTTGCCACGGAGAGGTCGGCGGAGGCGTACGATGTCAGCTGAATGTCGGAGATGAGAATCTGGAATTGGTCGGGGAGCGATGTGGTGTGGAATCCGATGTGCATGCCGGCAGTCTCGTCGGCAGTAAATTCCACGGTGCGCACGGTAGCTCCCGCCGTCGTGAAGCCCTTGAGTTCTTCGAGCGTGCGCTGATGGGAGGCAGGGTCAGGCGTCTTGCCCAGCGTCACGCTGAGGTTTTCTGCCGAGCCCAGTATAGAAGAGCAATCCACGGTGTACGTCAGCTTATAGCTTTGCCCCTTCTTCATCTGGAAAGGCACGGACATCAGCCAATCGTCCGCCTGCTTGAAGAAGGAGGCGAAATACTGGAAATTCCCTGCGTTCGACTTCCACACCACTCCGTCGGCATTGGCATCCACCGCCAGCCATTGCGCCACGGCGAACGTGTTAGTGAAGTCCATGGCGTAAGGCACTTTCAGCGCTTCGCCCGCCAGCACGGGCGTCGTGGTCAAGGCGTTGCTGCTGCCCAGCTCGTTGTAGGCGCAGACGCTGTAGGTGTAGTAGCAGGCAGGCGCGTCAGGCTCATCGGTGAAAGTCTTCTCGGCGATGCCCTCAAACGTCTGTCCGTCGGGCTGCCGCGTGATGCGGTAGCGCGTCCCGGCAGGGTTCTCGTCCGTCCATGTCAGCCGTGCCGCCGTCCCCACGTTCTGCGCGGAGAGGGAGGTGAGGCCAGCGGGAATTTGCGGCTCGGAGCCTCCGCCGCCCTGCGTGGTATAGGGAATATAGAGTCCGCCCAGCAGCGTGTTGTCCTCCACGCCAGTGCGGCTCAGTATGCGCGCCTCGTCGGGGTCAATCTGCGCTATGAAGGCATCGTAGTTGCCGTCTATTCCAGACCAGAAGAGCCTGCCGTTGTCGCGGTCGAACTCCATCGACTGCACCTGATCCGTCAGCGTGGCGATGTCCAAATGCCCCACGAGCGTCAGCGCGCCGTTCTGCTTGTTCATCTTGTAGAGGTCGGAGGCAGAAGAAAGTCCGTAGAGCTGACCGTCGGCATCAGCAGCCAGGGCCACGATCTTATCGTCGAGCACGGCGATGCGGCTGTACTGGCCGTTGTCGAGGTCAATGGTGCCGAGCTCCGTCGGCACTTTCGAGCCCCCCTGCTTGCACAGCAGTCCGTACATCGTCTGGCTCGTGATGTCGTAGGTCATGTCGGCGCATCCATAGTTGATCTGCGTCGAGCGGAAATTCCAGCTTCCGCTCTTCAGGTTGTATGCCGCCAGGCCTGCCATGGAGTAGCCATCGTAGTCCGTGCTGAGCAGACAATAGTAGTCCGTGGCATTGCCCGCGCCGCCCCACAGCCCGAACATGGCGGCGTAGATGGGCGAAAGCGATTGGCCGTCCTTGACATCGACGCTGTAGATGCCCACCTCCAGGGCCGTGTTGCCCGTTCCGGTCAGGAATCCGTAGGCAGTCTGAGCCTGCACGGAGAGGAGGGTGAAGATGGAGAGAATGAGAGAAAGCAGAATTTTGTGCATAATCGTTGGTGGAATGTCAGGGTATTCTATTGTTAGAATACGTGCAAAATTACAAACTCCTGCATTTTTTTGAGCCATCCCATGAGTTTTTTTCGCAAAAGCCGGACGAAAAGGGGATTTTCCTTGTGAAAATTCATGGCGCGCAGCATGAATAGTGATGCTGAATCTGCCTTTTATGCACAAAAAACCCCTATAAGCCTGGCAAGAAGAAGCCATATCTTGCGTACTTATAGGGGAGGGAAACAACAAATATAAAAGGGAAAAAATGAAATCTCTAAGGGAAAGTTTTGAAGGTTATGGAGGAGCAGCGAAGTCTGCATGTCCTCTGTATGTGCTTGTCTGTGATTTCTTGCTACAAAGGAACGAAAAATCAGCATTCTCGCCAAGTTTTTCTTCTTTTTTCAGGCGAAATCTCAAAATTCCCCCCCCCCGTTTTGTTTTTTCACAGCCAGATTTTGCTATTTCCCTGTCTGTTTCCACATGCAATACACTGCAAGACGCCAGCTGCTGCCGTTCGCAAAACGCGTGCCGCATACATTTCTCCCAAGATTCACGGTGTTCTCCGCCAGTGTCTTTAGAGCCTTGTTTCCGCGCGCATCGCGCTCCCGTTGCCGCCCATGCGTTTCTGCCCCGGAGCTGACCATTTTGAGGGGTAAAAATGATGACATTTGGGGGTGAAAATGGTCACTTCCGGGGCGGGAAATGACCACCTGGGTGGCCGAAGCCCTGCGGGGGCGGCAAGCAGCTCAGGCGGCAGGAATTAAAGCTGCAAGCCGTCGGCGTGGCGACGGGCTTTCGGGCAGCGGGAAGTGCAGTGGGAAGTTCTGTTTCCGCGTAATAAATATGTAATAAAAATCATTTATAGGTAGGTTCTATCAATTAGCTTGCGATGTATTTGCGACTATCGTGCCGTAGGTTTTTGTTTTTCACGAGGGAGCGTAGTGGGCTACGTGACTGAATGAAAGACAAAAACTTACGGCACGAGAGGCGTGCAGACATCCAAGTAAAACAGAAACACTGCCTTACATTGAAAACTAATTTATTGAACCTACCTATAGTAAGTATATAGTAGGAATGATGATGGTTTGCATGTTTGAACGCCCTCTTTGGCGCATTCTTTAGCCTTGAAAACAGTCGCATGGCAGGCTATGCCCCTTTATTTCAGTGCATTCAAACATAAAACTAATTTTCAAAGCTTACTTAATTCCTCTTGGGGATTGGGGCAATGAGGCTCGTGGTAGTCTGCTTCGGACGAGGATGGCTTCATAAAAAAAAGCAGGTAAGCCGATGATGAATACTCGTTCATAGAGATATTCATCATCGACTTGCCTGCTTACTTGTTTCTTATCTGGCAGAATTGTTTTTCACCCAGAATGGGATGGCAAGTTTGGAAGAGGGGTTGTAGAGAATATAGAGTCCCGGTGAGTCTAAGCTATACTCCATTTTGCAAGTGCCGTTGATGCTTGTAGCATCTTTCTTTTGCAGCAGGGCCAGTTTAGCTAAATCTTCGTAGGTGAAAGCATAGAAGAAGGCCTTTTTCTTCTTGTCAGTGGCATATTTCCTCGCTTTCACGAGCTTGAACTGTTGAGCCTGGAGGGCATTCGCAAATCGAGTTTCAATGGTAGCCGTGCAGGATGGCGTGTCTTTAATGATGGAGGTAGCGACGGAGTCGGCGCAGATGCGGATGAAGCCAGCCTCTTCAGTAGCTTGCTGCGGTTGAGTCTTCTGCCGGTTCACTACAAATTCGCCCTCGTTGAGCAGGATGTCGGTGAGCGGAGAGTATTTTGGGTTAGGCTCCTTGCGATATTCGATGATATCCTGCAGATTGACGCTGACGATTTGCTCGTCTTCCAGTTGAATCAGCAGGAAATCGTGTTTGATGAGGCTTGCATCCGTCTTTTTCAGTTCATCGCTGTCCATATCGTCATAGCCGAAATAGTTTTTCTCGAAGATAATGCCCCGATAGGTGCTGCCATTCTTCAGGGTGACGTTGTCGATGAGGTCAGACTGCTCGAAGAGCGTTTGGTCAGGATTGAGCTTCATGCGGCTGTCTTTGACGACATCCAGCGTACTGATGACTTCCGTGATGCCATTCTTCTTGTAGAGGCTCAGAGTCTCCCCAATCTTTTCCTCCACGAACTCTCCCTCGTATTCAATACCCGATTTGAGCCTGTACTTTCGGTTGATGCCCGTCAGCAGAAGAGGGTCGCGTTTGTCGCAGCGCAATATGGTGACCGTGTCCCAGTTGAGCGCGTACGAATTGGGAGCTATCTCCAGATATTTTATTTTGGCCCCCTTCTCCAGCACTCTGACACGGCTGATGGTGCCATCGTCAGTGAGAATGTCAGTGAGAGTGACGGTTCGGGCATCGCCCACCCCGATGACGGCATTGTTTTCGTCGGCCCATTTTTTCCATTCTTCAGAGAGAGAGTTGTATTTCACTTCATTCTCCAGCATGGACTTCGCCTTGCTGGCAGGCATGAAGATAGTGGCTCTCGACGTGGAGAAGGTGAAGTCTTCGCCGGGACGCTGTCGAGAGATATAACCCGTCAGTTCAGATCCATCTTTCAGTATGGCCTTCAGGTGGCTTTGTGCCCATGCCGGCGAGCAGCAGGCAAGGAGTGCAAGCGGGAGCAATAGTTTTCTAATTTTCATAAGTAGGTAATAAAAATTATTTTATAGTAAGTATATAGTAGGAATGATTATGGTTTGTATGTTTGAACGCTCTCTTTGGCGCATCTTTTAGCCTTGAAAACAGTCACATAGCACGCTATGCTCCTTTATTTCAAGACTAAAACCTGCATCCAAATAGAGCATTCAAACCTAAAACTAATTTTCATTACCTACTTATTTGCAGTGTTTGTTTTGAAATGCTTGAATATAGGATGGTTCACCTACGGGGGTGAGCGATGTTTCAGGCGTGGTGGTGCTGGCCGATGCAGGCTGTGGGAATGCTTGCGGGCAGATGAGCCGAAGAGCTTGATTGAGGAGAGGCTCTTCAGGGTCGCCAATCGTTTTGCGTGTGGTGTTGTAGCCATTCGGCATGGCATAGTCAGGCTCTAAGCCTTCATCGGGGGTGGATAGTCCGTCGGCGTTGTAATATCGCATGGTGATGGGCTGTATGCCATACCTGAAGCGTTTGTCGGTGATAGACCACGAGCCCACGCCCTTTCCTACCGTCCGTTCGCCGATGATGCAAACCTGCATGTAGGGCCTGAGGCAAATGATGGTGGCCTCGCTGGCAGATGCTGTATGAGCAGACGTGATGACGAAGAGCCTGCTGAGGTTCAGCGGAAGAATCGGGGCACTGATGGTGTGTCCGGGGGAGGAAGACGGACGTTTGTAATAAGAATAGCTGCGGGCGTCGCCCGTTTCCTGAAAGTTTTGGGCAGCAATGATGGAGTTGTAGCTGCACTGCTGGAAAATCTGTTCGTAAGCCGACTCATTCACGATGCAGTTGCAAAGATATTGGCAGGTGGCGACGTAGCCTCCGGGGTTATAGCGCAAGTCGAGTATGAGGTCGTCGATATGGGCTTCATGGAAATTCTGGAGCGGCTCGGCGAGGTCGGATGTGGAATCGAATTCCAGATAGCAGAGGTAGCCGATATTGCGGTCGGCGAGGGTGAAAATCGTGTCTTTCAGCACGGAAGATGCAGGCTTGAAGATATCAGTGGCCGTGAGGATGAAGTCAGAACCCGGGATGTCTTCGAATGTCTGCTGAGGCGTAAGCCTGACCTTTCGCAGCGCGATGCCGGCAGCATTTTTTGAAATGACGCGTAGGAAGTCGCCGGGAGCATAGTGGTTGGAGGGCACGGTCTGATAGAGCACATAGAGCGCCTTGCGCCCTGACTGGTCAGCATACGTCTGATAGGCGAAGCCGTAGTCGAGACATTCGGAAGGGGAATAGTTGGGGTTGGCGATGAGATAGGAGAATCTGTCGTGTGGCGAGAGAATGCTTTTGAGGAAATCGCGTGGGGATTGGTCGTAATTGCATTTTGTGGAGTCAGGCAAGTCTTCGCGCCAGAGGTAGGAGTGATTCATCTGCCCGTACATCCATCGGTTCAGTTCTTCGAAGACGTTTTCCGGCTTGTTGTCAGGGGTCGTAGGTGTTTCGTCAGCGTCAGCGTCAGCGTCGCAGCTTAGCAGCAGCGCAGAAGGCATCAACAGCGTCATCAGTGATAGAAAGATAAATAGCTTTCTCATGGCAATAGTCCTCGTGTTCTGTATGTTTTTGGAGTCCCCCCTTTTGTATGTTCCCTGCTGTCATGTTTCCTGCCATGCCGTCTCCATCCTCTTCTTGCGAAGGAGGATGGAGGCAGGCAAGGACAGTGCATGACGGAATTATTTGTGAGCTTCAAAAGCAGGCTGCTCACTGAGAGTCGTGAAGTTTTCGAAGCCGAAGTCGTTGGCTTCGATGTTCTTCAGCTGCGCTGCCTGAAGGTTGGGGGCATAAGGCATGCGATGGTTGGAGTTGAACACCAGCCATTCAGCCTCATCGTTCTCGACATCGATGGTAAAGTAATACTCCCTGCCGTTCTCGATATCTATGACTTGAGCATCGCCCAGCGTGTAGGTCTTTCCGTCGGTGCATTCACATTTGAAATGGAAGGTAGCGCCTTTGACGGGGAAGAGGAAAATGTAGCGGTAAGCACCGATATAATCAGAATCCCACTCTACGCGTGAGAGACGATATTTAGTGTAGTTGTCGCTGATGATAGAGTATTGCACTGAGCCATCGTTTGAAAGCGTGATGTGGTCCGGGCAGCGGTTGCAATGCAGGGCATAGTGCGTCACGTCATTGTAGTAGTTCCAGTTTTTGTAATATACGATGGCAAGACTTCCCGCAGGCTGCACGTCAATCTTGACATCATCGGTATTACCGTTGAGGTAAAGATTTTGCGTGGTGAGTCCCATGATTTCCCATTGTTCGCGGATGTATTCGGACTTGGTAATCTTGACGGTGTTCAGTTTCTCCTCTCCTGAAAGCGCCCATGCAAAGTCTTCGTTGGAGTCAGACACGATGTCGGTCATTGCCACCACGGTGTATTTGCCTTCGGGAAGGTTGAGAGTGGACGTCATGATATGAGAATAGTCTTTGAACTTCTGCGTATCAGAAGCCGCGAGCACACCGTCCTCGTCATAGATGAGCAAGCGGACGCGTAGTTTCAAGGTTGAAGGAAGCACCACGAGGTCGCCTGTGCTAAATTCTTGATAGGAATTGATGACGGTCTCAGGGTTTATCTTGAAGGTGATGGGCTTCTGAATCTCAATGTCGTCGTTCGAGCAGGACGAGAAAATGGCGGTAACGATGACCGCGAGCAGGAAAAATAGCTTCTTCATAATGGATGGTACAAATGAAGGTTAGAGAAGGTTATTTTACTACGTTGAAAAGCCATCCGATGCTGAGCGAGATGGTGCTGACCTTGGAGTTGAAGTTGCCAGCCAAATCGCTGTTGCCCATGTTATAGCGCAGTCCGGCCATAAAGCCATTCTTGTGCTTATAGCCTACGCCGAGGCTGAGCATCACGTCGTTGCCCTTGAGGCCATCGGTCACGAAATTCGTGTTGTCGGCCATGAGGTTCTTGGGCGAACTGCTGATGACCCCCTTAAACGTGGGACCAACTTCAACGTAGAACGTAGGCATGAAATACCACTGGAAGAGCAGAGGCACCTCGTAGCAACTGAGGTTGAGATTGTCGGCATCCGTCTTCATGGAGTGCATGGAATAGAGAGCTTCCAGATGTACGCCGAAGCGTTCGGTGCCGAAGGGCTTGCCAGCGGGACGGGCAAAGCGGATATTGAGGCCGAGACCGGCACTGTAGCCAATGTTGCCAGCCATGCCGATGTCGTAGCCATCAGGATCGCCTGCTATGGAATAGTTGCCTCCCACCTTCGGACCGATGGAGAGAACATAGTTCTTCAGGACAACGGGGGGAACGTAAGCACCGGCATCGTCAGTGTCATCTACGACAACTTGTGCTGAAGCACAGAGAGATGATGCTAAAGCCATCATTGCAAGAAATTTCTTTTTCATCATGATAGTATTACTGGTTAATAATATGGTTTAAGCGTGACGGAACCTGAGGCCGACTCGCCCGACGACAGCACGATGCTGGCACTGACGGTCTCAGTCTTGCCGACGTTGGGGATGACGACGGCAATTTTCTTACTGCCATTGGCAGGGATGGTGAGTGTCTGCCGCGCAGTCTTGTCTTTCGCGGGGACTTTCAGTGTGGCAGTGACAGTGATGCCAGAGTCGGAGTTGTTGTGAACGACGGCTAATACCACTTGTTCGTCTTTCTCGTTCGCCTTCTCCGTCTGTACTGAAGGGCCTGAAATGCGCAGATGGCGAACAGTTTGAACGGCAGGCTTCGGAGCAGGATGCTGCACTTCCACCTGCTGAGCGAATCGACTGACGGGTAAACCTTTGTAGCAGACCTCGCAGCGAAGTTGTAAAGCCTGCGCTTTCGGGGCTGGCAATTCGGGGGTGAAGGAGGCTCCTAACTTTCCGGAAGAAGCAACGGTGGTGGCCGGCTTCAACTCGCCAGTGCCGTTGTCGATGTTCACGGTGTAATCCTCAGGGCTGCAACGTGGACCCAGTTCTACGATGATATTGCAGGGTGAGAGGAGGCCTTTGTCAGATGCCGTGAGCTTTCCGCCTTGTTGTAAAGGCTTTCCGCCAACTTCCAAGTAGGGCTTTACATCGCCCTCGATGATGTGTAGCAGTCCGGCCTTGCCGTTTTGGCAGGCGACGGCATAGCCCGTGTTGAGGAAAGAGCCTGCCGTAGAGAGCGAGGCATGGAGCAGAGTGTCTGTGCCCTCTCTGTATCCCATCAGTCCGTTTTGTTCAACGAATGCTACGATGGATGTGCCCGAGTCGGGCTTATATTCGGCACTGCGCTCCTTCGCTCCGCAGTCCTTAATCGTATAGTCGAATTTGTTAAAGCACGTGGCGTTGATGCGTCCCGAATAGTTGCCAATCTTTTGTCCGTGGGTGTTGATGACAGCACTCTTTGTATTGTAGGCCACGACTGCTTGTCCTTTGTAGAAAGTGGTGGCGAAGGTGAGGTCGCCATAGTTGAACTCTACGGGCAAGATGCTGGCTTTGGGATTGTTGTCATACTGCTCGTTGATGTAGAAAGCCTTGGGATATTTTGAAACGGATGCTAAGCCTTCGGAGAAGGGGTGAACTTTGTCGAACTGACACTTGATGACGATTTCGCCACTCGTGTCCATGTATCCCTCCTTGCCAGCCTTGTTCGCCACGGGAATCTTGTCTTCTGAGAAGAAGGTGTAGTAGCGATTGACCAAATAGTATGCACCTTTTACTTCGGTTACGCCATAGTCGTCGCTGATGATGCAACTGATTTTGTTTTTTGTACCATCTTTTACTCCCGCCAAGGCGTAGCCATCCGTCATATAGGTGATGAAATCATACTGCGTGGGTAGCAGCATTTTTCCCTGCTGCGAGACAAGTCCCCATTTTCCTCCCTTCTGGCAGAAGAAAACTCCATCGGCGTATGGCGTCAGGGTGTCAAATTCCGGAGGTACACTCCATACGACAGTTTTTGCGAAACCACTGATGGCAAGCATCAGGGTGTAAAGTAAGAGGAAAATGCTGCGTCTCATTGTCTGACTTTATGCTTTTCGTAGAGTTCTACCAAATGTTTGATATTGCAGCAGAAGGTCACTTCTGTGCCTTGGTATCCAGAGCAAAGCACTCCGACGAGACGATGTTTCTTGTCGCAGACGGGGGAACCGCTTTGTCCGCCGATGCCGACAGCTTGTATCTGAATCTGATTTTCATCGGGCATCTTGCTGAGTGTGGCTTTGTGAATAGTCGGGCGCAACTCCTTGCCATCGAAACTCTCGTCAGAAACACGTTCACCGAGGGGATATCCAACGATGGTGAACTCTTCTTCTTGCGGTTTAAGCGTAGTTTCATCCGTGCGTGCCTGCTTGATGTCGTAGTAGGCTTTCATCTTTACGAGGTAGTCGGGCGTCTTGCGTGTGTTGAGACGGATAAGAGCCACATCTTTTTTTGCATCGCCCGACTCTGCAATCACCTGCGCCTGCTGTAGGTCTATCAGATTGTTGATTTTCGAGCCTGTGAGTCCAACTCCGAAATAGGAATGAGAACCGCTGATAACGATCTCTGATTTCTGATAGCGTTGCCACCATGCCTGTGCGTCATCGCTGGGAATACCATTTTGTATGCCCCATACTAATAGGCTGAGAAGATATTCGCTGTAGTAGCTGTTAGAACTGCGTATCTTTTCCATCTCGGTCTTGATGGTTTCCTCTACTTCAGCAGTGCGGTATTCCCAAGGCACGGCGATATGACGGTTGGTGCCCATTTCTCCATTCTCAGAAATGAAGAATGCTGTTCCTGTGTATGGTATGGGGCGGAGGTCATCAGTCTTGATTCTGACACAGAGGTCACCGTCAGAGTCATAGCCTACATACCATTTCTTCGGCCAATCCTTCACTTTCGACACGAAGGGGTCGTCCTTGATGGTCACCTCGTAGTAATATCCTGCATAGACGCAGGCAGAAGCATTCTCCATGGCTTGCGTGGTAGCGGGATGAGTAGTGGCGAAAAGACTGCTTATAGGCTTGTAAAGTCCGATGGCTGCGCCTACCAGTACCAAGGCGCATGCTGCCACCAGCAGTACCTTGCGCAGGCTGTTGCTGGGAAGATATTGGGAAAGATTGACAGGGACACCGCCGCAGACTACAGAATCCGTGCGTTTGATGAGTGTCGGTCTGTGCGGACTGATGCGTGTACCATTCACCATTGTGCCGTTCTTGCTGTGGTCAATGATGAAAGCCTTGCCTTTCCTGTCAATTTTCAGCGTGGCGTGAAATCGGCTGACGGTGTTTCCTGATATCTGAATATCGTTCCTGAAATTTGAACCGATGCCATATACCGCTTTATAGGCAGAATTGTCTTCTTGCTGCGGTATTTGGTCCCAGATGAGTTCGACATCAGCAAAACGAATGGCATCGCCGCGTTTGATGTTTACTTGTGTACCTGGCTTGATGGGGCGGTTCATGATGTACGTTCCATTCCGGCTGTTTTTGTCTTCCAGCAGAATGTCTCCATTATTGAGCAATGTGATTTCAGCGTGCAGTGAGCTGGCCTTGTCACTGTGGAGTACGATATCGCATGAACCGTCGCGGCCTACTTTTAAGAGTCTCATGGTTTTCTATATAATATATATATGTGTGGAGGGGAATGGAGGGCTTGGAAGAAAGTCTCCCTTGCAGCAATTGCTGAATAGCCTCTTTGCCTATGTGGCATGGTGTGAAGTTTTCTTACGTTTTAGATGCAAGCCCTCAGGAACAAGAGGGGAACTGCTATCCTGCCACGCGTTTTGGCGTTTGGGGTTTAGGCTTGGGCGTTTCCTTCTGTGGCTGTGAATCAGGTTTTTTCCGAGATCGTTTTTCCTGTGTCGGTGTGGTAGCGCTCGGTCTCTTTTGGGCTTTGTCGATACTGTCTTTTACAGTTTTCTTGATAGAGTCCTCTTTTGCCTTTTTGATAGAGTCTTCAGCCAGTTTCTTTGTCTTTTGGTTCAAGGAGTCAGTTGCGGTGATAGTGGAGCTGCTTGGTTGGGGAGTCTCAGGCTGATTGACAAAGTGGTTGATGCCGAATGCTGCGCATGCCAACAGTAATATGCCAGCAGCACCACCGATGGCATATTTCATTGACCGCCCTTCGTCAGGGACGAGAGCCCAGTCGAGTTTTGCCACGTGTGCCAATGATATGGTATCTTTTCGTGTGACGGGAACGGGGACGTTAGGGCTAATTTTGATGCCGTTTACATAGGTGCCGTTGCTGCTTTGGTCGATAATCGTCATTTTGCCCGAGGGGGTGATATTGAGCAGTGCATGGCGACGGCTGATGACATCAGTGGAATCATTGATGACGATATCACAGTTTAGGTCGCGGCCTATGGAATATGTTTTCATTGTCTTTTTTATGATATGGATTTAATAAGAATCGTCGTGAATCCCTACTTACCGTTTAGGTTTTGAGGAGGGATTGCTTGCAGTTTGTTTCGCTTTTTCGACTTCTTCCTGTAGTTTCTCGTTTTCCTTTTTCAGCTTTCCGCAGTTTTCTTTATAGAGTTTGATGGAGTCGGCCTGATTTGAGATGGAGTCATTGAGATGGCTGATGGTAAGGAGGTTCTTGTCAAGAGAATCTTTCAGCGAGGCGCAAGTTTCCTTTAGCATGGAGTCTTGCACAGCAGGGGCTTGTTCTGCAGGGGCTTGAGGAGTATTTTTCCCAGAAGTGCATTGCAGGATGTTACCGACAATGCTGAGGAGGCATACGGCTGACAGCACAGCAAGCAGGATTTTAACGGTCTTTCCCATTTTGTCTTTCTGTTTAGAATTGATTTTTGTTTCGAGCAAAGCCAGCGTTAGATTGTCGTGTCCGCCGCCTTCTGCGCGGCCTTTTCCATCGATTGTGGTAGCAATCTCGTCAGCCAGAGCCCCGAGTGCGTGTTTGCGGCTGGTGGCGGTCTTGATAAGTTCCTCTTCAGGCACAGCACCGTGGATGCCGTCCGTGCAGAGCAGGAATCTGTCGCCCGCGAGGTAGGGCCTGATGGTAATGTCCACCTCGACATCGGGCTTGATGCCCAGCGCGCGCGTTATAATATTTGATTGTTCGGAGAGCCGGGCCTGCTCTTCCGTGATTACTTTCTGCTTCACCAATCCGAAGACCATGGAGTGGTCGAATGTCCTGAAGACTTTGGCGTGTCCTCTAAACTGATAAACCCGGCTGTCGCCCACGTGGGCAATGTAGGCGCATTCCTCGGTAATGAGTAGCACGGTGCAGGTGGAACCCATTCCTTTCAGTGCAGGATTCTCGGCTCCTGCGCTGATGATGGCCATGTTTGCACGACGTACAGCTTTGATGATGATGTTTGTCGGCTCTTCTTCCTCTTTGCCTTCGCATACGCCTTGGATGATTTCCCGGACGGCGATGGTAGATGCGGTCTTTCCACCAGGCCCTCCGCCCATGCCATCGCAGACGGTGACGAGGAATCCAAAGGGAGTCTGGCAATACCCATACGAGTCTTGGTTTTCTGAGCGTCCGCCGATGCGCGATTCTGCATAGCCAGTCAGGTATGTCGGGGTTTTGATTTGAACTAAGTCCATAAGCTGAAAGGGGGGATGTAAATAGTACGTTTCAGGAAATGTTCTCAAGGGTGAGAAGCGTTCTGTCAGGAATGCTAGTAGTTCAGGTATTTAGGCAAACCATTCTTTCACCCTCTGCCAAAAGCTTTTGGGCGGCATCATGGCCTCTTCTACTGCAGCTTTGAAGTCAGCAGCCTTCTGGTAGCGTTTTGACTGCTCTTTCTCTGTGGCTTTGAGCAGAACGTTCATGAGTCGTTTGGGTATTTGGTCGCTGATGGGGAGAGGCTCTCTGATTTGTCGGGTCAGCGTGTCGATTTCCGTATCGCAGTCGAAGGGATTGTGTCCCGTCAAGAGTTCGTAGAATGTGATGCCCAGCGCGTAGAGGTCAGTTGAGGCATTGATTTGCACAATGCCTGTCTTTTCCCTCAACACTTGTTCGGGAGCAGCATATTGCGGTGTGCCGATAAATCCGTATGCCGAAAACTTATTGCCGCCGTTCATGCGGGCGATGCCCAAGTCCATGAGCCGCACGTTGGAATCTTCCTCAACCATGATGTTTGAAGGTTTGATGTCGCGGTGAATGACTCCTCTGGAGTGTACATATTCCAGTGCGTCAAGCACTTGGCACATGGCAGAGCAAATCTTCTCTACGCGGTCGGGGCCATTGATGAATTCGGCTACGTACTTGTCAATGTCCTTGCCTGCCACGAATTTGCTGACCATGAAAATGGGTCCGCTGTCCGGAGCATACTCGCAGTATCCAATCATCTCCACGAGGTTAGGGTGTCTGAATGCCAGCGATGCCTCCTGCCGGGCTCTTTCGCGTATGAGGGGGTTATTTGCAAAGCTGTCCTTCACGCGTTTGATGGCCATGAGAGCCCCATCTTTGCAACGATAGCCCATAAAGACGGTGCCCATGGCTCCGCTGCCTAAAGGCTTTGAGGATGGGTCGTAGCAGTACCATTCGCCTATCACCCACAGATAAATATAGGGGTCGTCGGGGCGTTGATAAACTGTTTGAAAATTATTCTTTGCCATATTGCGTTGAGGAATGCTACGTTAAGGAATATTAGGGAATTGGCTGACTCCAGTCTTATGGCTTTACCAGATTTGACATCTTCTCGCTGATCTTTTGCTCATAGCTGTTGTCGCCCACAGAGTGTGCTTGCTCGCGAGCGGCATGGAGACAGACGTAAGCTGAATCATTGTTGCGAGTAGTTCCTCTGCGGTTTGATTTGTAGTTGCAGCCTAACTCATACTGAGCGTGATAGTTCGTGGGCGAGAGTGCTACGGCCTTTTTTAGCAGGGCGTGGGCTTGGGCGTTGTCAATGCTGATGCCCAGTTGTTCGCGTATGAGCTTCAGCGAGTCAGGCACTCCTGCCACGTCAGATTCTTCGCCGCTGAGGAAGTAGAGCCGGCTCAGGAGATAGAGAGCCTGCGGGTCGTCCTGCTGAGCGAGTTGTTTGAGGGCATCGTATCCTTCTTGAGCCGTAGCAGGATTTTTCATCATTGCCCATGCCGTTCCGCATTCCACCTTATCGGTCAGCTTCGTCGTCTCTTCTCCTTGGTGCGCAGAGGGTTCGGATGGAAGGTTCAATAATTTGATGCCCCCGCCCACCAGTGCGCATGCCAGCACCACTGCTGCGCAGACGGATCCTATCATCTTCCAGTCAATGCCCTTGTCGGGATAGGGCAGTGCTGCCAGCTTATCTACTGCCACACGAAATTCCGCAGCACTGAGATAGCGTGCGTTCATCTTTTTCTGAGTGGCTTTCCGGATGATTTCGCGAAGGGTCTTCTGCTTGATTTCGCGAAGTGGGAGCTCGCGGGTGAGTTGCATTTCCAGCACTTCAGCCATTTCTCCATCGAAAGGCACCCTTCCGACGACGAGTTGAAAGAGCAGACAGCCCACAGCGTAGATATCTGTGGCAGGCCCCACAGAGTCCACCAGGCCTCTGGCCAGCTCCGGGGCAGCATATTTAGGCTTCCCGATGAACTGTCCGGGCACGGTGTACGACGACTCCTTGGTGTTCTTGCCGGTGGTCTTCTTGGCAATGCCGAAGTCTATGAGCTTGATGTGGCCATCGGCGGTAATCATGATGTTTGAGGGGTCGATGTCGCGATGCACGTATCCTGCATCGTGGAGAGCCATCAGTCCTGACAGCAGGCTGCGTATGACGATGATGGCGAAATGGTAGGGGTCGTTCTGATATTTCCCATACAATTCCTGTGCGAAGGGGATGACCTCGCCTCTTGGGTTAGTGATTTTCCCTTCGAGCAGACTGTCGAGCGAGATGCCGTTAAGGTATTCGCTGATGACATGATAGCGGATGATGGGTTGGCCGATGCAGTCTTTATCCTGCACCTCCAAGAATCCCAGCATCTCTATAAGGTTGTCGTTTCGGAGTTGTACGGCAGCTTCTCTGCGAGCTCGTGCGATGACGTGCTGTGGGAGGTCGCTGTATAGAAATTTGATGGCCACTTCACGGCGTTGTCCTGTGTTTACATCGCAGCACCATCCTTTGTACACCTTTCCCATGCCGCCTTCGCCCAGCGGTGTATCGGTGGGGTCATATTCATAGTATATGCCCCGCTGTTTCTCTATGTTGCCTTGCAGTCGGATTACTGGCATTGTGTGTTCGTTTCTTCTGTTTTTTATAGGGGGCATTATACGGCTACTCATATATATATATAATGTGTGTGTATATGTCCTCGTGTTGATTATGGGATAAGTCAGGGTCTCTTCGGGCTCAGTGTCATTCTGAGGGCCGTTTCATGATTCATGCAGGCATCATGGATTTTCAGGCAGCCCCTCTTGGTGAGCAGGCCTATTCCATGCCCATCGTTCCGCCATGGTTGAAGCCGTTGCCCGCCGTAGGGTCAAGTCCCATGGTAGAATCGCCCGACGGTTTTGACGCTCCGCCGTAAGGAGAAGGGTCAGGCCCATTGAAGCGGGGCGGAAAATCTTGCTGGTTGAACGTAGGGCGGTTGGCGTTGTTCATGTTTTGCCGGGAATTTCTGCGGTCATCGTAGTCATCATCGTCGTCATCGTTGATGGCATAGAATTGTTCAGCCGTGGTGAGTCCCAATGCTTTGACGTCAATGAGCACAAAGAGGAGCTCATAGTTTTCTCCGATGGTGATGACATCTCCGTTGATGCACTCAGGCGGACGTGCCACGGAGACACTGTTGCCATTGAGCATCGTGCCATTCGTTGATTGGCAGTCAGAGATGGTAGCCTCCAGTTTCTCAGGCTTTTTCATCTTGTTGATGTGCAGTATGGCATGCCGCTGCGAGACGGTGCCTTCCTTCAGGACAATGTCGCACGAAGGAGCGCATCCGATGACGTTCTGTCCGATATATACGGGCCAGAACTCTCCGGCTGCAGTTCGCGAGACGGAGTAGAGGAATCCCACGATGGGCTTGTTCCCATGGTTTCCCGTCGGCCTGCAGGGCTGTGGCTGCTCCGGGCGCTGTGGTCTGCCAGGCTGCATGCCCTCCATGCCTGGGAAAACTGTCCCTGCACTACGGTTGGCATAGGCTGGGCGTGAATAGTTGTCGCTGTACGGCGCTTGCTGGCGGTGCGGGGAGAAGTCTTCGCCTTCTTGTCCTACACCAGGAAATACGGTCTTGTTCTGGGACATAGTTGTTATCGTTTTGTGAGAATAATATTTATTGGATGATAGAGGTAGGTTCTATCCTGCAAGTTTCATCGAAAACCTCAAACCTGCCAGTCGTGGCATCTTCTCGTAATGAAGGGGGGCAGGGGCTGTCAAATCAGGTTTTAGCGTCAAACTTCTCGGGTCGGGCATGATTGTCTCGTCGTTCGTCTCCAAAAGAGTGCATCAGTCTCCCCACGGCAGTCGGGCAACGTGTGTTCAGGAATCAGTCTTCATTGCAGTTTTCGCCCCTCATCGTCTCCCATTGCGTGGGTCTAGCTGCATCTCCTCTCGCGCCGACAGGCAATAAATGAAGGATAATCAGGCTCTCGCCATGGCATCACATAAGAGAGACTCGCAATGAATGGTTCAACTTCGTTCTTCAGTCTTCCTCTACATAAGAGAGGGATGCTGCTTGCGTGAAAATGAATGGTAAATTTGTCAGT
>CALZJF010000015.1 GCA_945787885.1 uncultured Bacteroidales bacterium | reverse complement strand
ACCCGAATGTATTTCAATCGTTCTTCATCAATATTCGTGAAATTCGTGTAATTCGCGTTCAAAAATCGCACTCGAATTATTTGTTTTGACCGCGAATTGCACGAATAACCCGAATGTATCGGAAGCTCTATTCATAGCATTCGTGCCATTCGTGTAATTCGTGTTCAAAAATCGCACTCGGATTATTTGGTTTGACCACGAATTGCACGAATAACCCGAATGTATCGGAAGCTCTATTCATAGCATTCGTGCCATTCGTGTAATTCGTGTTCAAAAATCGCACTCGAATTATTTGTTTTGACCACGAATTGCACGAATAACCCGAATGTATCGGAAGCTCTATTCATAGCATTCGTGCCATTCGTGTAATTCGTGTTCAAAAATCGCACTCGAATTATTTGTTTTGACCACGAATTGCACGAATAACCCGAATGTATCGGAAGCTCTATTCATGGCATTCGTGCCATTCGTGAAATTCGTGTTCAAACAATCGCGTGCAGGTTCCGTGGTTGCGCCCTGAACTTGATTTGGAATATCTCGCGTTGTGGGGGGGCGTGCGTGGCGTGCGTTCCGTTGTGTTAATGCGTGTTAAAAATTGCGCAGTGAACGCCCATTTTTCCTCATAACAACCCCTGAAAATCCCCATCGTTTCAAAAATTTTTTTCCGCACTCGCACGGGAGGCCGTGCAGAGCCATCAGCAATTAGCTCAGTGAAATCGGTTTAACATCCCTTAACTTAAAGGTGCGAAAATAGCCAGTTCGCCCCCTCGTTTTGCTATCTGATGCCCCAGAAAATCCCTGTTTCGGGCAACAGACGCCTGTGCGGTCGAGGTGAAAATACTGAGCTTCGCAGCCGTTCTGCAGAGCTTCCGCCTCAAAACTGGCCACTTCTGACCCCCCAACTGACCTCTTTTACCCCTCAAAGTAATCACTTTGAGGCGGAAAATGCTGTCGAAAAACCTGAAAATCGCCCTCGAAAAACGCGAAAAACAGGGCAAGAATGCCCGCGTTTCAGCCAAAAACAATCGAATTTTGCCTGAAAATGGGGCAAAAGCTCCGTGCCTTCACCTCAAAACGCCTGCTGCGCCCCCTGAAAACAGGCTTTTTGACCACGATTTCCTCTATTCGCGGAGGCAATCCTGACAAGATTTCTTTTCTGAAAATTTAGGGGAATTTAAGAGACGTTGTGCTATTTTTGTGCCGAGACACACGAGGGAGACAGGCGCGGCAATGCGCCCCGAAAACAGACGGCAGCCGATGCAACACAAACCGCAGCACCCCGCCCCGCGACCACTGGTGGCACGACGAAGACTCAGGCACAGACAAGGGCGTTACACTGATTTTTTGTGAAAACACAGCTTGTTTGCCGACAATTTCGTATTTTTGCAATCCGAGTGGCAGGCTTACCTCTCCTTCGACCGTATAACAAAGCATCATGGGCAGATATATCAACAAAGGCAATAAAGCATTCAGGAAGATTGTCAATCAGGAATATATTGACAAAACTTCGCTGATACCAGTGGTCAATGCCACGCTCAACACGGAAAACTGCTATAGTTGCGTGACGCGTTGCCGCCGCTTTGGCAAATCAATGGCGGCGAAGATGCTGTGTGCCTACTATGACAAATCCTGCGATTCGAGAGAGCTCTTCAAGGGCTTGGAGGCGGAAAAGGCAGAGTCGTTTGAGAGGCATCTGAACAAATACTACGTGATTAGCCTCGACATAGCCGAGTTTACCACGAAATACAGGCGGGAGCGTGACATCGTCGATGTGATTCAGCGCGATGTCCTGGCGGATGTCTTGGCGGAATTTCCTGAGGTAAGGGCGAAAGACACTGACGACCTGATGGATGTGCTCTACAGCATCGTCGAAACCACGGGCGAGCATTTCATCATGGTCATAGACGAGTGGGACGCCATACTGCGAGAAATGGGGACCGACGAGTATATCACGACGGCATACATAGACTTGCTGCGCCGTCTCTTCAAGGGAGCCAGCTCAAGCGATGTGTTTGCAGGAGCCTACCTCACGGGCATTCTGCCCATCAAGCGCTATAATACGGAGTCGGCGTTGAACAATTTTTGCGAATACACGATGATTCGTCCCGGCAAGATGGCCACGACGCTCGGATTCACACGTGAAGAAGTGGAGGCACTGTGCGAAAAACACGGGACGGACATGGCAGAGATGGAAAGCTGGTATGATGGGTATTGCATCGGCAAGGCATCGCACATGTTCAATCCCTATTCGGTCATCAAGGCCATCAATATGGAAGAGTATGGCAGCTACTGGACGACGACGAGTGCCTACGATTCGGTGAGGACTTACATCGAGATGAACTTCGACGGGCTGAAAGACGATGTCATCCGTATGCTCGCAGGAGAGAGCGTCCCCGTGATTACGACGAGTTTTCAGAACGACCTGCGGGTGATAAACAGCAAGAACGATGTGCTCACCGTGCTGATTCATCTTGGCTACTTGGCATACGACCGCACGACCAATAAATGCTACATCCCGAACAAGGAGGTGGCGGACGAAATGAAGAATGCAGTGACAGCCACGAGTTGGGGGCAACTGGCAAAGACATTGGAGAACTCTCAGTGTCTGTTGGAATCCACCATCGCGGGCAACGAAGAGGCCGTGGCACGGGCCATCGACCGTGCGCATGATGAACACACGAGCATTCTCGCCTATAACGATGAGAACTCGCTCGCCTGCGTGCTGACCATCGCCTACATTTGGGCGCGCAATGAATACATTGTCCACCGCGAATATGCCACGGGCAAGGGCTACGCCGACCTCGTCATGATTCCGCGCCGCCATGTCGGGAAGCCCGCGCTCATCATAGAATTGAAGTTCAACCACACCGCCGATACTGCCATCGCCCAAATAAAGCGAAAGGCTTACCCTGCAAAGATAGCGGAATATGCAGGCGAAATGCTCCTCGTGGGCATCAACTACGACAAGGAGACCAAGCAGCACGCCTGCAAGATAGAGCGATTGGCGAAAGACTGATACACCTAAGCAGGTAATAAAAATCAGTTTAGGTTGGTTCTATCAATTAGCTTTGTCAGATTTTGAGATTATTTTCAAGTTCAAATAGTAAGTTGAAGAGGGAGCGTAGTGGGCTACGTGACCGATGAGACTTGCAATTTGAACCGAAAAGAAGCCAAAAGATGACAAAACGTTAAACCAAAATTATTAACCCTTTTAACGGAGTTAAAGCAAAGAGAGGAGGGGAGTGTGCCATACGATGACGTATGGCACACTCCCCTCCTCTCTCTCTTTTCAAGTCATATAGCCAGCCTGCCGTTACTCGATGCGCAGTTCCTCCGCCTTGCCCAGCTTTTCGTAGCCACTGACTATGACGCGGTCGCCCGGCTGAAGGCCCGAGACCACCTCGCATTGGCGCGGATTCTGGCGTCCGAGCTCTATCTGCACCTTTCGCGCCGTCCGTCCGTCGGGGGCGAGGCGGTAAATCCATCTGCCCCCAGTCAGCTGGAGGAAGTCGCCACGCGGAATGACGAGGGCTTTCTCAGGCCTTCCCAGAGCTATCTGCACGCGGTAGCTCTTGCCAAGGCGGATGTGGGGAGGCGCAGCTGACGTGAAGACCAAATCGCAGTCGAAGGTGCGGTCCTTCACCTCTGGCACCACCTTGCTGATGCGCAGGGGGAACTGCTCATCCTCCTCCAAAACGTGGGCGGGCAGCCCCGTCGTGATGCGGTCGATATAGTATTCCGTGAGCGAGGCATGAACCTTATAGTCCGACAACACCTTGATTTCCCCCAAGCTCTCGCCTGCCCCCACCTGTTGCCCCAGAGCCACGTGGAGAAAGCTCAGCTGACCCGCCACCGTCGCCCGCACCACGAGGCGGCCGATTCTGCTCTCCGAGCGCAACATCTTACGCTCAGACGCCATGCGGCTATTTGCCACCACCTCGCGTTTCAGCCGCGTGACGGCAGAATCGTGGCGCAGGCTTTGCCGTTGCAATGCCGCCCGTTTGCACTGGTAGGCATATTCCTCCTCCATCACCTCAAGTTCCGCCTTGCTCTTGATGCCCATGCGGCATTCCTCGCGGCTCTGCCTCAGCGTTTTCTCAAGGGCCGTCAGCTGATGGTCAGCTTCCAGGGCCTGCTGCCGGAGGGTGAGGCTCCGCTGCTCCATTTCGATTTCCTGCTCGCGATAGTTGAGTTGCAGTCGTTCCCATTCCGCCTGCTCTTCGCCGATGGTGCGCAGCAGTTCGGGATTGCTCAGGACGAGGATGGTGTCGCCCGCTTGCAGCATCGCCCCCTCTTCTGCCACGATGCGCTCCACGAATCCGCCCTCCAAGGCATTGAGGCGCACGGTCTGGATGGGCTGCACCACGCCCTCCACGTCCACATATTCCTGCATCGGCATCTCCGCCGCCTCCGCTATCTGACATGCCCCGGCATCAAGCTGCCGCAGGGGCGGACTCACGGCGAGCCAGATGAGCCAGACCGCACAGGCGGCGAAGGCGGTGGCTGTGAGGATGTGGATGAAATGCTTGCGATACCACGGCTGAGGTTTGAGTTGTATGTCCATAGGTCATGTTCCCGTTAGAGAGGTAATTGTTCGGTGATGGGCGCATGGTGCTCAAAGTCGTAGGCAGTCATGCTGCGCAGGGTGAAGTAGAGCGTCCAGTACGTGCGAATGGCAGAGATATGGTTGCGGCGTGCAGCGTTCTTCTCGCTGATGGCAGCGTTGAGGTCGAGCAGACTGCTGCGCCCCATGATGTAGAGCCGTCGGGCGACGTTGTGCCGCTGCTCCGCACGCTGGTTCGTCAGTGCGGCAATCCTCACCTTGTGTCCCTGCATGTTAAACTGCATCACGAGTTTCTCCACATTCTGGCGAAAATCGTTCATGCCCTGCTCCGCCTCCACCTGCGCGAGGGCCAGCCGCGACTTTGCCAGACGGACCTTGCCGCGCCCACGCCCCCAGTCGAGGAGAGGCATGGCGAGCGTGATGCTTGCCGCCTCTTGGTGGAGCGGACGGCGATAGGCAGCGGCAAAATCGCGCCCCGTCTGCGAAAGTCCGAACTGCACGTAGAGGTCAGCCCGCAGTCCGCGGTCTGCCTTGGCATATGCCAGTTGGCTCTCGCTCTCCCGGAGCGTGCGGCGGTAATACTCTGGGTCGGGGCTGTTGGCCAAGGCCGTCTCCACCGCCGCCGCCATCGGCACCTGAAACTGCGGCACGCTGTCAGGCACGATGAGGCGAAGTTCGCTCTCAGGCTCCAGCCCCAAGAAGGAACGTATGGCCTGCGCCGCCTCGCGCAGAGTGATTTCAGCCTCCATGACATTCGTCTCCTCGTTGAGCCGATTGATTTCCAGTTGCAGCATCTCGTTCTCCGTGACGGTGCCAATCTCGTAGCGTCCCTGCGCCATGCGGTAGAGCGTATCGGCAGAGGCAAAGTTCTGCCGCGCCATCTCCAGCTCTGCCTGTGCCGAAGCGAGGGCGAAGAAATGGCTACACGTGGTGGCGGAGATGACCTCCAGACTTTCGGCATACTGCTTCTTCGCCTCGCGGAAGCGCAGGGGTTCGATGCGCTTCTCCCACTTCAGCGCGTTGTAGCCGAGCAGATTCTGCTCATAGCCAATGATGAGGGGAGCCGTGCCGTATGCCACGGTGTGCTGCCGGAACTCGTCGTAGCGGTTCAGGCTGCTCCTGACGAGGAATTTTCCTCCCGTCCAGCCCACGGGCTGCTCAATGCGGAGCGCGAGGTCGATGTCGCTCTGGTCCTGGCGGATGAAGCGCGTCGTGCCGTCTGCCTGCACGATTTTGTTCAGCTCGCGGTTGATGGAAGGCGAAGACGTCAGCGTGACGCTCGGCAGACGGTTGGCGCGGAAGTTTCGGTAGTTCCAGTAGGCGGCAAGAAAGGTGTTGCGGGCGCGTTGCACCTCTGCCGACTCTTCGCCTGCCAGCGCGATGGCATCCTGCAGCCGCAGCGTCAGGGTGTCGGTTGCAGCAGCGGGGAGCGGCAGGATGAGGAGGGAGAAGAGGAATCGTAGGGGGCGGAGTTTCATGCTGAGAGGGGATGGAGTTTCATGCTATATAGGGCGGTGTTTCATGCTATATGCGACGGTGAGAGCGCAGTGTGAATGATGCCGCAAAGTTATCACTTCCCCCCTGCTTCTCCCCCCATATTGCCCCTTGCGCCTTGCCGACTGTATGAAAATCATACGCCTTACTGTATGAAAATCATACACTTTCCTGTCCTCGGGCAGAGAAAGCCGTAGGGCAGGGCAGGCGTGTCGGCAAAATCGCGTAACTTTGCACTATGAAAACACATTACGGCACTCTGCTCGTGGCTGACGATCATCCCGCCATCCTGACGGCGGTGAAGATTTGTCTGCGCGACACCTTCGAACACATCATCACGCTCCAGACTCCAGACCGCATTCTCCCCACGCTGCAGCAGGAGGCGGTGGATGTCATACTGCTGGACATGAATTTCTCGCTGGGCGTCAATTCGGGTCAGGAGGGCATCATCTGGCTCTCCGCCATTCATCGTCGCTATCCCGCCATTCCCATCGTGCTGATGACGGCGTATGCCGATGTGAAGTTGGCTGTGAAAAGCCTGAAACTCGGTGCTGCCGACTTCATCACCAAGCCTTGGGACAACGATGAGCTCCTGCGCGCCGTGAAGGAGGCGATGGAGAATGCCCACGATGTCGTCTCGCTCGCACAATTGGAAGAGGAGCACGTGAAGAAAGTGGTGGGGAAATGCAAGGGCAACATGAGCAAGGCGGCAGAACTGCTGGGCATCACGCGCCAGACGCTCTACAAAAAATATCATCCGGACTGATTCTTTTCTTCTCTTCATACACATATATATATAAGATGAGTGTGCCCGTACTTTTCTCCATGATTTTCCTTCTTCTTCTCATCATCATCGTCAGTTTCGCCATGTATCATCATCAGCGCGTCTTGCAGCGGCGGGCGATGCTGATGCGGGCGGCTGTGCGCCACCGCGATTTCACCTTCCGCCTCCCCACACGCGGACTGCTCTTCGGAGAGAAGGCACTGCAGGATGCCCTCAACGATATGGGGCAGGAGATTCAGAAACTCGTGGAGCGGAGGGAGACGGAGGCTTGGCAACGCCTCGTGCGCGTGCTGACCCATGAGATTCGGAATGCCGCCACGCCCATTCAGAGCGTCAGCCAGGCATACCTGAAGAGTGCTGCCATCAAAGGTTCGCCCTACGAAGAGGGCATACAGGCCATCTACGACACGACGCTCGGCCTTGCCGCCTTCGCAGAAGGATGCCGCCAACTGACGCATCTGCCGGATCCGCAGTTGGCGGACGTGGGCTTCCTTGACTTTTGCCAAGGCGTTGCCTCGCTCTATCCCGGCTTGGCATGGCAAATCAGCGTTCCCCCGGCGTTGATGCTCAAAGCCGATGCCGTGCTGCTGCGGCAGGTGTTCATCAATCTGACGAAAAACGCAGTGGAGGCCAATGCCCGTACCATGGGCATCGAGTGGAAGGACGGCGCGTGTTTCGTCAGCAACGATGGCCATGCCATTCCCCACGATGTGGCGCAAGAGATGTTCATCCCCTTCTTCACGACGAAAGCCTCAGGTTCCGGCATCGGTCTGTCGCTCTCGCGCCAATTGTTGCTGTCGCAAGGCATGACGCTCACACTGCGCCCGCATCCGCTGCGAGGCTTCCACGCCACTTTCATCATAGAGCGGGAGAGATAACATGATATAGCCTGATTATTTCTGCATCTGGGCATCCCGTGAACGCAGACGCGCCCCGCAGAGGAGCACATGAAGTAGATCATGTGCAGCCTCTGCGGGGCGCGTCTGCGTGGAGAATCTTCATTTATCCCCCCCCCCTGAAGCGCTCGTAGTAGTCGCTCGGAGAGGTTCCCTGCTTCTTGGCGAAGTAGCGGTAGAAGCTGGCGATAGAGTTGAAGCCGCTCGGCGAGCAGACCTTTAAGCTCGGTGCAAAGGGCAGGGTGAAGTTCACCGAGAGCATCAGCACGCTGCCTGCCGCTTACACTGTGAAAATCCTCGTGGAGCGCAAGAGTGAGGGCTACGTGGTAGAGGCGAAATAATCCTCCCCCTCTCCCAGCCTTCCCCGCCTGTATTCTCCCACTTTTTGTCCCTTTTTCCGCTGTTTCCGCCTGTATTCTCCCACTTCTCCGACGGCAATTTTGGTCTCCAAGTGATTGCTTTTTGCCTCCAAGTGGTCATTTTTTGTCTCCAAGTGATTGCTTTTTGCCTCCAAGTGACCACTTGCGAGCTGAAATCTCCCAGAAACGGTCGCCGGCCTCATTCAGTCGTTGCCCAAAGACAGGGATTTTCGGGGATTTGAACGCACGAAGTTTTCACACTCATTAACGCGTTATGCCGCCGATATGTGAAATTTCCGCAAAATTCGTGCGATTCGTGTCATTCGTGTTCAACCCTAATATTTTGCGTGATAAAAATTGAACACGAATAACACGAATTTCCCGAATGTGTATGGATGTCAATGCAAAATTCGTGTTATTCGTGTCATTCGTATTCCATCAAATTTTCGCGTGGTATATGTTGAACACGAATTTTCCGAATATCCCGAATGTATGTGAATAGCGTTTCCGCAAAATTCGTGTTATTCGTGTCATTCGTGTTCCATCAAAATAATTTGTGTGGTATAGTTGGAGGTGCATGGGGCATACGGATTTGTGTTGAACACAGGGCATCCCCGTCAAACGCTATGCGTACGTCAGAGGCAGCGCATTAGAATCATCTTTTCGGAAGGCAAAAAAAGAGAGCTTCACCAAGGATTTTGGTGAAGCTCTCTGCTCAGGGTGCCCAGTCGGATTCGAACCGACGACATTCAGAACCACAATCTGACGCTCTAACCAACTGAACTATGGGCACCATGTTGGAAGGCTTTGTTTTCAAAAGCACTGCAAAGGTACGGCAGAGTTTCTGATTGTGCAAGAAAAGTGACCATTTTTTTTGCCTTTTCCCCGGTTTGTCCTCGAAAAGTGGTAACTTCGCAGCCAAAACTCTTTCTTTAGTTAGCAAATTCTGGCGTTCCTGCGCCGCCGCTTGCCTGTAGCTGCCGCCACACCGTGGGCAGGGAGCGAAGGGCGGAAGGCGGAGGAAACCACCGAAACAAACTGTTCCTGCATGAGAAAACTCCTCCTCTTCATCGCCCTTTGCATAGCCCTCGCCCTGCAAGCGAAGGGCCCACGCCTCTTTCATATATCGCGAAGCCTGAACAAGAACATCGTCTGCTACGATGCGCGCGTGAGCGGCGGCAAGATAGATGCGAAGAACCCCATACACGTCTATTGGCAGAACAATGAGGAGCGTCCGGGCGAGGAAGATGAGCTCAACGCCCTGCAGCGGCGCCTCGCCTTCGGCTACAAAGTGAAGTCGGCGGGAGGCAATGAGGCGTGTGTTGCCCTCGTGGCTTACGGCAAACGCCCCCTCCGCATTTGCCAGCGCGACAAAAAGTGGGTGGCGCTCGTAGAAATCAATGGCCGGGAGTGTCGCCTCAGGGAGATTTACGTCAAGGCAAAGGGGGCGATGAGCGTGGAATACATAGAGCTGCGCGGCACTGCCACTGCCGACGGCAGGCAGCAGAAAGAAACCATCCGACCGTAAACATATCTGACACTATGCAGCAATTTCTCCATCAGCTATTCCGGCAGCATCTGCGCAGCGGGGTCATGGCAATCCTCGCCGCCCTCTTGCTGGCTGCCTGCCACGACGATGACGACCACCACGGGCAGAAGGCTCTGCAGGAAGTGGAGTGCAAGCGGGCGGTGCTGGTCTATATGTCGATGCAAAATTCGCTCGGCAACAGCGGTTACCATCGCAATGACAGCGCAGAGATAGCGCAGGCCATGGGCTATATTCCCGCAGACGACCGCCTCCTGCTCTTCATCGACGATGCCCGCCCCCCCCGCCTCTACGAGCTGCACCGCAGCCTGACGGAGCCCCGCCTCCTAAAGCGCTGGGAGGAGGACTTCTCCACCGCCTCGAAGGAGGGACTGCAGGAAGTGCTCACGCTCCTGCGCACCTACTATAAGGCTGAGGAATATGGCCTCGTCTTCGGCAGTCACGCCACGGGATGGCTCCCTCAGCCCCAGCGGCCTGCCCCCACCTCGCGGCGGCGCGAACTGGCTCCGGGGGCTCCCCGCAGTGGGGCATGGCGAACCATCGGCATAGATGTGGGCGACGGCGGCACGATGAGCATCGACAAAGGTCAGGACGGCACGGAGCCTGACCAGATAGAAATGGAAGACTTTGCCCGCGCCGTCAGCGATGCGGGGCTTCATCTGCGCTATCTCCTCTTCGATTGCTGCCTGATGCAGTGTGCCGAAGTGGCGTATGCCCTGCGCGGCGTGACGGACTATATCATCGCCTCGCCCATCTCCATCAGTGCCGAAGGGGCCTACTATACGGATATGGTGCGCTATGGCCTCTTCGCCGCGCCCGAAATGGTGGCAAGCACGTATGCGAGCTATTATCTGGGGCAGGGGAGTGTGCCTGCTCCCGAAGAGGGCGGACGGAATTTCTTCGGCACCGTCATTTCCTGCATCCGCACAGACCGCATGGAACTGCTGGCACAGACCGTCGGCGAAATTCTGCAACATCTGGCTGCCGAGGCAGTGGGGCAGGGCGGCACGCCTCTGCAGTGGAGGATGGGGCAAGCCCTGAACTATCACGCCTACACCTCGTATTTCTATTATCGCCCACACTTCTACGACCTCTACAGCGCACTGGCGGCGATGGGGGCGAGCGAGACCGACCTGCAACGCCTGCGCGCGGTGGTTGATGAGACGGTGGTCTATGCCGGGGCGACGGGGAAATTTTGGATTGGCCCTTCGTACTACGACTTCCAGACCATGCCCGCGAGCGAGGAATATTGCGGCATCTCGATGTTCGTCCCGCAGACGCTCTACACGGACAATGCCGTGAATTGCGCCTACGGCGACCTCAACGCTGCCTTCCGGCATACGGAGTGGTATGCCGCGGCAGGATGGAGCGCGACGGGATGGTGAGCGAGGGTGGGGTACTGCCTCCCCCCTGCACACATATATATATAAGGAGCGTCTATATATATAAGGAGCGTCCTGCAAAGTCAGGACGCTCCCTCAATGGCGAAACACACACAAAAACTAAACGAATATGAACGGACTCTACAATGCCGCAAACGAGCACGATGCTTGCGGCGTGGGCATGGTGCTGAACATCCACGGCCACAAAAGTCATGAACTGGTGGAGAACGCCCTGACCGTGCTGGAGAACATGCGCCACCGCGGCGCTGAAGGTGCTGACAACAAGACGGGCGACGGCGCGGGCATCATGCTGCAAATACCCCACGAATTTATTCTGCTGCAAGGCATTCCCGTGCCCGAGAAAGGAAAATACGGCACGGGACTGGTGTTCCTGCCCAAAGACGAGGGAGCCATGCGCCGCGTGCTGGAGGTGATGATAGAAGAAATAGAGCGCGAAGGACTCTCGCTGATGCACCTGCGCACCGTGCCCACCTGTTCGGAATGTCTGGGAAAGGCCGCCCTCGATGTCGAACCAGCCATCCGGCAGGTGTTCATCACTGGGATTACGGACGACCGTCTCAATGTTTTCGAGCGAGTGCTCTATCTCGTCCGCAAGCGCATTGAGCGCAGAGTGGCAGAAATGCGTGAGGCAGAGGTGGGAAACTCGCCCCTCGCCGACTTCTACGTATGCTCCCTCTCCAGCAAGACCATCATCTACAAGGGTATGCTCAGCAGTCTGCAGCTGCGGCAGTACTTCCCCGACCTGACGAATGCCTACTTCACGAGCGGTCTGGCACTCGTACACAGTAGGTTCAGCACGAACACCTTCCCCACTTGGAGCCTGGCGCAGCCCTTCCGCCTGCTGGCACACAACGGCGAAATCAACACCATCCGCGGCAATCGCGGCTGGATGCAGGCGCGAGAGTCAGTGCTGGCGTGTGAGGCGCTGGGCGATATGAGGGAACTCTCGCCCATCGTGCAGCCCGGCATGAGCGATTCTGCCTCGCTCGACAATGTCTTCGAGTTCCTCGTCATGAGCGGACTCTCGCTGCCGCATGCCATGGCGGTCATGGTGCCGGAGAGCTTCAACGACAAGAACCCCATTTCCGAAGACCTCAAAGCCTTCTATGAATACCACTCCATCCTGATGGAGCCCTGGGATGGCCCCGCTGCCCTGCTTTTCTCTGACGGACGGTACGCCGGCGGACTCTTGGACCGCAACGGACTGCGTCCCGCGCGCTACGTTATCACGAAGAGCGGCGTGATGGTGGTGGCATCGGAGGTCGGCGTCATGGACATCGACTCGCAGGATGTGGCGGAGAAGGGGCGGCTGCAACCCGGAAAGATTCTGATGGTAGATACCGCCGAGGGAAAAATCTACTACGACGGGGAAATCAAGGAGCAGCTGGCACGGCAATATCCCTATCGGCAGTGGCTCAGCACGAACCGCATCCAGCTGGAAAAGATACAGACGGGGCGCAAGGTGGAGAATGGCATGCCGAATCTGCTGCAGAAGGAGCTGGAGTTTGGCTTCGGCGCAGAGGATATTGCTGACACCATCATCCCCATGTCAGTGAAAGGGCAGGAGCCCACAGCCTCTATGGGCAACGATACACCTCTCGCGCTGCTCTCGGACAAGCCGCAAGTGTTCTTCAACTATTTCCGCCAGCAGTTTGCACAAGTGACGAACCCTGCCATCGACTCCATTCGCGAGAACCTCGTGATGAGCTTGACGGAATACATTGGGCGCGTGGGGACGGGCATCCTCACTCCCGATGCCACGAACTGCAAGATGGTGCGTCTGCCACATCCCATCCTGACGAATGCGCAGCTCGACATCCTCTGCAACATCCGCTATAAGGGCTTCAACACCATCAAGCTGCCCACGCTTTTCCGCCGCGACAAGGGCGAGGAAGGGCTGCGCGAGGCACTCGATGCCCTCTGCCAGAAGGCGGCGGAGAGCGTGGATGAGGGCTACAACTATATCATCCTCTCCGACCGTGATACGGATGCGAACCTTGTGGCGATGCCATCGCTCCTCGCCGTCAGTGCTGTCCATCATCACCTGATACGCATCGGCAAGCGCGTGCAGACCGCCCTCATCGTGGAGAGTGGCGAAATACGCGAGGTGATGCATGCCGCGCTGCTCCTGGGCTATGGAGCGTCTGCGCTTTGCCCCTATATGACGTATGCCATCCTTGACGACCTCGTCCGGCAGGGGAAGATTCAGGAGAATTATGCTACGGCAGAAGCCAATTATATCAAGGCCGTCACGAAAGGCCTCTTCAAAGTCATGGCGAAGATGGGCATTTCCACCATCCGCTCCTATCGCGGCGCGAAGATTTTTGAGAGCATCGGTCTGTCAGAGTCCCTGCTCAAGACGTATTTCGGTACGGAAATCTCAACTATCGGTGGCATCGGCTTGGCCACCATAGCGCGGGATGCCATTGCCTTTCACGACCGCGCCTATGCCCCACGCCACGCCGACGACTTCCTGCCTGACAATGGCCAGTTCCACTATCGAAAAGACGGCATTCGCCATGCTTGGAATCCGGAGACCATCGTCATTCTGCAGCGTGCCACGCGCAGCGGCGACTATGCCCTGTACAAACGCTACGCTGCGCTCGCCGACGGCAAGGAAGCTCCCATCTTCATCCGCGACTTCATGGACTTCAAGCGCAATCCCATCAGCATCGACCGCGTAGAACCCGTGGAGAGCATCGTGCGGCGTTTCGTCACGGGTGCCATGTCATTCGGTGCCCTCTCCAAAGAGGCCCATGAGGCCATCGCGCTGGCAATGAACAAGCTCGGAAGCCGCAGCAATACGGGCGAAGGCGGCGAAGACAGCGAGCGTTTCGCCAGACGAGTGGATGGCATCAGCCTGTCAAGCAAGACCAAGCAAGTGGCGAGCGGACGTTTCGGCGTTACCACGGAGTATCTGGTGAATGCCGAAGAGATACAAATCAAGGTGGCGCAGGGCGCAAAGCCCGGTGAGGGCGGACAATTGCCCGGCTTCAAGGTGAACGATGTGATAGCCAAGACGCGCCATTCCATTCCCGGCATCAGCCTTATCTCCCCACCCCCACACCACGATATCTACTCCATTGAAGACCTGGCACAGCTCATCTTCGACCTGAAGAATGTGAATCCCCATGCCATCATCAGTGTAAAACTCGTGGCGGAGAGCGGTGTCGGCACCATTGCTGCTGGTGTGGCGAAGGCTAAGGCTGACCTTATCGTCATTTCTGGTGCAGAGGGAGGCACGGGAGCCAGTCCGGCGTCGAGCATGCGCTTTGCGGGCATCTCCCCCGAGATAGGAATCGCTGAGGCGCAGCAGACGCTCGTGAGGAACGGACTGCGTCCGCAGGTGCGACTGCAAGTGGATGGCCAGCTGAAGACGGGGCGCGATGTCGTCCTCATGGCCCTGCTCGGCGCAGAAGAGTTCAGTTTCGGCACGGCAGCCCTGATAGTGCTGGGATGTATGATGATGCGCAAGTGTAATCTCAACACGTGTCCGATGGGAGTTGCTACGCAGGATGCGCGTTTGCGTGAACATTTCCGCGGACACTACGAGCACTTGGTGAACTATTTCACTTTCATGGCACAGGAGGTGCGGGAATATCTGGCAGAAATGGGCTTCGAACGCCTGGAAGACATTGTCGGCCACACGGAACTCATTGTGCGCCGCACGGACGAAAGCCTGCGTTCGCCCAAGTTTGCTGCCCTCGACTTTTCGCGCCTGCTCCATCAGGAAGGCACGGAGGGCCTGCACTGCGCCAAGAGCCAGCCCCACGAGCCGGACGATGTGCTCGACCGCCGCATGCTGCGCACCGTAGAGCAGCGCATCGGCGACGGCAGCAGCGAGGTGTATCTCGACTATCCCATCCGCAATACCGACCGCGCCGTGGGCACCATGCTCAGCGGTTATCTGGAGCGGAAGGGCCTGACCGGCCTTTCGGTGAAGGTGAAGTTCAAAGGTTCGGCGGGGCAGAGCTTCGGAGCTTTCCTCGTCAAGGGAGTAGAATTCCGCTTGGAAGGCGAGGCGAACGATTATTTTGCCAAAGGTCTGTCGGGCGGGCGCGTATCCATCTTGCCCCCGTCGAACAGTAGTTTTGAGGCGGACGACAATATCATCGCCGGCAACACGGGGCTCTACGGTGCCACTTCAGGCGAGCTTTACATCAACGGCAAGGTGGGCGAGCGTTTCGCCGTCCGTAATTCCGGTGCCATCGCCGTAGTAGAAGGTGCGGGCGACCATTGCTGCGAGTATATGACGGGCGGGCGAGTGGTAGTACTTGGAGAGACAGGACGCAATTTTGCCGCAGGAATGAGCGGCGGCGTGGCGTATGTGTGGGACCGTCATCAGAACTTCGACTATTTCTGCAATATGGATATGGTGGAAATCAATCTGGTGGAAGAGAGCAGCAGCAGGAAAGAGCTGCACGAGCTCATACTCCAGCACTATCTCCGCACGGGCTCGAAGGTGGCGAGAATGCTCCTCGACGACTGGAACCGCTACGTCGGCGAGTTCATTCAGATCGTTCCCTTTGAATATAAGCGCGTGCTGCAGGAGGAACAGTATAGGAAACTCCAGCAGAAGATTGCAGATATGCAGCGCGAGTTCTAAGCTGTGCGCGGTGAAACCCCTTGAACTCCTTGAAACATACACAAAAACTACTTTGAAGCTATATGGGAAATCCAAAAGCATTCCTTACGGTGCCTCGAAAGGAGGCTGGCTACCGTCCCGTCAACGATAGAATCTACGATTTCGGCGAAGTGGAGCAGACGCTCAACGTCAGCGACCGCCGGCAACAGGCCTCGCGCTGCATGGACTGCGGCGTGCCTTTCTGCCATTGGGCATGCCCCTTGGGCAATAAGCCCCCTGAGTGGAACGATGCCCTCTATCGTGGCGACTGGGAAATGGCCTACCGCCTGCTCTCTGCCACTAACCCCTTCCCGGAATTTACGGGACGCATCTGTCCGGCGCTCTGCGAGAAAGCCTGCATCCTCAATCTGACGGAGCACGAACCGACCACAAATCGTGAAGACGAAGTGGCGATTACCGAACATGCCTTTGAGGAAAATTTCGTGCAGCCGCAGCACATCGAGCGGAATGGCCGTCGCGTGGCAGTCATTGGAGCCGGTCCGGCAGGATTGGCCGCTGCCAATGAGCTGAATCATCTCGGCTACGGCGTCACGGTGTTTGAGGCTTGCGAACGCGCGGGCGGACTGCTGCGCTATGGCATCCCGAACTTCAAGCTGAACAAGAGCGTCATCGACCGCCGCATAGCCCTGCTCGAACAGGAGGGCATAGTCTTTGCCTATGGGCAGCACATGGATATCGAAGCGTTGCCCGAAGGTTTTGATGCCTACGTCGTAGCCACGGGAACCCCCACCGCCCGCGATTTGAAGATTCCGGGCCGCGAACTGAAGGGCATCCACTTGGCACTGGAGATGCTCGCTCAGCAAAACCGCCTGTTGGCAGGGAGAGAATTTGCGAAGGATGAGCTTGTCAGTGCCCGAGGCAAGGACGTCCTCGTCATTGGCGGTGGCGATACGGGTAGCGACTGCATTGGCACCGCCCACCGCCAAGGCTGTCGCAGCGTGACGCAGATAGAAATCATGCCCCGACCAGTGGAGGGACCGGAAGATCCACAGCATCCTTGGCCCGATTGGCCTCATGTTCTCAAGACCACTTCCAGTCATGAAGAGGGCTGCCTGCGCCGATGGAACATCAATACCTTGGAGTTTCTGGGCGAAAATGGCTGTCTCAGGGGTGTGAAAGTACAGGAGATTGAGTGGAAACCGAGCCCTGATGGTGGTCGTCCGCTGATGGAGGTGAAGGGTGAACCTGAGGTCATCAAGGCGGATATGGTATTGCTCGCCATGGGATTCCTCAAGCCCCAGCATCCCGCCCTGCCCTCCAATGTCTTCTTGGCAGGCGACGCAGCGTCAGGCGCCAGCTTGGTAGTCCGGGCGTTGGCCAGCGGCATACAGGCTGCGAAGTCCGTCGATGCCTTCCTGGCTAAGCAGGCATAGGGCGTGAATCCCCCCGTTTCAGAAAAAATCACCCCACGTCGGATAGGAGACGCGGGGTGATTTTTTTGTGAAACGCAGGGAAGCGAGCTGCCCTGCTTATATCCAATATGTGTTTCTTGCTTTGATTGGTTCTTTTTTTTATCGAGCAATCGTTCTTACCTTTGAGGGTTTTATAACTTGTGCGCCCATCAGGAGACGGTAGTCCTTGTAATTGTTCGTAATAATAACATGGCACTTCTGTTTCCGTGCTAACACGAATTGTATATTGTCCTCTATATCGGCACCAGTCTGATCGAGTGCAGCATCAATATCCTTCGTTGTGAAATTGATGATAGTGAAACGGTGCTGTAATTCGCGGGCAATTGTGCGTATCTCCTCATTCGTTTTACGTTTCTGATAGACAGAAATAAGTTGCGCCACGCTAAGCGTTGAAATATAGAGTTTCTTGCCCACTATGGAATAGAGGTAGTGCAGACAATCACTGTCGGTTTGAAATTTAGCATCGCCACTATACGCCCCAATAAGCACGTTTGTGTCCACAAAGATGTGGTTGGGATTGTAAGTGATATGTCGGGTCATAGGCATTGTCAGAAGATAAGATTCGGGAATTGTTTCTTTTCTTCTGCAGTAAGCAGGTCTATGTTGCCCGCCATCCACATACCTATCTGTGCATCTACAAGTTCTTTATACTTTAATCCTGTTTTTTCTAAGAGCAGCTGTAATACGGCTTTGCGCTCCCTTTCTATTTGTTTCTGTTTCTCGCTCATAATTTTCTTTTTGTTAGAATTGTTATGGCTGTAAAATTAACGCGTTTTCTCAAAGTTGCTTTGCTCTTTGTGAGAAAAATGGCGAAAATCTGTCAATTCTGTTGTTCTTTGTAAGCCAGTACTTGGCAACTTAACTTGTTGGTGTGGGGTTAAGGTTCATTTCGTCATCGTCCATCAAAAGTTCTGTATCGTCTGGCTGGTGCGTCGTGCCATTCAGTTCCCCCTCCGCCTCCTCTTGCTCCGTCCCGGAAATGGCGGCAAAGGGTGCGAACTGTGCGGCGCGCGCCATGACAGACATTCGTTGGTGCGACTTCGGCTCGTAGTGAGGCAGATGGATGATGTCGTCGTAGTCTTTGCTCATACGTCGTAGCTATGAAGTAAGGTTGTGAATCAGGTCAGCTATGGCGGCTTCATGCCCGATGTCCCCCGATTTGCTCATTTCTGTCACGCATGGTGGCACCCTCTTCAAAGTCAGTGCCTTTCAGCAGGGCGTTTTTCCCGAACCGCCGCTTGATGTTCAGCGCCGCCTCCATCATGCGCCGTTCTTTCAGCAGTGCCGCCTGCTCCGCCTCCTCCTGCTTTCGCAGCGCATCGTAGTCGGTGAAGAGGTCGAGCTGCTGCGGTTTCCGATTGCGGCGTGCCGCCTCCTCGTCTCTGACTCCCTCCGCCGTCAAGGTCAGGCGGCGAATGAGGAGAAAGGGGTTGACGATTTTGTCGAAGATGCTGACTATGCTCTCCGTGATGATGCGAGCCGAGCAGGTGGGACGCGGCAGGCGCATGGAACCATCAGCATGTTTCGGCACGCGTCTGCCATAATGATCCGTCGCTATGGGTCCGCTGTACATCAGTGCTGCCTCCGGACTGTTCAGGCTTGTGCGGTCGTAGCCGACATGCAGTGATAGGGCATCTGCCACCAAGCGTTTTTCGAGCAGGCTGTAGGCCAGGCTCTCCGCCATCTCCCGCGCCACCGTGCGCGCCTGAGCAATGGGGTAAGGGTGCATCAGCACCTGCCCGCTGCTCATCGAACTGCTCCGTGGGCGATATGCCTTCACCTGTTCTATCGTACACGGCTCCCACCCCCACGCATGGTCAATGAGCAGTTCGGCATTGACGCCGAAGAGACGGTATAGGAAGTCTTCGCCGTGGAGCGAAGTCCGTGCCAGGTCGCCCATCGTGAATATAAAGTTCGCCTCCAGTCGCCGCGCCGTTCCGCGTCCGATGCGCCAGAAGTCCGTCAGTGGGCGGTGGCTCCAGAGCGTTCGGCGATAGCTTTCCTCGTCCAGTTCGGCAATGCGCACCCCATCGGCATCAGCCGGAAGGTGCTTTGCCACGATGTCCATTGCCACCTTGCAGAGATAGAGGTTCGTGCCGATGCCTGCCGTTGCCGTGATGCCCGTCTGCGCCAGCACATCGCGTATGATGGTCTGCGCCAGTTCGTGTGCCGTCATGCCATACGTTTGCAGGTAAGGGCTGACATCCATAAACACCTCATCTATGGAATATACGTGCATATGCTCCGGAGCGATGTATTTCAGATAGATCTGCCGTATCGTGCGGCTACACGCCACATAGCGTGCCATGCGTGGCCGTGCGACGAGGTAGTCCACGCTCCAGTCCGGGTGAGCCTTGAGTTCGCGGTCTGACCATGACTTTCCCGTCAGCCGTCTGCCTCTCGATGCCCAATATCTCGCGTTGTTCACCTCGCGCAGTCGCCGCGTCACCTCGAAGAGCCGTGCCCGTCCGCTGATGCCGTAAGCCTTCAGCGATGGTGATACGGCGAGGCAAATCGTCTTCTCCGTACGGCTCTCATCGGCTACGACGAGGTTCGTGTCCAGCGGGTCGAGCTGACGGTCCGCACATTCCACGGAGGCGTAGAATGATTTCAGGTCGATGGCTATGTAGGTGTGTGAGGCGTTTGGCATGATGTCCTATGCGGGGAGTTCTGTCTTTGTCATCCAAAAATAGGGCAGTGCGGCGGCAGTAAGTCCGAGCAGCAGGCTCAGGCCGAAGTAGGCGGCATAGGCAGCATACTGTCCGTTGCGCAGGAGCTGTAGGCCCTCGTGGCTAAAGGTGGAGAAGGTGGTGAATCCGCCGCATAGCCCCGTCGTCAGCAGCAGCCTCGTCTCCGCGGAGAGGTTACAGCGTTCGCTCATAATATAGAATACGGCAATGAGAAAGCAGCCCACCACGTTTACAATCAGCGTGGGCCATGGCAGCCACATGGCTGCAAACGAGGGCATGACCGCCAGTCGCTGCCAGCATACCGACGTCAGGAAACGCAGTACCGAGCCTGCACCGCCGCCGAGAAACACAAAGAGAATTTCTTTCATTTGGCAAGGAAAAGGCAGCCCCGAGCCGAGCCGCTGTGCCGAATGAGCCCGAGGCAGATGGGATTTTACTGCCAAATATACGGAAAAGCCGCCTATGCCGCGGCATAAATGGCCTTAAAAAGCGCGAAAAGCCGCCGTTGGCTTACAATATGTTCCATTTACTTACGTTATATAGTAGGTAATGAAAATTAGTTTTATGTTAGAATGCACTGTTTGAAGGCAGGCTTTAGTCTGGCAATAAAGGAGCATGGCCGGCTATGTGACTGTTTTCAAGCCTAAAGCCTGCGCCAAGGAGAGCGTTCCGACAGACAATCCATCATAATTACCTACCATATTTGCTATACGTAGATACTCACATCAATCTCCCTCAGAAAATCATGAACACTCCCTACGCCTTGGTGACGGGCGCCAGTTCGGGTATCGGTTACGAGTATGCCGTGGCAATGGCGCGACGTTGCTATCAGCTGATTGTCGTGAGCAACGAGGATGCCATCCATGACAAGGCCGCAGAGCTTCGCCGGCGTTTCCCCGACATTGACGTCCGTTCGCTCGTCATCGACCTCGGCGTGCAGGATGCCGCCCAGCGCCTCTACCTCTGGTGTGAAGAGCAGCAACTGGAAGTGGAGGTGCTGATCAACAATGCAGGCGTGTATCACGACCGCGACTTCCTCGCCGATTCTCCCGCCTTCAATGCCCTCATCCTCAATCTCCACGTCTTCACGCCAGCCATGCTGACGTATTATTTCGGCCAAGCCATGCAGGCGCGCCGTAAGGGCTACGTGCTCAACATGAGTTCCGTGACTTCGAACTATGGCATACAGCGTATGTCCACCTACGCCTCCACCAAGGCCTTCCTGCGCTATTTCTCCTCCTCCCTCCACATTGAGCTGCGCCGTCAGGGCGTCAGCGTCACGTGTGTGCGCCCCGGAGCCGTCGCCACGCCGCTCTACAGCATCAGTCCGCGCGCCATGCGTTTAGGTCTGGCAGTGGGGGCCATCGTGCGCCCCGAGCAGCTGGCAGAGACGGGCGTCAAGGCCCTTTTCAGCGGCAAGCATGAGATAACGCCAGGCTTCTTCACCAAAATCCTCAACATCGTCCCCTTCATCCCCATCGGCGTGCTCCGTCTGATTCGCCGTTGGGGCTGGTTCTGAATCCCCCTCCCATAGCAGCTTATGACCATTCATCCTGACCTCTCCCCCGAAAGCCAGCAGGCCGCCTCTCCGGGCAGCGGCATACACTGCCTCCTCCTCTATTATACCGGCACATTCAACACGCGCTACATCACGCAGAAGGTGAAACTCCGTCTGGAAGAAGAGGGATGCCGCGTGACGACGTATGAAATCGACCCGATGAACAATGAGCCGTTGGACTATTCGCCCTATAATCTCATAGGCTTCGGCTCTCCCATCTATGGCTTTGCCGCCCCGTATGCCTTCCTCCGCTTCATCCGTGCGCAGAAGTTCCCCGCAGGTCTGCGCGGATTCATCTATAAAAATTCCGGCGAGACGTATCATGCCAACGATGCCTCGTCAAAGTATTTCCTGCGGAAGCTCCGTCGCGATGGGGTCAGCGTGCAGAACGAGTACCATTTCATGATGCCTTACAACATCCATTTCCGCTTCGAGGATGCCTGCATTCGCGAGATGTTGGAGATGGACAAGAAGTTGCTGGAAATCATGGTCTATGAGGTGCTCCACGGCATCCCCAACTGGAAGCCCTATAAGCTCTGGCCGCGTTTCGTGGCGAGCATGGTGGCTCGGCCGCAGTATATAGGCGGGCCCGTCAATTCCTTCCTGTATAAGGTGGATAAAGACAAGTGTACGAACTGCAATCTCTGCATCAAGCGTTGCCCCGTGCAGAACATCTATCGCAACAAGAAGGGAGAAATAGCCTTCCACCATCGTTGCCTGATGTGCATGCGCTGTTCTTTCTATTGTCCTGCCGATGCCTTCGACATCGGTTTCCTTGAAGATTGGGGGTGGCACGTGAATATCCGTGGGGGCTACAACTTCAAGCGCATCGAGCAGATGCCCCTCAAGCCTTTCATCACCCCAGAGACAAAGGGCTTCTTCAAATGCTACATCGAGAAATTCGCCACCATCAACCGCCGCTATGCCGAGCTCTTCGGCGACAAGCCCGTGGTGAACAAGAACTGGTGCTATACGGAAGAGTAAGGCGCGCGGGCATGGGAGGGGATGGCCTACGTGTGTGCGCACTTCCTTTTTATGTTTCAGATGAGTAAATATGGCGAAAAGCCATCAAATTTCTCATGTGTTTTGTCCGTTTTTCTTTGTTGTTTCAGAAATAAAACTTATGTTTGCGGCGAAAACATCGCACAAGTATGAGTAAAACTATGATTGACAGGCAGATAAAAGAGGGCATAGTTCGGATTTTGGGCAATAGTCCTCAATATAAGTCACGGGCCTTTCTGTTTGGTTCGAGGGCAAGAGGTGATGCGCGTATAGACTCAGACTGGGATGTGCTGGTCTTGCTGGATAAAGACTGCATTACAAAAGAAGATTGGGACAACATCTCCTATCCTATCCGCGAGTTAGGTTGGGATATTGATGCCATGATTAACCCCATTCTATATACGGAGAAGGAGTGGCGGGTAAGAAACTTCACTCCATTTTACAAGAATGTCACAAAAGAAGGCATAGCCTTATGAAGATTATATAGGTAATCTTCATCATTTACTTATATACGTCGTGGTCTGCGCGTTTGTTGTTCCTGCTGAAAATCTTGCTGACATGCCCCAAAGTTGATTGATGAAATGCAGACCGCTGAGGGGCGAGTAAACGTGCCGCATGGCAATGCGCCCTGAAAGGTAGGGCGCGGCCGTGCGGCACGCTTAATTCCGTGTGTCGCTTGTTGCGCTCGCTTGCTTTGGGCTATGCGGCATAGCCCTTTCTGTGTGTATTTGCCCAAATCGTTATCTGCCCCTCCCTTGCCTTTCTGCTGCTTTTCCCAATTTCCATGGAGGTTTTCAGATTTTCAGTGTTGTCCTCAGATTTCCTACATTGCTTTTCGTCAGCAAGTGGCCATTTCTGGGGGTCAAAATGATGACTTTTGGGGTCAAAGTGAACATTTTGAGGGGCGAAAATGATTACGTGGGAGGCAGAAGTTCTGGCGTCAGCTTGCAGCCCTGCTGTTGGCTGCCCAAAAGTTGGGCTTGTTTTCGCAGAAACCTCCGTACTTTTGAGTAGAAACCTCCGTGCTTTTGAGCAGAAACCTCCGTGCTTTTGAGTGGAAACCTCCGTGTTTTTTCGTAGAAACCTCCGTGTCTCTGAGCATTTTAGGCAGAAAAATCATTGTGTTCGTCGAAAATTCTTAGATAGTATGGCGAAAAAATAAAAAATAGTTTAATTTTGCGGCCTCAATATATCTGAAAATGCGTGCGACGCAGCCCCGAATCGAAGGTAGGGGCTGACGGACTGACTAAACTTCACACACATTTTCTCTCCGACTGACTAAACTTCATCAATCCTCCTTATATATAAATAGATGAGTGTGTGCTGCCAAGGCTGCGCCTATGGGGCGCGCTATGCCCGTGTATGTATGCACGATGCTTGCCATCATATAAGGCTTTCGTACGCCAAACAACGAATCCCCCTATGAGAATCCCCCTTACCATCCTCCTGTTCACTTCGATGCTGACCGTTCAGGGGCAGTCCGCCCTCGACCTCGGCAGCCAAGCCCGTCTGCGAAGCCTGCGTCTTGACGCTCGCCAGTCGTCCGATGCCGGCTATGCCCGTACAGCCCACGCCCTGCGCAGAAGTCCTGCTCAGGCAGGGGCGTCGAGCGTCGCAGCCATGATACGTCTTGCCCCCGGCACTACTGCCGAGCATTTGCAGCAGGCAGGCGGCAGCATCCTCTTCCAGCGCGGCGACATCGTCGGCCTGCTTCTCCCCCTCGATGCCGTAGAGCTCATGGCCGCACTGCCCTGTGTGGAAAAGATGCAGCTCGCCAGCGATGTCCACGCCCAAATGGCATGGGCGCGCGAGGCAGCAGGCGCAGAGAGCATCCGGCAAGGCATTGGGCTCGAACGCCCCTATACGGGCAAGGGCATCGTATGCGGCGTGGTAGATACAGGCATGGACCCCAACCACGTGAACTTCCGCGATGCCGACGGCAGCTCACGCATCGGCATGCTCGCGCATCTGAAATACAATGCCGCCGCTGCATCGGCAGCAGACGTGGTGAAGACGAAGTTCTACGATGCGCAGACCATCGCCGACTTCACCACCGATGCTCCCACCGCCTTCCATGGCACTCACACCATGGGCATCATGGCAGGCGGCTACGACGGGCAGGCACGCGTGGCGCGCCGGCTCCCCGATGGCAGCGTCAGTGTGGAGGAGCAAGCCCGCTGCCCCTTCTACGGTGTCGCCCCGGAGGCGGACATTGCCGCCGCAGCCCTCGAAAATCTCGACGACATCTTCATTGCCTACGGCACTGACTTCATCTTGCAGTATGCCGAGCAGCTCAGGCGCCCGTACGTCGTGAACATTTCGCTCGGCAGCAATACGGGCCCCCACGATGGCAGTAGCCTCATCGGACAGTTCTTCGACCGCTGCGCCGCCGACGGTGCCATTATCTGTGTGGCGTCAGGCAATTCGGGCGATACGAAGGTGGCTGCCACAAAGACCCTCACTGCCGACGACCCCGAGCTGAAGACCTTCATCGGAGGCTATGATGCCGATTTGGGCTCGCGCACTGCCTATGCGCGACAGGGAAACATCACCATCTATAGCCACGACGAGACGCCCTTTGAGATTCAGGCCGTCATCTTCAACAAAAAGCGTGGCACTATCTCCAAACGCTATGCCCTGAACATCGACGCTTCCACCTGCGGAACGGGAAAATACTGGGTGAGCGCGGCGGAATACATGTCGGCGGACACCGACATCCTCGACACCACCTTCGGGAAATACTTTGAAGGCTACGTCGGGATGGGGTGGAACTACGACAGCGACAACGGGCGTTTCTACGCCATCATCGACTACACCGCCATCGACGATGCTACGCAGAATGCCGATGGCAACTATGCCCTCGGATTCATCGTCGCCGGCAGCGAGGGGCAGTTGCTGAATGCCTATTGCGATGGCAACTTCTCGTTTATGACTCAGGACGGCGTGGAGGGATGGGACGATGGCAGCACGAATGGCTCCATCAACGACCTCGCGTGCAGTCCGAGCGTGATAGCCGTGGGGGCTTACAACACGGCATCGCAGTGGGCGGCCCTCGATGGCTCAGCCTACTTCCCGCAGTGGGAGGCTCCGGAGGGCGGCATCACGGCGTTTTCCGGCTATGGCACGCTGAACGATGGGCGCGAGCTGCCGTTGGTGTGTGCTCCCGGAGCCGTCATCATGTCGTCCGTGAGCCGCTATTATGCCGCGTCTGATGAGGCCGACCCCACGATGCTTGGCGCAGTGGCAGAGGCGGCTGACGGCACGAAGCACTATTGGGGGGCAAGTTCCGGCACCTCAATGGCCTCGCCCTTTCTGGCAGGCACGATAGCCCTCTGGTTAGAGGCCGACCCCACGCTCACGCTGGCCGACGTGCGCGACATCATCGCCACCACTGCCGTGCGCGATGAGGCTGTGGCTGCTGCCGAGCCCGTTCGGGCAGGCGCGGGCAAGCTCGATGCCTACGCCGGACTGAAGGAAGTGGTGCGACGCAAGGCCGCCGCCGGACTGGCACCGACGTTGGCTGCCGGCGCGGGCAGGATGCTCGTTGATGTCAGCAGTCGGGGCGAACTGAATGTCTGCGTTCCGGGTGCTGAGAGCATGGAGGTTTGCCTCACCGACATGGCGGGCAAGGTCATCGTGCGCACTGCCGCCGCGGGCACCGATGAGGTCTGCCTCCCGATTGCCAGTCTCCTCCCCGGCACCTACATCATCGCTGCCAACGGCCAGCAGTCAAAATGCCTGATTCCCTAAGCGGCCGCGCGCCCGCAGCCCCCGGTTTCGCCCGCGCGCCCTCAGTTCCGCCCGCGCGTCGCAGCCCCTCCGTCCCTTGTTCTCTCAGTCGGCGACTGAGAGCCCTCAGTTCCGGCCGCGCGCCCCATATCGCCTGCGCGCTTCCTATAAAAAAAGAACCCTCAAAATCAGTCTTTATGAATCATTCCCATCCATTCTCCTTTCGGATGCTCGCCCTGCTTGCCTGCTTGCTGACCGCCCTCGGAGCAGGAGCACAGCAGACCGAGAAGCCCATGCTGGAGTTCCGGACCTCGGCCTATGACACCAATGGCGAGTCGAACTCCATTCAGCTGCTCATCAGCAGCAGCACCGAGGGCGACTACATCGATGTAGATTGCGGCTTCGGCACGGAAGAGCACGAACTGCAGCCCGCCGTCTTCGACACGGAGAGCCAATCGTGGACTGGCACTATCATCACCCTCAACGTCTCGGCGGAGGGCATGGTGCGCGTCTATGGAAATCCTGAGCACATCGACATCGTCAGCGCAAGCGGATGTTTCATCCGCGAAATCGACTGCTCGCAGCTTGCCAACCTCAGTGTGCTCGACCTCAGCCACAATGAGCTGGAACGCCTGGACCTCACGCCGCTGACGTGCTTGCAGGCGCTCTATCTCAACGACAATCCCTTCAACAAGCAGCCCCTCATCGTCGGAACGCCGAAGAATGAGCTCGTCATCCTCGACATCGGACAGATGGACCACCTCGACCAGCGCTTCAATCTTTCCGACTATCCTGCCATGGTGGCTTTCGATGCTTGGAGTTGCCACGACCTCCGTCGTATTGACCCTTCGGGATGCCCCAATCTTCAGAAAATCTCCATCGATTCCACGCCCGTCAGTGAAATTGACGTGACGAAGAACCCTCAGCTCGCCATTCTCAATGTGTCGGATACGGGCATCCGCAGGCTCGACGTCTCGCAGAACCCCGAACTTCAGCAGCTCTACTGCGACCACCTCTCCGGCACCATCAATCCCGGCGTGCGACTGGAGAGCCTCGACGTGACCCACAATCCCAAACTCCTCTATCTCTTTGCCGGAGGAAATGGGTTTGAGCAGGTGGATGTGTCGAAGAATCCCTATCTCCTCCAGCTCTATCTCTCGAACAACAATCTTCGCCATATTGATGTCTCTGCCAACACTATGCTGCAGAATCTCATCATACGCCGGAATCTCTTCGACTTTGCCACGCTGCCCACGCCCAGTCAGCAGTGGATTCAGTACGACTATATCCAGAAGAACATGGAGGTGGAGCGTTGCTACAAAGTGGGCGATGTCATCGATCTCTCTCAACGCGTGCTCCGCGAAGGCACGACGACGACGTGTGCCGTCTATCGCCTTTCCGACGCTGACCCCTCTGTGTTTGAGCAGATGGGCCCCGACTTCTACACGTATGAGGACGGGCGCATCACGCTCCGTCAGGCCACTGCCGACAGCGTCTATGTGGCTTTCGCCAATACGCTCTTCCCGGAGTTCAGCGTAGATGGGCTCCCTCTCCGCACTTCCCTCTTCGTGGTGAAGACGGCAGAAGACTACGGTGCAGACCTGAGGACCCTCAGCTTCATGCCTGCCAGCGTGCCTGCCGAAGTGAGCTTCAAGGTGGGAATGCGCGATGCCAGTGCTGCCAGTCCCAAGACGTTCCGCGTGGATTGGGGCGACGGAAAGTTGCAAGACGTAGTGGCCACTGCCGCCCTGACGCCTGAAACGCAGACCGTCAGCGGCACTGCCCTCGGCCCCGTCAGCATCTATGTGCCGGAAGGAGAAGACCTCACGGCGTTTGCCATTGCAGGGCAGGAGCTGACGCAGATGGACGTGCGGCAGGCCCACCAGTTGGCGGAGCTCACCATCGAGGGAGCCGGACTGACGGACATCGACTTGCAGTGGAATCGCCTGCTGCAGCGGCTTTGCCTCACGGGCTGCCAGCTGGATTCGCTTAACCTGCGCGGAGCGAACGATGCTTTCCAGAAAAACCTCTTGGCAGACATTGACTTGCACGACAATCATATAAGCAAGTTGCAGATGATTGACAATTTCTCCGTCCATCATCTGAATCTCTCCGGCAACCGCCTGACGGAGCTGAGCATGCGCGACACCGACCAGATGGAGACGCTCGACCTCTCTGACAATCAACTCTCGACCATCAACCTCTCTTACTGCGAGAAGCTCGTCAGTGCGCGCCTCTCAGGCAATGTGCTCGAAAGCATCACGATGCCTGCCGATGTGACGCAGCTCGATGAGTTGGTGGTCAGCGACAACTGTCTGCGCTTCTCCACGCTCCCCTTCGAGGCGAGCCAGTTTGAGGGCACCACGTATGTTTATGCCCCGCAGAAGCCCATCGCCATTGCGCAGCGAGGCAGGGGTGCTGACCTGACGGCCTACCTCTATGGCGAGGAGACGGAAATCGGAGTCGTCAAGGCGGACGGCACAAAGCTGACGCCCGGCACTGACTTCACGCTCGACGGCGGAAAGGTGCGTTTCGCTGAACATCTTATCGGCGAAAGCCTCTGCGCCACTGTCAGTCATCCCGCCTTCCCCGAACTGACGCTGAACACGACGGCTATTGAGATGGCGGGCATGCCCACGCATCTGCTTGCCACCTTCGAGCCCACCAGCACCGAGACGGGTACGCTCATCATGGTGGCTGATCAGCCCGCCACGACGCTCTGCGTAGATTGGTCGGGCGAAGGTTTTGACCTCGAGGCCTATCTCGTCGGCACATCGCCCACGACGTTCGAGGTCACTCCGAAGGCGGGATGCAAGGCCACGGTGTGGTCGTATGACGAAAATGACCACTTGACCGTGTTCAGCATACGCGGCGTGAAGATGGCAAGCATGGACGCGCGCCCGATGCACAACCTCATCGCCCTCACCGTTCACAGTGCCGGGCTTTCCGACATCAGTCTGCCAGAGGCTCCCGAGCTATTCGAGATGAATCTGGAGGGCAACCAGCTGAAGGATATCGACCTTACGCAATATCCCAAGCTCGCTTATCTCGTCCTGAATGGCAATGCCCTCCAGACCTTTGATGCCAGCCTCTATCCGAACCTCGAACTCCTCTCCGTCAGCACGAATCAGCTGAGGAGCGTGACGCTGAAGAACGAGAAACTTTGGTCGCTCGACCTCGCGGGCAATGAGTTGGAGCAGGTGGATCTCACGCAGCTGCCGAACCTCTATCAGCTCGGACTGTCGGAAAACAGCCTCTCCACGCTGGATGTCTCTGCAAACACTGACCTCCACGTGCTCTTCCTTGACCACAACCGCTTCACGTTTGCCACGCTGCCACTCCCAGCGCAGTTCCAGCTCTACACGTATGCCAATCAGGAACGGCTGACTGTGAATCTGGAGAATGGTGCCATCGACCTCAAGGAGGTGGCAACTGCCCCTGATGGTACGCCGACGGAGTTCAGATGGTTCGTCGATGACCCGTATTACGACGAGAACGGCGAATTGACGGGAGAGGAACTCGTGCGCGATGAGGACTACAGTGTAGCCGATGCCGTGACGACGTTCTGCCGCAAGCAGTCGGGCGTGGTAGGATGTATGACGAACGAGGCCTTCCCCCAGCTCTTGCTGCTCACGAGTGCAGTGAATGTAGTGCCTCCCTCTGGCATCGCCACCGTAGAGCCTATGGCCCCCGGCGTTCAGGAGGCGTATGGCCTCGACGGTCGCCGCATCGCCACGTCAGCGCGAGGTGTCCGCATCGTGCGCATGTCAGACGGAACGACGCGCAAGATAGTCCGATAGGCCTGTGTAGCCAGTAATGCTCAAAAACACAACAGCTCCCTGAGAAACTACGTCTCAGGGAGCTGTTGCGTTTTGTAGTGAATAGGGGGGGGAGGGTAGCTGTTCGCGCCAGATGTGCATCGCCTTCTTACGGCGTGGCTTTGCGTTTTTGGGGGCGGAAGGCGAAGGCGTGCTTAAGATGGCGGATATCCCAGTCATCGCCATTGCAGGTCAGGGCGATGATGTCGAAGCGGAAGGGCTGATTTTGCAATCGATTGACGTAGAGAAAATGCTCCGCCGCCCTCGACATACGATACATTCGGTTGGCAGTGACAGCCTCTTCGGGACGCACATCGGCATGCAGCATGCGCGTCTTGACCTCGATGAAGGCCACCTCGCCATAGTCGTCGGCAATGATGTCTATCTCGCAATGAGGGTCGCGCAGGTTGCGCGCCAGGATGTGATAGCCGTTCAGCAACAGGTAGAGGGAGGCCCTCGCCTCGCCCTCTTTGCCTAATTCATTGTGTTGCGCCATGATGGGGAATGTCGGGCGTTTTCGCAGAAAAAAAATAGACCGGCATGAGCAATGCTCTGCCGGTCGTATTTTTCTCCTTTGGTCGATGATATCTTATATCCGACCCATGTTCGAAACTATTAACTAAATTCGAGCAATCAGAGATCTTGTGGGCTGTTGATTAGGCAGCGAGAGTGTCAACGCTGTCAGCAGCGAGAGTGTCAACGCTGTCAGCAGCGAGAGTGTCAACGGTGTCCTGAACTTCAGCGGGAGCCTCAGTCTTAGAACCACAAGATGCGAAAGAGATAGCTGCGAAAGCTGCGAACATGAAAACAAGCTTCTTCATTGTCGTGTAAATAATTTTAAGTGTAAAACAATCAATTGCTGTATTAAAACGCTGCAAAGGTACGGCGATTTCATGGCTCGCTGCAAGGTTTTCGGCCATTATTTCCCAAAAAGACCGTTTTTTTTTCGTTTTTCGTGTAACATTCGTATTTTTTGCACTTCATACGTGGCAATTCATGTGGCACATTTTTCCTTTATGCCCATTTGCCGCAGGCGCAGGCTCAGGCAGATTGGCACATTTCTGTTTTTGTCGTAACTTTGCGGCATGAACCTCCACTCATCTATATTATATAATAAGAAGGCAGCCTACGCGACATTGGGCTGCAAACTGAACTATGCCGAGACCTCGTCGCTGCGCGACAGACTCTGCGCGCTGGGGGTGCAGGACGCGGTGGATGATGAAGAAGCCGACTTCTGCATCGTCAATACTTGTTCCGTCACGGGCGAGGCTGATGCCAAATGCCGTCATGCCATCCATCGGCTACACCGCCGGCACCCAAGGGCACTCATTGCCGTCATGGGATGCTACGCACAATTGGCGGCAGAGACCATAGCCAAGATAGAGGGCGTGGGCCTCGTGGTCGGCATGGAGCACAAGGGACGCATCATCGAGCTGCTTGAGAAGGCTTTGACAGCAGACGAAGAGGGACTGGCTTTCACATCGCCCCTGCAGGATATTAGAACTTTCGTGCCGTCCTGTTCGAGAGGCGAGCGCACGAGATATTTTCTCAAGGTGCAAGATGGCTGCAACTATTATTGCACCTACTGCACCATTCCCATTGCTCGTGGACGCTCGCGCAACGGCAGCATCGCCTCCTTGGTGGAACAGGCGCGGGAGGCAGCGGCAGCGGGCGGACGAGAAATCGTCATCACGGGTGTGAACATCGGCGACTTCGGACGCACCACGGGCGAAAGCTTTGCCGAGCTCGTCAGAGCCCTCGATGCCGTGGAAGGCATAGCGCGCTATCGAATTTCGAGCATCGAGCCGAATCTGCTGACTGACGAAATCATAGACTTCTGCGCCAAGAGCAGGGCTTTCATGCCGCACTTCCACATTCCCCTGCAGTCAGGGAGCGACGATGTGCTGCGCCTGATGCGGCGCAGATATGACACGGCGCTCTTTCGGAGCAAGGTGGAACGCATACGGAGCATCATGCCTGATGCCTTTATAGGCGTGGATGTCATCGTCGGGACACGCGGCGAGACGCAGGAATACTTCGAAGATGCCTATCGCTTTATAGAAAGCCTTGACATTTCGCAGTTGCACGTGTTCAGCTATTCAGAGCGTCCGGGCACGAAGGCTTTGGAAATTCCGCACATCGTCACGCCGCAGGAGAAGCACGAGCGCAGCCAGCGCCTCATCCGGCTCTCGGAAGCGAAGCGGCGGGCTCACTATCAGAAATACATCGGTACGGCGCGCCCCGTATTGTGGGAGCATCATCGCGACGGAATGCCTCTGCTGGGATGGACCGACAACTATATCCGTGTGAGCATGGTGGCAGGCGGAGCGGCTGAGGCTGACAGTCTGGGCTTGGCGAGATTGGGAAGTCTGAGCCAGGACGGCGAAACGCTGGAGGCTTTCCCCATGCTGCAGGAATTTCCCCATACTGTAGATTTTTCAAATAATCAGAAATGATAGCAATCGTCATTCTAAATTGGAACGGCAAGCAGATGTTGCGCCAGTTCTTGCCCAGCGTCGTCGCACATAGTGCAGGCGAAGGGGAGGTCATCGTGGCCGACAATGGCTCGGACGATGGCTCGGCAGAGATGCTTCGGGAGGAGTTTCCCACGGTGCGCCTGCTCTGTCTGGAGCAAAACTTCGGTTTCGCCGAGGGCTACAACGTGGCATTCGAGCGGCTGCGCCAGTTGATGGAACGGGGTGAGACACCGCGCTACGACTATTATCTGCTGCTTAATTCAGACGTGGAGACCACCTCCGGTTGGCTCGTGCCGTTGCGGGAATACATGGATGCCCACCCTGACTGCGCTGCCTGCCAACCTAAAATCCGCGCTTGCTATGCCCGCGAACGCTTTGAATACGCCGGAGCATCGGGCGGATATATGGACCGCGATGGTTATCCCTTCTGTCGCGGACGCGTGTTTGCGCTGGCCGAAGAAGACCGTGGGCAGTATGACGACGTGGCAGACATATTCTGGGCAACGGGTGCGGCATTGATGGTGCGGCCTGAGGATTGGCACGGCAACGGTGCGCTCGACGGGCGATTCTTTGCACACAATGAGGAGATAGACTTCTGCTGGAGGCTGAGGGCGCGCGGGAGAAGGGTGGTGTGCATACCCCAGAGCGTGGTTTTCCATGTGGGAGGGGGAACGCTGCCGCAGGACAATCCGCGCAAGACGTATCTGAACTTCAGGAACAACCTGACGATGCTCTTCAAAAACCTGCCCGACGCTCAACTGCGAAGCGTGATGCGCCGACGGACGCTGCTCGACTGGGTGGCTGCGCTGCAATTCCTTGCCAAGGGCGATGTGGCAAACATGAAGGCCATCATGCGGGCGCGGCGGGATTTCAAGGCATGGCGAAAGGACTTCGAGGCTGACCGGCAGGAGAACCTTGCCCGAACGACCGTGAACGACATACCCGAAATACGCCACCTCAGCTTAATCTGGAATTATTACGTGAGGGGGCGCAAGCGTTTCTCGGAGCTATAGTTTCTTTTTTTCCACATCCCTACGACAATAACATGGCTGCTCTTTACCTGATACCCGTCACTTTGGGAGACACCCCTATTGAAAAGGTGCTGCCCGCATACAATCGTGAAATAATCCTTGCCTGCAAACACTTCATCGTAGAAGAGATTCGCACGGCACGCCGTTTCCTGAAAGCTGTGGAACGGAGCATTGACATAGATTCACTCGTGTTCTGCGAAATGGGGAAGCATGCTGATGCCGCTCGCTTCTCGCAATATCTCGATCCGCTGCGGCGCGGCGAGAATGTGGGAGTGATTTCGGAAGCGGGCTGCCCAGCTGTTGCTGACCCGGGAGCCGACATCGTGGCGATAGCGCAGCGTGAAGGACTCGAAGTGGTGCCTCTCGTTGGCCCATCAAGCATTCTGCTCAGTGTCATGGCGAGCGGATTCAATGGGCAGAGCTTCGCGTTTCATGGCTATTTGCCTATTGATGCCGCGCAGCGTGCCAAACGACTCAAGCAGCTCGAGGCGCGCTCTGTCAGCGAACGGCAGACGCAGCTCTTCATCGAAACGCCCTACCGCAATGCAAAACTCTTTGCAGACATCTGCAGCACATGTGCGCCACAGACGAGACTCTGCGTGGCTGCAGGCATCACGACGGCGAACGAATGGATTAAGACGCGGAGCATCAAGGAATGGCGGAAGACGGGATTGCCGGAATTAGGAAAAATTCCTGCCATCTTCCTGATCTTCGGGGCGAAATAACCGTTGAGGCAGAATAATCTCCATGCCTTGAGGAGCAAAAATGCTCAGACAAAATCGTTGTAACCTTGTGAAAAAGGCGAAAAAACGGACTTTTTTCCGTTTTTTCGCCTTTTTTTGTCAAATTTTCCCTGAAAAAGCAGAAGGTGTGAGGTTAAAATTGTAACTTTGCCCCAAAATCTTTATAGAAATCTGAGGGAATGCTGGCTCGATGCTCCTGATGAAGAAGTGCTACATTATATATATAATGGAGAGAATCAGTAGGAAAATAAAATTAGTTTGCGGTAAGATGCCTTGCTTCTACGGTGCATTTCGTCTTGAAGTGACCATTTTGAAGGGCAAAATGACCATTTGATGGGGTCAAAGCAATCACATGGAGGGGTGAAAATGATTACTTGCGAAGCGGGAGCTCTGCAGAAGGCTTGCAAAACCCAGAATTTTCGCCACAGCTGCACATTGGCCGCTTGTCGCCAGCTAATTCTTTCGACTTACTTAGACTAAGGATGAGCTTATAGGCGATGCTTCAAACAAAAATCTTTACAGACTTTTCTTGCAGAAAGGATTGACGCGCGGTGCAGGCAAAAGCTGATTCCTGATGATTTCCAGGACAAGGATTTGAAACGGTAAGGAAACACATATTATCCATCATAAATACTAAACACAATGCCAAAGTATTTTATTTTACCAGCAGTGCTCATAGCCGCTGCAAGTCTGACGACATCGTGTATTGACAGCGATTACGACTTGAGCGACATTGACCTGACGTTGGGTGTCAATGGCGACCTGTCTCTGCCATTATGCAGCACGAGCGATATCGTGCTGAGAAGCCTTATGGACTTGGAGGAAGACGGCGTAGTGCAGTTCGTCAAGAATCCGAATGGCGAAGATAGCATCTTCGTCGTACGTCAAACGGGAAAGACGGACATCGACCCCATCAAGATTGAAGCCATCAGCTTCGAGAATCCCAGTCTCGATCCTTTCAGCGCAAGTATTAACCTGAAGGAAATGATGGGGACAAACGCGCGAAGAGCAAGAAAGGCTGCCAGCAGTAAGGACAACCTCAGCATCACTGTCACTATCAAGGGGCAGGAGGTGACGATTCCCGTAACTCTCGAAGAGAAGGCGTACGTCTATGAAATCACATCGGATGATGCCACCGCCTTCAAAATGGACGACCTGCATGCTACGGGAATTACCTCTGACCTCGTAGAACTGAAGAACGTGAAGCTGGAGGAAAACACCATCACGGCCGACTTGAATTGCGATATATATAAGTTCTCGCCCTTCATCAAGAATATTCATCTGGATGATTCAAAGCTCTCCTTCCCCGTCGGACTGAATGTGAAATCGGCTCAAATCGTCTATACCAAGGCAGGTAAGAAAGAGACCAAGAATCTGACCGTGGATAATGCCAATGGCGTAGTCACCATCTTCAAGGGCGAAAGCCCCGCTATGGATGTCAGCCAGAAGATTCAGATTGCGCTTAAAATAGATGAGGCTACCGTCGGTAAGAACATTGTCTTCCAGCCTGGGCGCAACGGTAGCGATGGCGAGATGACCATCAAGGGCGAATTCCGTATGGACGGTGCTTTCCGTATGGATATGAGCGAAATGAACTATGATGAACTCCAAAAGAAACTGGATGAGAAGACGGATTTCATCAAGGCAAACTTCTTTGATGAGGAAAATATGGAGGTGAGAAACCTCGACCTCTTCAAGGCGGAGCTTCTGCCTGGAAACATCAATGTTGAGGGCGATGCAGAGTTCGGCGGTGATATCAAGGTGCGCAGCGTGAGCGGAAAGGTGAAGCGCACGGTGGACAATCCTGACCCCATCAAGCTGGACGATATGCCTGACTTCCTGAACGATGACGACGTAGTGCTCGACCTCGATAATCCTGCTATCTTCCTGACGATTCAGAACCAGCTTCCCGGTGTGGCTGAAACTAAGCTGACCATGAAGGCAACGACCGATGAGACCGTTGTGCGTGAGACCGAGGGCTTGCAAATCACTACGGGAACCAACCTCTTCATGCTTGCCGACAAGGAAGCTACCTTCCGCCCCGAAGGTTATGAGGAGGGCGTGAAGTGGGTGAAGGTGGAAGACCTTGGTGGTCTGATTCGCAAGCTCCCCGATCAGGTGGACATCGAGATAGCCCCCGTCACGCTTGAGGCCGACGAACTGAGCATCCCCGGCACCTATGACATTAGTCTGGACTACGAAATCTTCTCGCCCCTGACCTGCGGTCCCGAGTTCACGCTCGTCTATAGCGACACTGAGCGCGGATGGGCAGAAGACATGGGCGATCTGGAGGACGTCGATGCGGGTTACATCCAGTTTGAAGCCTTGGCTGAGAGCAATCTGCCGGCTGACATCACCCTGACCATCACGCCCATTGACGAAGAGGGCAAGGCTATGGTCAGCGTCAAGGAGGTATCCGTAAAGATTGCGGCTAACAAGAAGGATCAGAAGGTGACATTCAATCTTGAGCCAAAGGAAGGCTACACGATGAACGATGCCTTCGCAGGAACGAATGGCTCGAAGCAGCTGGACGGCGTGCAGTATCGTGCCGTCATTGACAATCCTGACTCTAACGATGCTACTCTGCGCGACTCTGCCAAGATTCGTCTCTATAACATCAAGACCACCCTCAAAGGCGGCATTACCATCGACGCCAACTAATATATGCCTATTATGAAAAAAAGATTTTCCATCATCGCTGCAGCCATGTTCGCGCTCGCAGCTCAGCAGGCATCGGCGCAGCAGTTGCAAAGTGCCTACTTCCTCGACGGGTATTCTTATGCTCATCAGTTGAATCCTGCACACGATATGAGCCATTCGTCCTATTTCGGCTTCCCTTTCATCACCCTTGGTAATCTGAATATGGGCGTGAACGGCAACGTAGGTGTGGGAGATGTGCTCTATAGTCGCAACGGAAAGCTCGTTACCTATCTGCACCCCAGTGTTGGCATAGACGAGGCTCTCGGAAATTTCAACGACAACAATAAGTTCCAGTTCAACCTCTTCACCTCGCTCGTCTCCTTTGGATTCCATAAGTGGGGAGGCTATAACACCTTCGACCTCAACCTGCGCTCCAACTTCGGCTTCAACGCTCCCTACGGATTGTTTGAACTGACGAAGAACCTGCAGAACAAGAATTATGACATATCAAAGTTTGGCGGTTACGGGCAGGCTTATGCCGAGGTGGCCATTGGCCATAGCCGCGAGGTTTATGAAGGCGTGCGGGCAGGTTTGAGAGCCAAGGTGCTCGTAGGATTGGCAAGAGTAGATGCGGAGTTCAACAAGCTTTCGCTCGACTTGCAAGATGAGAGCAAATGGATGGTCGAGGCTGATGCTACCATCAATGCCCACGTGAAGGGACTGACGTGGGGAGCTCCCAAAGTAGAGGAGTATGAGGACCCCGCCAAGGGCACTTATGAGACCATCGACTTCGACAATATCGACTTCGAAGGCTCGAAGGGTGTGGCTGGTATGGGTCTGGCCTTCGACCTCGGTGGTGAAGTGGACTTCGGAAAGCTTGACCTCGTGGAGAATCTCCATGCCGGACTGGCTGTGCGCGACCTTGGATTCCTGAAATGGAAAGAGGGCATCAGCGCGAAGAACAACGGTGATCCTTTCGAGTTCGATGGCTTCAACAACATCATGGTTGATGATGAGCATGGTGAAGACTTCGATGATATGAGCGATGACCTCACTGACCGCCTGACCGACCTCTATCGTCTGAAAGACACGGGTGCAGCTTCTGGGCGCACGACGGGGTTGGGAACCACTCTTACCCTCTCTGCATCGTACGATTTGCCCTATTACGACAAGCTCTCCTTCGGCTTTACCTACAATCAGCGCATTCAGAAGACCTACGGATGGCATGAAGAGCGAATCTATGCCACAGTAAAGCCTACGAAATGGTTTGAGGCCAGCGTCAATGGTGGTGTGGGAACCTTTGGTCCTATGTGGGGATGGGTCATCAACTTCTGCCCCACAGGCTTCAACTTCTTCATTGGCATGGACCACGTGGTAGGAAAGATGGCAAAGCAGGGCGTGCCCCTCAATTCCAATGCTAACTTCAGCTTGGGTATTGCCTTCCCCCTTGGCAAGTATGTCAAGTAAACTGCCGAATGCCTCAGTCTAAGCGTTGAGATACGCGCGGGCATTTCGATAAAAACTGTAAGCCCCCGATACTCCGCTATGGAGTATCGGGGGCTGTTTGGTTAGGCTTCGCCGTTTTTATGAGACGGCTGAGGGAAATCCTTTCAGAGTATGCTTATAGCACCTTCTTGTAAAGTTCGATAATATCCTGCAGCGTCACATCGCGTGGGTTGCCTGGCGTACATACATCAGCAAGTGCCTGCTCTGCCAATGCAGGAATATCGTCTTCGGTAATTCCGAGGTCGGCAAGGTGTTGAGGTATTCCCACCTTGATGCTGAGAGCCCGAACGGCATCTACGGCAGCCTGTGCAGCCTGCTCAGCACTCATGCCCGTGGTGTCAACGCCCATCTGTCGGGCAATGACGCCATATTTCTCAATTCGCACGGGCATATTGAACTCCATAATAGTGGGGAGGAGCAGGGCGTTTGCTACTCCGTGGGGAACATCATGGAGCGAACCCATGGGGTGAGCCATACCATGAACCAGTCCGAGACCAACGTTTGAGAAGGCCTGTGCGGCAATGTATTGTGCCAGGGCCATACCCTCGCGACCAACGGGATTCTGAGGCTCTTCGACGGCGATGGGTAGATTTTCTGCAATCATCTTGATGGCCTGCAGCTCATACATATCGCTCATCACCCATGCACCCTTGGTGATGTAGCCCTCGATGGCATGGGTCAAAGCATCCATGCCTGTAGCAGCCGTCAGACTCTTTGGCAAAGAATACATCAGTTCGGGGTCAACGATGGCTACGGCAGGAATGTCGTTGGGATCGACGCAGACCATCTTAGCCTGCCGTTCCTCGTCGATGATGACATAGTTGATAGTTACTTCGGCACCCGTGCCAGCGGTGGTGGGCAGTGCGATGAGGGGAACGCTCTTTTTCTTCGTAGGAGCGCATCCTTCCAGGCTGACGATATCGGAAAACTCAGGGTTGTTTGCCACGATGCCAATTCCCTTTGCAGTATCCATGCTTGAGCCTCCGCCGATGGCGATGATGCAGTCAGCACCGAAGGCCTTGAAGGCTTCAACGCCCTGCTTCACATTGGTGACGGTGGGATTGGGCTTGATTTCGCTATAGATTTCGTAGGGGAAACCGATGGCATCAAGCACATCAGTGACCATCTTCGTTGTTCCTACCTTAATAAGGCCCTTGTCGCTGCACACAAAGGCTTTCGTAAGCCCCATGCGCTTTAATACTTCTGGTAGTTCCTTGCGAGCTCCTGCTCCGAAGTAGGACACTTCGTTCAAAATAAATCTTTGTGCCATTGTTTTATGATTAGATTTAGGGGAATAGTGTTGCTGTTTGAGTGCGTGATTCCACGTTTCTTTACTCCATCTCTGTGCAATCCTCCATCTTTGAAGGCGAAGGTACTACATATTATTCGTTTTTCCAAGCATTCTTTTGAAAACTTCCCTTATTTCAGCTTTGTTTTGGCGTGTTTTTCAGGCAGTTCCGGTGTATTTTTGCGGCAATTGCGCTTGGGAGACAATCGTCTTCAGAAAGTTGTCGTATATTTGCCCTGTCAATCAGGCAAAACCGTGCAGGGATTGACATTGACCGGCGAAGTGTCCCTCCCCAGACCTTCTCCCCCTTAACAGAGAACCCCTATGACTACGACAAACATCTTCACACTTCCCGCTACGTCCGATGCCTTGCAGTTGTCGGTGATGCTCGTGGCTCCCTCGGATGCCACACCGCGTGGCATAGTCCAGCTGTCGCACGGCATGTGCGAACACAAGGAGCGGTATGCCGGATTCATGCAATTCCTGGCAGATGCCGGCTTCGCCTGTATAGCTCATGACCACCGCGGTCATGGCGGCTCCGTCCTGCATCCGGAAGATTTGGGCTATTTCTATGCCGGAGGTTGGCAAGCTCTGGTCGATGATATTCGGGCAGTGCAGCAGTGGGCGGAGCGCGAGTATCCCCATTTGCCCTGCCATCTGATAGGGCACAGCATGGGCTCGCTGGCGGTGCGGTGCTTTGTGAAGCGCCATCCTGGCCATATCGCCTCGCTCACGGTCTGCGGCAGTCCGAGCCTGCATCCTGCCACGTCTGTGGCGCGCTGGCTTGCCGCCTTCGATGCCCGCTTGTTCGGCGGACGGCATCGGCCAAGGTGGATTCAGCAGTTGGCTTTCGGTCCCTTCAACCGTCCCTATCGGCTTGAGCATCGCCCCAATGCTTGGGTGTGCAGCGATAGGGCGGTGGTGGAGGCCTACAATGCCGACCCGCTCTGTCAGTTTGTCTTCACCGCCAACGCCTTCTTCCATCTCTTCTCCATGATGCTGCATTGCTATGCCCCCGCAGGCTGGACGCAGGTGGCGCCATCGCTGCCCGTGCTTTTCATATCAGGTGGCGACGATGTGTGCCGCATCTCTGATGCAGCCTTCCATGCCGCTGCCCAGCGGATGCGTGAGGCAGGATTCTGCGAGGTTGAGGAGCGGCTGTACCCCGCTATGCGCCATGAAATTCTGAATGAAGCAGGCAAGGAGCAGGTCTGGACGGATGTGTTGCAACATCTGCTGAAAGCGCAGGCATAGGCTGTGAAATAAGAGGCAACGCCCTGAACGGGAGGGATTATGAACTATGCAGTGAGCCGACTGCGTAGTTTATAATCCCTCCCGTTCGGGGCGTTCTTCTGTGTCCGCATGGACTGAAATCCCACATCCCCAGCGGGATGGCAATCCGTCTGACCGGATTGCACCCCCCACCTCATAGCTTCTTCTTCGGAGCCTTGCTGAATTTATAGGCGATATGCAGCAGGGCATAGCGCGGCACAGACATATACCACGTTTCCGTACGGCCTTGTGCGTTCAAGGTCTGGCGTACGTTGGAAATATTGTTCAGGATGTCGAAGCCATCCAGCATGACGCTCAGCCTGCCCTTCAGGAATTTCTTTCCCACACGTATGTTCCACACGAAGTTGTCCGTGTTCATCGACTCGTTGGCATATCCTCTGCGGCTGTACATGGTGGCATCCGTAGAAATCTGCCAGCCCGCGGGCATGTCTGCCGTGCAGTTGATGCCGTATTGATAGGATGCAGCGTCCGTGGAGACAAAGCAGGCTCTGGGCGAAGTCTGGTGAGTGTAAGTCAATGAAGCCTTTCCGCCCAGCCGTACGCTGCTGATGGCATAGTGGATGCGCAGGCCTTGTGTCAGGTAGGTGGTGTTGACGGTGCTCCTTTGTGGGGCTTGCTCCGGCGTATTGCTACTGAGGTCAACGCTGTGCCGATACGTTGCATCGGTGTTCAGCTCCAGTTTCAGCCGTTTGCGCTTGTCCAACGGTGTGGAACAGATGACTTTGCCCGAGAGGACATTGTTGCCGTCCACGTTTTCCGGGCGATAGGTGTAGATGCCCGTATGCCTGTCGTAGGTATATCCCATGGTTACGTCGTTGCGCGAAAGCAGATAGGAAACGTTCGATGATACCATGCGCTGCTTTTCCGGGCTGTTCCATGCGTAGTTCAACTCCCAATGGTGGCTGTGCGTCGTGTGCAAGGCGTTGTTGCCCGTGTACACCTCCAGCGGATTGTCGTTCGTACGCACATCCACAAAATAGTCCGTGGATGGCGGTGTCATGGCCACGCGGTAGCTTGCCTTTAGTTCGTGGTAAGACAGCAGTCTGCCATCCTCATCCCTGTTCCGCCACTTCTTGCTGACCCACAGCGTAGGGCGGAAAAGCACATAGCGTTTCGTAATCGTCGTGTCGGTCAGTGCCGGGCGCTCATAGTCCAGGCGGTTGCGGTCTATGCTGAGGGGAAGGTGGAGATTGAATGACCATGTGTTGCTTTTATATTCATTCTTGTAAATGTTCAGTGCTACCACGTGGTAGTCGTTCTCCTGCGTGGCATATTTGCTGTGCTCAGGGTCGAAAGTCAGGCTCAGCCAGTCAGTCACTGATGGCAGCACGCCCAGTTCCGGCCAGTCGTTGGCATCGTTCGTCAGGTAGTCCAGCCGGTGCAGGCCATCTTTTTGGCGCGAACAGTCCGTCGTGTATTCGTAGGAAGGGCTGATGAGCCAGTTGCGCCCAATGCCCCAATAGTAATAGGAAGCCTTGGCGGTAGCCGAATAGCTGCGATATTCCTCCTTTCCGTATTCATTTCTCCGGTCAGCCAGTGTGCCATCCTGTGGATAGTCATAGAGTTTGTGGGCAAAGTTGTCGTGCTGCGTGTCGATGTAGTTGGCGCGCGCCTCCAGCAGTAGGTTGTCGTTCGTGTGCGGCACCTTTATGGAGGCTTTCGCCGTCATGCCAGCCGACAGATAGTAGCCGTCGCGTTTGGATTTGGCAGATACGCGGTTGATGATGCCGGCAAGGCGGGCAGGCGACACGTCAGGTGAAAACAGCGTGTCGAGGCATGCGTCCGTCAGGTTGTCGCTGACGGACTGCACGGAGAGGCTGAGACTGCTGTTGCTGTTGGAAGAAAAGTGAAGGTTCGGACTCAGCGCGATGTTTGCCCGCCTGCTGTTGAAGGTCCAGTCGTGGTTGGTGCTGAAGTAAAGGTCGTGAGCACGGTCGGCATGGCGCATTCGTCCGTAGGCGTCGCCGCTTTGCAGGAAGCTTTGCCTGGCAGTCAGCTCCTGGGTCCGCGTATCTGTGTGGTTCACGACGGCCTCTCCTTCCAGCTTGAACCTCTGCATGCGGTCGTTTACCAGATAGTCCATTCCGCCGTTCTGCATGGTTCTTATCCCGTCTTCGATGGCAGGCATCCATTCGCTGCCCTGTCCGGGGCGCTGCCTGTCGTTGAGATTGTTGATGTTGGCAAATGCCGAAAGGCGTGAGTGCGTGGTATATCTGAGTGCGAAGAGTCGGGCGAGATAGCGTTCGTCCGTGCCGCCTCCGCCTTCCATGTTGGCCATCCAGCCCGTTTGGTAGTCCTTCTTCAGCTTTACGTCCATGACGAGCATCTCGTCGCCAACGTTTTTGCCCATCAGCTCGCCGAGGCGGCTCATCTTGTCATAGACTCGAATGTCCTTGACCATGTAGGTGGGCAGGTTTTCAAGCATGACGGAGCGGTCTTTCCTGAAGAAATCCTCACCGTTCAGCAGCAGGCTCTCCACTTGCCTGCCGTTGACGAATATGCGCCCGTCGTCCTTCAGCTCTGCGCCCGGCAACTGGCTGATGAGCGCATCGAGCATCGAGCCTTCCTCCAGTTGGAAGGCATCGGCGTTATAGACCACGGTGTCTCCGCGTACATAGAATTTCACTTTCGTGGCCTTCACGACAGCATCTCCCAGCTTCACCTCGCGCGGTGCATGCTTCATGACGACGGGAGCGTGCAGGATGGCCTTCTCGCTCTTTCGCAGCCGGTCGATTTTGTAGGGCAGCGTGAGGGTTTCGTAACCGTCCTTGCTCATGCGCAGGATATATTCGCCCGCTTTCGGCAGCGCCACAAAATAAACGGGGCGCAGAGAGCTCACTCCCATGTTTTTGTTGATGGTCCATTCGAACACCAGCGTGCTGTCAGTTGTCAGCAGTTGCGTCTTCACGTCCACCAGTGGCAGGCGCGTCACATTGTCCAGCACTTGGCCATACAATATGTGGTATTCATTCTTCATGAGGTCGTCGGTCGTAATCAGGGGCTTTTCCTGAGCATGGACATACATTGTCAGGCAGAGGAAGCTGAAACCGAGAGCCGCGACTCTTGCCTTCGGGGCGTGCAGGAGCCGAAGCAGCAGTTTGCCGCAGCGGGCAACGAGGTTTTTCATGGCGGATGTAAGGTTGAGTAGTGGTGAGAGGAGAGATAAGGTAGGTTCTATAAATTAGCTTGTGATGTGTTCGCGGCTATCGTGCCGTAGGTTTTTGGTTTTCATGAGGGAGCGTAGCGGGCTACGTGACTGAATGAAAGACAAAAAGATATGGTGCGAGAGGCGTGAAGGCATCCAAGTAAAACATGAACACTGCCTTCCATAGAAAACTAATTTATAGAACCTACCATAAATATGCAGGGAATGGAAATTCGGTAATGCGTGAGAGCCTGATTTTCCTTCCCTGCTTATCTTCTTATGCCTATAGTTTCTTGCCTTTTGCAGCAGGCGAGTGTTTCAGCGTCTTGGCTTCCACCGGGCGCAACTGCAAATGGCGGAGATAGAAGGCGTTGGCAAATGCCTTCTCGGCGCTGATGCGGGTGGTAATCATGCCGCCATCGTGGTGGAACGGCTCGCTGGCGTAATATCCCCACTGCGTTTGGTCGTCCGTGAAGTCAGCCCACTGCGTGCTGTCAGGATGATTCAGGATGGGTAATGCTGCGGCCTCCTCCAAGCTCAGCTGCATCAGGTCCTTGCCCTGCGCAGAGGGGTCGATGGCGGCAAGCCTGCGGTTCGGGTTGGCTTCGGCGCATGCCTCCACCTTGATGCCTTTGCCCTGCGTGCGGCAGATGCCCTCCAGCACGTAGTAGCCCTCGTCGTAGTATTCCGAACGGCTGAGGCTGAACGTCATAGGGAGCGATGAAGTGTCGCGCAGAATTTTCAGCGTGTAGGGTGAAAGGCCTGCGTACGATTGCGGATAACCAACGATGTAAGGCTCCACGTTCTCCAGGCGATGCAGCGTCCACCCCATTTCATCGAGTGCGCGCCAATCGCCGGACGCCGCCAGCCTGACGCCGTTGCGCGTACACTCGGCATCGTGGATTTTCTGGCTGTTTTTGCTCACCTGCAGCCCGGTCATCACAGTCGAGGTGATGCAGACGGTAAGGGCTATGATCCATGTCACGATGAGACTCACGATGCTCAGCGTCGAGGTTGGCTTGCGGGTGTGGCGCAGGAAGGAGATGATAAACCAGATGGGAATGAAGACGACGATGATGCCTGCCACCGCACCCGTCAAGAGGATAGAGGTATCGATGTGGCAGAGATATTGCTGCATCTCGATGCCCATGAAGCTGGTAATGACAGAAATCCCGAATGCAAAGGCGAAGAGCAGGAAGAAAAGTGGCAATAAAAGGCATAGCAGAAATAGCAGGAGCATCAGTAGCAGGAATGTCAGGATGAGCTTGAGGCATCCCGACTGCGTGCGTCGCTGCGCTTGCGAGGCTTGTTGCGCTTGCAGCTTTTGCTGTGCCTGCTCTTCCGATTCGCTTACTATCTGCTCCTTCAGGCTGTTCGGATTCACTTTGCGGCCCTTCATGCGCAGCCTGTCTTCAGGAGTGCTGGCAGGAGGGACGATGATCCACATGGCCATATAAAGCAGAGGTATGGCCCACCCCACAAGGTAGCCGTTCCACCAGAAGAACAGGAAGAGAGTCAGAATCAGCATGGCCAAACGCAGGAACGAGGTATCTCTCAATCCAAAATATTCGGTCAGTCCGGAGCAGACGCCGCCCAGCATCTTGTCTTGCACATTACGGTAGATGCGGCGGTTTTTGAAGTGTGCTCTCGGCTCTTCTGATTCTTCGCCGGGTTGGCCAGAGGCATCGTCAGCAGGCATTTCTGCAGAGGCAGCATCGTCGGCATTAGCGTGGGGAGCATCGTCGTTGGCTATTTCGGCCGGGTTGCCTATCTTCTCAATGACGGTCTTCACCATATCTATATCCACCGCCTCCATGCCCTGCTGCTTGTAGTCCCACAGCAGTTCTGCCACACGGTGTTCGATGTCGTCAAAAATTTCGTTGTCGCCTTCCTCGCGCTCGAAATAGCTCTTCATGCTTTGCAGATAGTTTTCGAGCAGCAGGCTGGCATCTTCGTCTATGTGATAGACGGTGCCGCAGATGTTGATGGAAATGTTCTTTTTCATGGACTTAAAAGGTAGAGGGTTCGGGATTGGATTCGGGGGTGAGGTCTGAGGGTTGGTAGGGCAGGGCAGGATAGTTTTGCTGCAGGATGCTCACGGTGGTGGCAAGCTCGTTCCAGCTGCCGTCGAGCTGACGGAGGGCTTCTTCGCCATCGGCAGTGAGCGAATAGTATTTCCGGGGAGGTCCCTGCGTGCTTTCTTGCCATTCGTATTTCAGCCATCCGTCTTTTTTCAGACGATTGAGCAAGGGGTAGAGCGTGCCTTCTACCACTATCATCTCTGCCTCTTTCAGGCGCGCGATGATGTCATTGGCATACAGCGGGCGGTGGCGCAGCAGGAGCAGGATGCAATATTCCAGCATGCCCTTGCGCATCTGTGAGCGCGTGTTTTCGATGTTGGCCATAGGCGTTGTGTTTGTGGTTCTTGATGGGAGGATGCTATGCTGTCGTCTGCTGTTCGCGGTGCAGACGATGACAGTTCTGCGGTTTCACGCTTGTTGTGTGCTGCAAAATTAGGCAATGTTAGGTACTGTGTAAAGCAAAGTACTATATATTTTGGTTTTTCTCTGAAAAAATGGGTAAAAACTCAGCGGTTTGCCATGTTTGCCATGCAAAATATGCGCGTTCAGCTTGCTTTCCAACTCGCCTCCTCTCTGTTTTGCAAAAATATCTCAGACATTTTTCCCCAAAGTGGGTAATGAAAATTGTTTTTATATTTGAATGCACTGTTTGGATGCAGGTCTTAGTCTTGAAATAAAGGGGCATGGCGTCCAAATATAGGTGAACCGTGACTGTTTTCAAGGCTAAATCTATGCGAAAGGAAAGTGTGACGCAGATTTTTGTCTTGAAATAAAGGAGCGAGCTTATATTGTTGGGGGCTATGTGACTGTTTTCAAGGCTAAAGCCTGCGTCAAAGAGAGCGTTCAAACATACAAGCCATGATAATTCCTGCTATACTTACCTACTTATATGGAGTGTCTTTCCCCTTTCCGACGGCAGTTTTTGCTCAGGAGTGGTCACATTGAGGGTGGAAAATGGTCACTTTGAGGGGGATATGTGGTCACTTTGAGGGTAGGAAATGGTCACTTGCGAGGCAGAAGCACTGCGGATGGAGCGCGAAGCTCAGTGCTTCCGCCTCGGCGGCAGGCTCTCTGGCAGTCCGAAACGGCGACTTCCGGGGGCGACGGATAGCAAAACGAGGGAAAACGGGCTTGGGGAGTGCTGGGGGTGAATGCGTGTGAAGCCAGTTTCACTGACCAAATAGCTGATGCCGCAGCACGCCTCGTTCGGAAGGGTGGGGCGAGTGCGTGCATTTCGCGCACGTTTGTATGATTTTAGTCAGAAAAACGCAGAAAAACGCAGAAAAAACGCAGGGAAAAGCATGAAATGTGACAATGTGGCAGATTTTTCGGTCATGCCAGTGGCAGGAAAAAAGCCTTGGCACATCAGTTGCTGTTAAGTAGGGCAAACGCAACGCTGCGGCGCGCCACTCCTTATTTATATATATATGGAAGACGGCGAGCATGACCGCAGGGCGAAGCAAAACGAATAATAATAAAAAACAATAAAGAAAAAGACAATTATGGGAAAGATTATCGGTATCGACTTAGGAACTACCAACTCTTGTGTTTCTGTTTTCGAGGGCAACGAGCCCATCGTCATCGCCAATAGCGAGGGCAAGCGCACCACGCCTTCCGTAGTAGGATTCACGGGCGATGGCGAGCGCAAGGTGGGCGACCCTGCCAAGCGTCAGGCCATCACGAACCCCAAGAAGACCGTTTACTCCATCAAGCGATTCATGGGAGAAAACTGGGGACAGGTGCAGAAGGAAATCGAGCGTGTGCCCTACGATGTCGTCAATGAAGGCGGTATGCCGCGCGTGGCTATCGACGGACGCAACTATACTCCGCAGGAAATCTCGGCCATGATTCTCCAAAAGATGAAGAAGACGGCTGAAGATTATCTCGGTCAGGAGGTGACGGAAGCCGTCATCACCGTGCCGGCATACTTCTCAGACTCGCAGCGTCAGGCTACGAAGGAGGCCGGACAGATTGCCGGACTCGAAGTGAAGCGCATCGTCAATGAGCCTACTGCTGCCGCACTGGCCTACGGTATCGACAAGGCTCACAAGGATATGAAAATCGCTGTGTTCGACCTCGGCGGCGGTACGTTCGATATCTCCATCCTCGAGTTTGGCGGCGGCGTCTTCGAGGTGCTCTCTACCAATGGCGATACCCACCTCGGCGGCGACGACTTCGACCAGGTCATCATCGACTGGCTCGTCAGCGAGTTCAAGGCTGAAGAGGGTGCTGACCTCACGGGCGACCCCATGGCGATGCAGCGTCTGAAGGAGGCTGCCGAAAAGGCAAAAATCGAACTCTCCAGCTCTAACTCCACGGAAATCAACCTTCCCTACATCACTGCCACGGCTACCGGTCCGAAGCACTTGCTCAAGACGCTCACGAAGGCTAAGTTTGAGCAGCTGGCTCACCATCTGATTCAGGCTTGCCGCGTACCGTGCGAGAATGCCCTCCGCGATGCCGGTTGCAGCGCACGCGAGATCGACGAGGTAATCCTCGTGGGCGGTTCAAGCCGTATCCCTGCCGTGCAGAAGCTCGTGGAAGACTTCTTCGGAAAGGCTCCCTCGAAGGGTGTGAACCCCGATGAGGTGGTGGCCGTAGGTGCTGCCATTCAGGGTGCCATCCTCAATCAGGAGGTGGGTCAGGACATCGTGCTCCTCGACGTAACGCCCCTCTCCATGGGTATCGAAACCCTCGGTGGCGTGATGACGAAGCTCGTAGAGGCTAACACCACCATTCCCTGCAAGCGTAGTCAGGTGTTCTCGACCGCTGAAGACAATCAGCCCGAGGTGACCATCCATGTGCTTCAGGGCGAGCGCACCCTGGCGGCTCAGAACAAGAGCATCGGCCGCTTCAACCTCGCTGGTATTGCTCCCGCTCGCCGTGGCGTGCCTCAGATTGAGGTGACCTTCGATATTGATGCCAACGGTATTCTCAACGTCAGTGCCAAGGATAAGGCTACGGGCAAGGAGCAGAGCATCCGCATCGAAGCCAGCAGCAATCTCTCGAAAGAAGAGATTGACCGCATGAAGGCTGAGGCTGAGGCTAACGCTGAGGCTGACCGCAAGGAGGGCGAGCGCATTGCCAAAATCAATCAGGCTGACAGCATGATTTTCCAGACCGAGAACATGCTGCAGGAGAACGGTGATAAGATTCCTGCTGATGTGAAGGGCGAAATCGAGGCTGCCCTCGGCAAGCTGAAGGATGCCCACAAGGCGCAGGACCTCGCTGCCATTGATGCTGCCATCAGCGAGCTCAATGCCGTAGTTGGCAAGATGTATCAGGGCGCTCAGGGTCAGGCCGGCGCACAGCCCGGCGGTGCCGGTTTCGGTGGAGCCGGTTTCGGTCAGCAAGGCCCTCAGCCTGGCAATGGCGGAAAGAATGATGACATTCAGGATGCAGACTTTGAGGAGGTGAAGTAAGGCTGATAAAAAGCAATAAACAATAATAAGCGAATCGGTGTAACTCATTGAGTTGCACCGATTTTT